>JAUNVX010000052.1 GCA_030540615.1 Psychrobacter sp. | reverse complement strand
TTTTTGATGAGGTTTAAATCAATTAATTCTAGCGCCATGATAGGCAGCACAAAAAAACGCCTAAAGGGTTAAAGAGCCCTTTAGGCGCGTATTGATTCAATATAATAATATTATTTATTTATCGAGCTTGTGCTTGGCCACACCTACCCAATGTTTGGCAAACTGTTGAGCTTTATAAGCATAAGGCTTGGCTTTTTGTAGGTAAGGTTTGGCTTCTTCTGGAATCTCAGGAACGATATGCTTGGCCAATTTATTGAACCACATCAGCAAGCTATAGTCGCCGTCCATCTTAAGTTTGCCCTCTTGAACCGCTGTCATAAACGCTGGAACGTTGCCACCTGTCAACAGCTTGACGCCGGTCATAGAGTCGGCAAAATCGATGGTTAACGTGGCGTCTTTGGCTTCACCGCTATGTTGGCTGAATCGGCCGTTTTTGAACTGGTAATAGCGCGCCACGCCAGCAGCATCACTGCCTAATTGGATGGTAACGTCTTTGTCTTCTAATAAAGATTTAAAATCTTCATTGTCACTACTAGCGAGCATGGACAAACGATAACCAACAGCGGCTAGTAGAGCATCTAAAGGGTCGGCTTTGATATTAAGAACGGGGATGGTAAACATCATGAATCTCCTCATTAAAGAAACAGTAGAGCGGTAAAATAGGGCAATTAGACTTACTTCAGCTAGGTGTGATTATAAAAACAACCTCATTAACAGTCATTAGTAATTACGTAGTCAATCTAATGGGCGAAGATTGCGCCACGCTCTAACATTACAACCCATCACTAGAGGGTAACCCCTAGCGTATCCATCAAGCTGTTAAGGCCTTATTGCCATTATTCTTTCAATAAATCTGTCAGTAAAAAACCCATCATCACCTTGATAATGGGTCTGAAAGTATACAGTGGGTTTATCAAACGTCTTAATATTAGCATGCTTAATTATCGTTAGATATTTTTATACCCTAGCTTTGGCTATTCTTTAACTATGCTTTCTTGACCATCCCTTTACGTTTGTCCATTTAAACTACGACCGTTCATTTAAGTGGGCTGATTTACTGAAATTTTGGCTCATACTGATCATAAACGGGGGTATGCTCAATATACTGAGGCTTGGCAGCGGTTTTTCGTTTGCTACTCAGGGTAATGGTATCACTACGCAAAGCTCGGGCAACCACCCAGCCACATACAGGTAACCAACTCAGCCCCATAGCCGCCACATAACCATGCCAGCTGGATAATGGCAGAACAGAGGTAATCGCCGATTGAAGTGCTTCGATGACCAGCCAATACACCATGCCGCCTATGCCATACAACAACAAAGAGCGCTGAGAGGATAGAGCGGTGGCGATGACGCCTATGGTCAATAAGGCAAACCCTATTAGCGTAGTTGTACTAAGGCCTGACTCGATAGGCGCTATACTCATGTCGCCTGAGGTCACGGTGGTGAGGGTGAATATAAACATAATGTATCGCCTCGTTAGCAGTCTAATAATGGTGCGGTATGTTTGTATTATGGCGGCAATGTGTGACAATCAAAAGGGCATTCGTCTATTGAGGCGACAACGGTTGTCGTATGAAATTCACCCTAATAAAGCCCTTGTTTGGCACGATTTTTGGTAGCAATTTTAGTAATAATGGTAAAGGTATAAGTCATCTAGCTTTGGCAGTCACTAGGCACTGATGTAGTGCAGAATCTAGACCAATCTTTTAAAAAGATAACGCTATAAACCTGACATGGTGGTTAGCAAAATTCATGAATTAAAATAATCAAAGGTTAATTTACAAAATCATGTATTTGCTTAGCACTTGATACTTAGCTTTTTATTATCTAATAGACGGCTCAAAAGTAAATCGACACTTAGAACAAGTTGAGATAAAAAAAACAATTAGCCAATCCTCATACTAAGAGCCTATTTAATGGGCAACTCATAGAAAAGTGGCTTACGCTATTATAAGAAATGGCTGACTTTATTATAAAGTGACGATTATTAATCTAGTATAGAAGATGACAGAATCTTATCAATTGACCACATTATAACGGTACGACTAGATTAATCTATAGACGGTAACAATAAGCTGAGTATCATCATCATAAGTTTACAAGTGTAGTGCTCATTGAAACCGTTTATAGTCTTGAAGCAAGAGGGGAGGGTCAGTAGTGATAAGAAGTGAAGGATGGCTGAAAAGCAGTCAAAAGCTAGCAAGTGATAAGGCTAGGCAGGGTAACGCCTGCCTAGTCTTTTAAGCTCAATAGCTTTCATTCAGGCTTAAATAATCTTAGTCTTAAAGTTATTCTACACCCGCAGAGTGGCGCATGCCCCACCATGAGATTAGGCTGACCAGTACCGCCCCTAATATCATAAGACCAATCGTGGCAGGCCAATGCGCGCCGCTAGGATAGTGCCAAGGCATCACATTGCCCAATAAGGCGGTTTTCCACGGCCAAACCTTGACCAGTGACCCGGCGATGAATCCGGTTAACAATGCTAAAGTGCCTTGATAATAACGCGCCAATAGCCACTTAAGCACTCGAGTAAATAACAATAGTCCCGTTAGCATACCGGCGAACACCGTCGCCACAATGGTTAAATTAAAATTATGAACCGCCTCAAGTACCGTGTCATATGCCCCCAATAAAACCAAAATAAAGGAGCCAGATATCCCCGGTAAAATCATGGCGCAAATGGCGATAGCACCGCAAAAGAATAAATAAGGCAGACTAGGGGTCGCTGGCAAAATAGGCGCGGTACTGATTAAAACAGCAGCAATCATGCCTATGATGAACATGCCCACTCGGGCAGCATTCCAGCGCTTGACCTCGGTCAATAAAATAAACACGGTGGCCACGACCAAGCCAAAGAAGAATGACCAAATAAATAAAGGCTGATTGTCCAGTAGATACTTGATGCCGCCCGCTAAAGTCACAAAACTGGTGGCAATACCAGCGACCAAACATAATAAAAAGGTCGCATCGACGTGATGCCAAATGTCAATAATACCTTTAATGCCGCCGCGTTGCCGCCAAACGTTCCATAGCTCAGGGCCGATACTGCTAATGGCATTGATAAGGCGTTGGTAGATACCGACAATGAGGGCAATGGTACCGCCCGATACCCCAGGGACAATGTCGGCTGCTCCCATGGCCATGCCTTTAAAATAAGTCGCTAGAAGCTGGCGGCCAGAATCAGGTGAGCGAAGCTGAGGGCTAAGTGATTTTACAGAATTAGCTGAGCTTGCAGGAGTAGAGGGAGTTGAATTTGGCTTTGAAGACGAGGGCATAAAAAAGTCTCAATAGAGGCGCAAAAGGTAAAAGATGAATTAAGAGTGCTAAAGTTATAGCCAATCCACTCTGAATTTGAGTCAGGGTCACTGAGACAACTTGGCGTCTGCCTCAGTCCTGTTTTGACAGTTAGCTAGCAAATTTGTGCCAGTGACTTAGTATTAGTAATTTATTATCAATAACTTAATATCAGTAAATTAGTAACGCTGTGCCAGTTTTAAATAGGATTAACTATAGTTAAAGGCGATATAGTAACACTGCTAGTCGCATTTTGGCGCAGGGTAGCCTAAAGCATAAAGCACACCTTCTAGGCCAGTGACATTAATAGCGGCATCAGCGCGTGCCTGCACGATAGGTTTGGCGTGATAAGCGACCCCTAAATCAGCCACTGCCATCATCGCTAAATCATTGGCCCCATCACCGACACAAACCACTTGAGACATCTCAATGCCTAATTGACCGGCAATCTTTTGCGTGAGCATGGCCTTACGCTCGCCGTTAACGATAGGCAGCTGAACTTGACCGGTAACCTTATCATTATCGATGTCTAGCTCATTGGCATGTACTTCGTCAATGCCGAGCTTTTGAGCGATGTAATGGGCAAAATAAGTAAACCCGCCAGACAGCAATACGGTATGATAACCGAGTGCTTTTAGCGCCCCAATCGTAAACTGAGCCCCTTTAGAAAGCGTCAATTGAGTGCAGATATCGTCCAGTACCGTTATAGGGAGCGACTCTAACAAAGCAATGCGCTGAGCGAACGACTCATCAAAGTCAATCTCGCCGCGCATAGCAGATTCAGTAATAAGCGCGACTTGCTCACCGATGCCAGCGGCTTTGGCCAGCTCATTGATGACCTCTTGCTCGATCAAAGTAGAGTCCATATCAAAGCAAGCGAGCTTATGTGGTCGCAGCATATGGCCGATTGATAAAATATGACAATCTACCACTTCTTCAGGCGCAGTAACTACTGACTGTTGACCGTCTGCGGACTGTTGGGTAACCGCTGACTGTAGATAATGTGATTGCAACTTTTGGCGCAGTCGTGAGGTCAGCTGATCGTCGATAATATGAGCGGCGGCTGTCTTCTTTTCAGGAGACATTAGAGTGTCAGTAGTGGGAATGAGCAAGTAACGCTGAACGCTCACCTCACTCACAGCGGGCGTGGAGATATCAGCAGTCAAGGGAATCTCTAAACGCTCAGCATTGGCGTCATCTGTTACCCGTGCCAGTTGCCAATTGGGCTGCTCATCGACCCAGCTTTGGATATAGTAATCGACTTGGCTCTCAAGTGATGAGGCGTCAGAGTCTACCTGAATAGAGCCGAGCAAAGAGTGTTTGGGAAGCACCACAATAAGGGCAAAAATCGGCAAAGACTGCAGAGCATCCAATAGCTGATGACTGACGTTTTGATCGCTTGAGGCCAAATTAGCCAGCGCCTGATTATCAATATGACTCGGAAGTAAAGAGGCGACAGAGTCTAACGCTTGTTGCCAAGCTTTGCTGTCTTTTGGTAACGAGTAAGACGTATTTTTTGGCATAGCTTAATTGTCCCTTGTGTGCGTCGATAAGATTAGGAATAATAACAGCTTTCATAGCGTCATTATAGCCGCTCAGATTAATTAAACCTCGTCCTCTATGGCTTACCTAGGTGAGCTATAAAGGCAAAAGGAAGATGTGGCCTACGCCCGTCTTTGTGACCCATTACCCAAAAAGTTTAGCATACCATGACGTATTCAGCGCCGCGACAAGGCTTATTTGCCATTATTATTCTTATTAGTTTCTGTTTGCAGACCTTATTGCTGGTCCTTAGTACTGAGCAGCAGCTAGAAAAAAGCCGTGAGCAAAAAGGCGAGCAGATGGTCGCGCAGCTCATCAACGAGTCTAGCCTCGCGCTACAAAACCGTGACCGCGTGAGCCTCAGTGTCATTGCTGGTCGATATACCAGTGAAGCTGATGTGGCTCGACTGGTGATTAAGGATGCCAAAGAGCAGGACTTGGTGCAGCTGGGCAATGCGCCGTTGCATCAAGGTGAGACAATCCGTCAAATTGCCACTAAGGGCGATGCGGTAATCGGTAGCGTGGCCCTCACTCTCAAAGACAAGAGCAAGGGCGAAATCATCGCCAATCTTTGGCCCTTCGTGATTGGCTCAATGCTGCTGCATTTGTTTTTGTGGCTACTCTATGGCTATGTGGCTCGGCCCACGCGGGCGCAAATCAATGCTTTAGGAAAAGATATCCACGACTATTATCGATTGAGATATCAGCCAGTGCCATCTAATAGTAGGCAATCCCTTGATGACGAAGACTTTGATGACGCCACTAACACTGCTAATCAGGGCGACCAAGCTCAAGATAGAGCGGAGGCTAATCAATCTGCAATCAGTAAAGTCTTGCCGTTACCGACGCCGCATCAGCAAGAAGCGGATGCTGCCAATATCGACCCTGATGAGGTGATAGAAGAGCCTGTTGCGCCCAAAAAACGCTGGTCAATATTTAAAAAGTCTCAGAGTACCCCAGCGGCATCAGAGCTTAAACCAGGCGCAGAGGTCGATGATGAGGTCAACACCAGCCCTCATATGCAGGCTGATTATACTGAAGTTGGCAATGATAGTTATGATAAGACGACAGCTCCTGATATCCATCAAGAGCTCAATGCCTACGTAAAGTCGCAACAAGCTCAATCTGAGGACCAAAGCCAGCCGCAAAGTGACGGGCAATTTAATGACCCAGCTAATGATCAAACGGCAAAGGCTAACGTTAAACCCAGCGCTTCACTGCCAGCCTCATTGACCGCTGATCGTAGAGTAGAAATCGTTGATGTTCAGATTATCTATGATGATCATTATCGCCTATTAGATAAGCTTGCGCCCGAGGCAGCAGAACCTTACTTCACCCTATGCTCGCAGCTGCTCAACCAAGCCATTAATGAGCTATTAAAGCAGCCACTGCTGTATGGCATCAGTTTGCATAACTCGCCAAAGTTTAATCATAGCGGCGCTTTGGTGGTCCTCAAAGCTGACAATAGTCATAGCAAGGTGGCGCTTGCAGGTGTGATGCTGGGTAAGCTGTATCTGATGCTTAATCAAATTATCTATGACAAGCATCGTGAGTTGTCGCGATTTGCGTTACCTGTTAAGGTGGGCGTCAGTGATGAGATGCTCTCAAGACCCCTAGGTCAACTGTTAGAGAGCGTCGGCAAGCGTAATGAGATGATTATCCTATATCCCAAATTGGGACTAAAACAAATTGGCAATCATATTCAACTGCGTAATCTTGCTCGGCCCACCACCGTTTATGAACGTGAAAGTGCCTTTTTTGATGGTACCAATGAGGCCATGATGCAGCGCCTGATTGACGTTCGAAATGCAGTACTGTTGTCAGGTAACAGTGAGTCTTGATTAAAATCTGAGGCTAATAAGCGGTTAAGGTGATAGCTACCTTTGTCGTTTAGCCTTTGCTACCTAACGCTAAGAGATTGAAAGTTCATGATATTAAAAATTGCTGATTAGGGCGACCATCGTTGCTTGACTAGAATATCAAATCTAGTCTTGACCCCCAGTTAAAGTTATACCAATATGAGCTAACTTAAGGCAAGAGACTTGGCTGACAAGCTAGATGGCCATAATTGAGACAAATAGCAGTAATGCAGACAAACATCATTGAGAGCTGTGCGCTTGACCTGAGTTAAAGTTAAGTTATACTCATGCGCTACTGGCGCTTAAACGCCCAATAGCCTTGATAATTAGGCGATGATTATCAAGCCGCAATGGTTAAAGACTGCTGATTAATCCGTGATTACCCCAACCATTCCAAGAATAATAGGAGCTTATTGTGAGCGACTCAGATATCGATGATGACTTCGACGATGATTTTGACGATGATGATCCCGAAGCCAAAGTAGCAGAAGAGGCGGAAACGAGTGCTCGTGATCGTTTGACCAGTCTTGAAAAACGCCGATTGATAGATAACTTGTTAGAAGAAAAACGTTTGGCAAGAGAGCTTAAAGATGGCTTTGACGACGATTTAGATGATGACGACTTAGATGACGATGATTTAGATTATGACTTGGACGACGATTTAGACGACCTTGATGATTAATTGAGACTTGATGAAGTCAAAACAGTTATTATCTTATCTAAGGTCTTGATTTGCGAGTGCAGCTTTAGTCGTTATCTACTACCAATGAGGCTGTTAGCCTCTTAAAGGCTATATTTTAAGTGGATTGGTTAGGGTGGTCCTCTGCTGTTAATTGTATCTACGGCAATCTGTTTAAAAGTGTCCCTTTTTTAATGAATTTTTACCCATCAGCATGAGTAACGGATTATGATTTTAGATGATTTAAAAGACTACCTTGACTCTGAAGACAACGAGTTTGGTCTTGATAGCGTAGCCACCCATGGATTTTTGGCAGCGACTGTCGTAGGTAAGACCCTTCCTAATTGGCTGTCATTGTATTTTGAAGGCCAAGAGGGCAAAGTCAGCGAAGAGATTAAGCAAGCCTTGGTCAGTTGGCGTGAGTCAATGGTCGCTGACCTTAAAGACGAAAACGGTATTGATTTGCCGTTAGAGGCCAGTGATGAAGACGGCGAGATGGTGGACTTTTCTCCTGAGTCTGAGCTAGCCGCTTGGTCAGTTGGTTTTGTCGATGCCATGTATGGCGACGAGAATGTTGATTGGTTTGAAGATGAAGACACCGCCGAAGATGTGGCGATGCTCACTTTACCCATGATGGTATTTAGTGGTATCGATATGGCAAGTGGTCCTGAGGATGAGGAGCCTGAGTTGGCTGAGATTCGTGCTGATGAAGACGCGATGGCGCAGATGGCCAATAGCATCGAGGGCAACTTAACAGAGCTTTATCTATTGTTTCATACTGGTGAATAAAAGCTTAAGCCTTTAGCGTTTAGATAGCCTGAGCAGTTAGATAGCCTGAAATATGAAAGAGACAGTTATCCTTGATAGCTGTCTTTTTTTTGCCGTGTGTTATGGACTGACGGCTTTATTTTAATAATAACTGACGCCTTGGCATTAAAGGCGTATTTATTCTAGATTTCATTAGGATGTCACAATCATCCCCTAAACTGCCTTTCGATAATAATGAATCAATAAGGCAGTACCACATGACTCACTTTGATAATGATAATAAGACAACCTCTTATAAAAAAGCAGGTTCACTTGCCAAGCAGATGGGGAATAACAATAATTTTAATCAATTTGCTCAGACTTTAAGCTGGTTATCAGCTATGAATTGGACCGCCAAATCGCTATTGGCAGCGCTGACGCTCACCGTCATGGCTTGCTCAAATAGCAATACGCCCGCCTCAAACACTGAAAGCAAAGCTACCGAAGGTGAGACCGCAACTGTGGCGGCAGAAGGCGTCACGCCCATCACCTTCTGGCACTCGATGTCAGGAGAGCTTGGTGAGACCTTAGATGGTATCGTCGCTGACTTTAATGCGGCCAATCCAGAATACAAGATTACTGCCATCTATAAAGGCGCTTATGATGAGTCGATGAATGCAGGAATTGCAGCGTTTCGCGCTAAGCAGGCTCCTGATATCCTTCAAGTCTATGAAGTTGGCACAGCCACCATGATGAATGCAGGGGATGCCATCAAGCCTATTCAGGAGCTGTCAGAGGAAGTGGGTGACCCAATTGATGCGAGCCAATTCGTTGGCGCGGTGGCGGGCTACTACTCTTCAATGGATGGCAAGTTAATCTCCATGCCGTTTAACAGCTCAACGCCAGTGCTATATTACAACAAAGACATGTACGCCAAAGCGGGCCTGCCTGATCGTGCTCCTAGTACTTATAATGAGCTAAAGTCTGATGCCAGCGCGCTCAAAAAAGCAGGGTTTTGTGGGTATACCACAGCTTGGCCGACTTGGGTATTGGTAGAGAACTTCGCGGCTTGGCATAACATCCCTTTTGCTAGCAAAGACAATGGCTTTGGCGGCCTTGATGCTCGACTGCAACTGACTCAGCCGCTCTATAAGCGCTTGTTCTCAGACCTTGCCACCATGTCAAAGGACGGCACCTTCACTTATGGTGGCCGAGGTGATGCCGCCAATACCTTATTCATGTCCGGCAAGTGCGGTATCTTCACTGGCTCTTCTGGCTCACGCGCGCAAGTCCTCAAAGACGGCAAATTCAAGTTTGGCATTGGCAAATTGCCTTACTATGAAGATGTCGCAGGCGCGCCGCAAAACAGTATCATTGGCGGGGCTTCGCTTTGGGTCTTTAATGGCAAAGATGCCAATGTCTATAAAGGCATTACTAAGTTTTTCCATCACTTATCCACCCCAGAAGTCGCTGCCACTTGGCATCAAAAGACCGGCTATGTCCCTGTGGTTAAGGCAGGCTATGATTTGACCAAGTCTCAAGGCTATTATGATAAAAACCCTGGCACAGATATCGCCGTTCAGTCGCTATCAGCGGATACCACGGCGCAGTCTCGCGGCGTCAGATTGGGTAACTTGCCTGAGATTCGTGAGATGGAAGAGGGCTATATGGAGCAGATATTCAATGGCTCGATGACCGTCGATGTAGCGCTTGCCGCGATGGAGGACGATGGTAATAAAGTCCTTGAGCAATTCGAGAGCGACAATAAAAAGTAATAATGAACAAGCCAAACTAATTGATGATAAAAATCGATGACTTTGCCCATCAACGTCCTTAACCTTTTAAGGGCGTTTTTCGTTGGACAATACTACCCAGCTGCTCACCCATTTGAACTAATACCCGTCACTCAAATTACTTAAGAATATCTTTATGAGTCGTCAAGTCACCTTTAAACAACCTTTTTTGCCCTATTTGCTTCTGTTGCCGCAACTAGTAATCACTGCTGTGTTCTTTTTTTGGCCAGCAGGTCAGAGTATCTATTCGTCTTTTTTTCGCGAAAAAGCCTTTGGTGGCAGCAAAAACTTCGTGGGGCTAGAGAACTACACCGCGCTATTTGCAGACAGTAGCTATTATGAAGCGATTGGCGTAACGGCTGTCTTTGCGGTTGGGGTGACGGTGGTTGGCATGGGGCTGTCATTACTACTGGCGGTGATGGCCGATCGAGTGATGCGCGGTACTACCATTTATCGAACTGTTTTGATTATTCCTTATGCCGTAGCCCCTGCGGTAATCGGCACATTGTTTGCGTTCTTGTTGTCACCGTCGGTGGGCATCATCAGCGTCTGGCTGCATCAACTGGGAATCCACTGGAACCCAAGACTCGATGCAAGTGATGCGATGATATTGGTGATTTTGACCGCTGTTTGGAACCAAATCTCTTATAACTTTTTGTTTTTTGTGGCGGGTCTTCAGTCTATTCCTCAGTCATTAATTGAGGCTGCTGCTATCGATGGTGCAGGGGCATGGCGACGCTTCAAAGATGTGGTGCTACCCCTGCTTGCCCCCACGACGTTCTTTTTATTTATTATTAATGTGGTCTATGCGTTTTTTGAGACCTTTGCCATCATCGATGTCACCACCAAGGGCGGCCCAGGCGTTGCCACCACTACCTTGGTCTATAAAGTTTATAAGACTGCCTTTCAATCTTATGACTATGGGTCCTCAGGTGCCCAATCAGTCATCTTAATGGGCTTTATCATTGTGCTGACCGCATTGCAGTTTAAATTCATCGAAAAGAAAATTCATTATTAACTGAATTGACGCCTACAAAGTAGGGTAACGACTGGCTATCATTTTTGTGCCGTCTGAAAGTAGTGCCAGTCGACTCAAAAATAATCACCACTCGTTCATAAAGATATGACATCGTTTTTTTGCGTCAGTTCCGTTATTTATCAATACGAAGTTAATAAAAATTTAATCATAAAGACAGTCAGCGGTATTTAAGGGTAGAACATTATGGATATGTTAAATCGGGGCAAATGGCCGCAGCTGAGCAGTCACGCTGTACTATTTTTGGGTGTCATATTGGTGGTGTTTCCGCTTTATGTGACCTTGATTGCCTCAACGCAAACCTCGTCAGATATCTCGCGAGCGCCTATGTCGCTATTGCCGGGTAGCGAGATGATTAACAACTATCGCCATGCGCTCTTTGAGTCAGATAGCGGCCGGGCCACCGTTTCGCGGATGCTCTGGGTAAGCTTTGTGGTGGCGATGGGCATTGCTATTGGCAAGATTGTTCTGTCCTTACTGGCCGCCTTTGCCGTGGTGTTTTTCAAGTTTCGTTTTCGCGCTTTATGCTTTGGCATGATATTCGTGACACTGATGCTGCCCGTTGAAGTGCGGATATCCCCAACCTTTGCCGTTGTAGCAGGGTTAGGACTGACCAACTCTTATGCAGGGCTCATCTTACCGCTGACCGCCTCGGCCACCGCGACGTTTTTATTCCGGCAGTTTTTTATGACCATTCCTGATGAGCTAGTAGAGGCGGCCATGGTGGACGGTGCAGGCCCTATGCGATTCTTTTTTGATATTTTATTGCCGCTGTCTAAGACCACTATCGCCGCTTTATTTGTCATTCAATTCACTTACGGCTGGAACCAGTACCTCTGGCCATTAGTGATGAAGACTAGCGAATCCATGACCACTATCGTCATTGGTATCAGTGCGATGATTGGTTCAAACGATGGCACAGCAGATTGGGGCATGGTGATGGCGGCCACTATTTTGGCGATGATTCCGCCCTGTTTGGTAGTGATTGGGATGCAAAAATGGTTCGTCAAAGGCTTGGTTGATGGGGATAAATAGGTTGAAAACGCTCTATCAATGAATTAAACATCGAGAATAAACGACACAGCATAAACCATGACTAGCATCAATTAATGCCAGCAAATTTCAATCAAAATTATAGTCTACGACCACTCAAATAACGAAAAGACAATTATGGCAACTCTCGAATTAAACAATCTTAGCAAGACTTATCCAAACGGTTATCAAGCGATAAAATCAGCCAGTCTGAACATCAACTCTGGCGAATTTGTGGTAATCGTTGGGCCATCAGGCTGCGGCAAGTCTACCTTGCTGCGAATGGTCGCAGGACTAGAGTCTATTACGGGCGGCGATTTAATCTTGGATGGCAAGCGCGTCAATGACCTATCGCCCAGTGACCGCGACATCGCCATGGTGTTTCAGAATTATGCGCTGTATCCGCATATGAGCGTCTTTGATAACATGGCTTATGGTCTTAAGATTCGTAAGATGGATAAAAGCGACATCCAGTCACGGGTTGAGCAGACAGCGCAAATCTTGGGACTAGAAGCCTTATTAAAGCGCAAGCCTAAGCAGCTCTCAGGTGGTCAGCGTCAACGCGTGGCAATGGGGCGGGCTATCGTGCGACAGCCCAAGCTTTTCTTATTCGATGAGCCGCTATCTAATTTGGACGCCAAGCTGCGGGTACAGATGCGTCTTGAAATGCAGGCCATTCACAAGCGTTTAGGTATCACGAGCCTATACGTCACCCACGATCAAGTCGAGGCCATGACGCTAGCCCAGCATATCGTCATCTTAAATGGCGGCGATGTTGAGCAAGTGGGTAGCCCTGATGAGATTTACAATCAGCCAGCCTCAACCTTCGTCGCTGAATTTATTGGCTCACCACCGATGAACTTGCTGCCTGTCAGCATGACAGACGCTGGTAATCTAGTGCTAGAGGATCAACACACGTTACTGTTTTCAGATAACTCAAATGATGCGAGTGATTACCAACAGAGTCAAACGAATGCAGCAGCCATTCTGCGCTCCGCTCAGGCCAATGGTGTGGTAGCCAATAAGCCAGTTTGGCTAGGGATTCGCCCAGAGCAGCTGCATCTATTGCCACCCATAACCTCTACTCTTCATACAGCTCTGTCAGCAAATGTTAGTCATTCAACAGCTGGTTCAATGGCTAGTCAATCCGCAAGCCAATCTGCAAACCAAGTGGTCTTTGAAGCTACGGTGGCGATGAAAGAGTTGCTAGGCGCTGAAGTGCTGCTGTACCTTAGTGTTCATAATCAAACGGTTATCTTGCGCTGCGCCAGTGATGATATCGTCAAACGCTATCAAATCGGTGATACTTGCCAAGTGGGCTTTGACAGTCAAGCACTGTACTGGTTTGATAAAGACAGTGGCAAAAATCTGGCGACATATGCTAGTGTAGCCGCTGATGCTTAATAGGCTATAGGCATGGACTTGCCATCACTAGCTTTGGAATCACTAATCAAAACCTTCCTTCAATAAAAGGCAGGTGCAAAACTATATCTATAGCTTCAATCACAGAGGGCAAAATGGGCGACTTAGCGATATTTGATTTGGATCATACCTTGCTTGGTGGTGATTCTAATATGATTTGGACCGATTACTTGTTTGAGCGCGGTCTAATCGATACGGCCTTTATGCAGCAGCGCAATCAGTACTTTGCCGATTATCAAGCGGGCAATCTAGATTTTGAGGCTTATCTTCATCACATGCTGGCGCCATACGCGCAACTGGACTATCAGACGCTCGTTGGTTATCGCGATGATTGCTTTGAGACGCGCGTTAAGCCCAACCTTTATCCGCAAGGGGTCGAGCTGATTGCTGCGCACAAACGAGTAGGGGATAAGGTAATCATCATCTCAGCGACCAATGACTTTTTGATTGAGCCGGTGGGACGGACTCTAGGCGTATCAGAGATGATTGGGGTTGAGTTGGCGCAAGATGAGCAAGGCAACTTCACGGGTCGGTATCAAGGTGTGCCAAGCTTTGGCGCAGGCAAGCAGACTCGATTGGCGATTAGCTTAGCCAAGCACGGCGCGCAGCTGGCTGACTACTCGCGCAGTTATTTCTACAGCGACTCTATCAATGATGCGCCGCTGCTTCAAGCGGTGACTGACGCTGTCGTGGTCAACCCTGATGAGATGTTAAGCGCACTGGCTGAGCAAAAAGGTTGGCCGATTTTGATGTTTTAAAACTTGTTGAATTCGGAAGCTTTAAATCAAGACTGATGGAATTAAAGATGCTAGCAATGATGTGTTGCTGTTGGCCAAATAGTGTAAGATAAACATTAGCGTCTCTATTCTTAAAAATCCTTGCTGTGAGTCTCGGGCGCGTCCTAAAGTCATCATCTAAAGTCGGTCTATTATGCAGCTCTCTAATTTAGAACACCTACCCAATTACCGCATCACCGAGCGTCTCGATGTCGTCTACGGCAGTACAGTGCGCTCCAAGCACGTGGGCAAAGATATCTTTGCTAGCCTAAAGAACCTCGTGGGCGGCGAGCTAACCGCCTATACCGAGCTGTTAGAAGAGTCGCGGCAACAGGCCATCGATCGTATGGTGGCCAAGGCGCAGCAGCTCGGTGCTGATGCCATCGTCGGTATTCGCTTCTCCACCTCCAATATCGCTCAAGGGGCCTCTGAGCTGTTCGTCTATGGGACAGCGGTCAAAGTCGTTGCTGATAATGGCGGCTATAATCTGGCCCACAATCATAATCAGGCTCAGAACCGTAATCAGCCCCATAGCGCCCAGCCGCATCAAGCCACTCAACCTGCTGCCTCGCAAGTTCAGCCACCGCCACTTCGACCTTTGGACTCCTAACGCTATAAAGTCTAGTGGATTGGGACTCTCATGGCATTGATTGGGATGCTTGGTATTGATAAGGAGGTAGGCAGTGCTCGAAACGGTGGGTCAGTTTTTGCTCAATAACGCCATATTTATTATTTTATTCTCAGTAGGCTGGTTCTTTGGTCGTCGCCATGAGCGCGCGCACCTAAATGACTTGGCCCAGTCTGAAAAGGTATTAGGTCATATCATCGTCTCAAGCGAGCGCTTCTATCAGCCGCAGCTGGTGGAGCACTCTCATGGTGAGCTGGTCATCGGTAGTGTGGTCATCGCGCAAGACTACTTTAAGATGATTATCGCAGGGATTATGAATGTCTTTGGCCTTAACCTCACCACTTATGAGACTTTGCTAGACCGTGCTCGCCGCGAAGCGCTAGTGCGGATGCGCCTGCAAGCTAAATATCTTGGCTACAATCAAATCTATGGTGTGCGCCTTGAAGTCACCAATATTAATCAGGTGGGCAGCATGGTTGAGGCCATCGCCTATGGCACAGCGGTCAATACGCTAGGCAACCCAAAAGTACCGCCACCTTTGCCTAGGTAGTGGGTAGGTAAGCGGGATTTATAAGATATTTTTGAGAGCTAGAAAGAGGCAGTTAAGAAAAGGTAGTTAATAGCCAATGCTTAAAATTTTGGTAGCAGATTAAGCCTTTGTTCAATTTTATAACCAGAACAAACTGACATAGTTGGCTGGCACGCTAAATGTAAGTAACGGTATATCTAATAATTATTTGACGGCTATAAGTGAGTAGTTTTGATTAAATTATTAAAATATATGATAGACGTACATCGCCAAACATCGAGTGCTTTGGATGATAGCGAAGTAAGCCTATCATTAGTAAATATTTCAAAGTTATATTAATTAGTGTCCCACTTTTCTAATGTCTCATTATCATAGCAATCATCGTAATCATTTAACTCTAATAAATCATTAGCTACTGTAATAGTCACCCCTCCACTTCCTGAGGCACCCCAACTACTTTGATACCTTATGAAAACAGGCTTGCTTTTTGACTTAGTAAATTGATAGCTAGCATCTCCCCAAGTAGCCTCATCTTCGTCACAAGAGGATGGTATCTTAATGACTTCACCAGAACCAAAAAAGTTGTTTACTGCACTTTCAGATGGATTTTCTCCTTCATTACTAATGTCTATTTGAATTCTTGAT
>JAUNVX010000051.1:14305-15996 GCA_030540615.1 Psychrobacter sp. | reverse complement strand
TCAACAGATTTAGTACTTTCAATAGATTTTAGTCTGAGACATCTTAGTTTTAGCACATTATTAGTTTGAATACGAACAGCATCTAATCATTTGCAGTTTCCTCAGCCCACAGTATCTCCTCTGTGGGTCTTTTTTTGTCTGTTAAATAGCTGATTATCTGTTAAATAATTGATTAATAAATATATTTTTTAGACTTAGCTTGCATCGACCATCATCTTGACCACCGCATCTGCTGACAGCTTTGCTATCTCAAAACAGCTTTCAATACGGCCCTCTAAACACCAATCTCCTATGACCAGCCATTGCTTTTGTTTATCCAATAGCAAGTTATCCGCCATTGAAGGGTTAAATTGACTTTCTGATTCACAGGTTGTTTGAGCGGAGTTGGCCGTGGCCGCATACCGCCAGCGGTGGCAGTCTATATGGTCAGGAGCGCAGGTCTTATCCCAACTTAATAACTGCTGAGCCTCATCCAATAAAGCAGCCGTGACAGTATCTAAATCGTCATCAACATGTTGCTCTGACCAGCGGTTGCTCGCATGAATAGTGACACTGGGCAGAATATCATCGCGCTGCGGTTTATTATGCTCAATGAACACCCTGCCTAAGTTTGAATTAGCCCCTTTGTCTGAGCCTTCTATCTCCAGAATATCCCACTCTATATCCACTAAGCTATCTGGTAGGTGAGACTTATCTTGCCAGCCTAACATTAGCGTATAGCAAGCTAGCATTTTGGCATGAGAGAGGACCTCTTTATGAGCAAAGCTAGTCTCTGCCATTAGCTCGCTGGCTTGCACACTTGGGGCAGTGCTAATAACCCAATCGAATACGCCCAAATCGTTACCATTATCATCAAATAATTGGGTTTGTCGTCGACTATTTACCGCCTTATCCCAACCAAAGTTATCGTCAGCTAACGGGGCGACCCGCGTCTTATAATGTAGTATAGTTTGGGTCAAATCCTGAGCGAGCGCCCGACCCCAACTGCTCATTTTGGGACTGCTGATATATCGCGGCTGCTCCTCTCCCCATTGTTCAGTGACCGTACATTCAGAAGCGTTAGCACGATTTATAGCCTTATCAAGCTTGGCGACTTTCGCGTGCCAAGGGGTTACTGTACCTGTCTTAATCCAAGGCTTTAGAAACCGTTGAAACTCAGCGCTTTTAGCAGTGAAGAACTGCGCACCGAATTCAAACTGGTACTGTTGGTCATTCAACTGATTATCGATAGCTGTTTTTGGTTTATTATAACGCGTGGCCAAGCGTCCCACACCAGCGGACTTCTCAAAGATATCAATAGTTAGGAGCTCCCCAAGCTCAGCAAATTGGCGTTCAAGTAAAGCCGCGGTCATAAGACCAGTGAGACCTGCCCCAATGATGGCTATCCGAGTTGGCGTGCCGGTCAGTATAATATTAGGGGTAAGTAAATTTGGTGCTTGATGGGCTTGGGTCATAGTAGGATATCGCAAGATTGAGGGGGTTGGCTTTAATAGGATAACTATATTGTGTCAAAGTAGGCATGGGTTGGCTAGCAGGGCTCACTAAATAACTATCTCTAACTATCTATAACTAACTATCTATTCTGTAGGTTTAACGGGTAAGGTGGCACCTGAGATAGTAACGTAACAGCCGCCTTTTTGCGTAAATACATAGTTTATCTGATGGCTATATTGCTGGCCTGACTTGGCATA
>JAUNVX010000051.1:8901-14205 GCA_030540615.1 Psychrobacter sp. | reverse complement strand
TTTGCGTAAATACATAGTTTATCTGATGGCTATATTGCTGGCCTGACTTGGCATATTCCAGCATAAGGGCATCAGGCTGCTCATGTTGATAAGTCACTCGCCAGCCCTTGTCTGTCATCGTCTTATGCAACTGCTTACCTGCCCTCTTAAACGACTGGGTTAGCTCAGCAAACAGTTGAATTTCATTTTTATCATAATCATATTGAATACTGTTTATGATACAAAAATTTAGCTCGCTAGCCTCTACAGGATATTCATCTGGCAAGTTAAGGTCGCTACCTTCAATATAATGCTTTTGGGCTTCTGGCTCAAACTTATCATCAATGACCAAATGCTTTCTGGGTTTAAATGCCCTACTCCCTTCACCCTCAGGGTTACTAATAAGGTCTTGGCTGGTATCTATCATGCTAGTCAATAAAGATGAATTGAATAAGACAATGAGCAGAGCAAAGAGCACTATTGAAATCAACCACGACTTAATATTAGCGCCATAAAGATTAAACGCTTGACCAGATTGCCTAACTTTGTTGATTTTTTGATTGACTTCATAAACGCTTTTTTGCGTCGCAGGGAGTAGATAATTAGGTAGTGTCTTCGCAGCCGTTGATGAGATAACTTGCACGCTACGGCGCTTACTTCCAAATTGAGATGATATCAATTCTAACTTGGTAATATCGTTAATGATTTGCGAGCGTAACGGCACAACCCCCAATAGCAACGACTGTAAGGTAGCATCTATTCGCCATTCAGCCTTTTCATCGGCTTCATTGACGTGGATTTTTACTCGCTCAACCTTCAAGCGAGTAACACGAAAGCCTCGATAGGTAACGATGAGCAGTATAATACCGAGCAGGCCAACAACCACTATCTGCACGGCTTCCATAAATACTTCTGTTATTAACACTTTTATAATTATTATCGAAGTTATTATTGTTCTATTGGGTAGGTAAACTATCTAATAAATGAGCTATTTAGTATAGTAATTTAAGTATGCCAGCTAATGTTTGCTGATTTGATGAAGGTTTAATGATAAAAAGCCCACTATCTTAATAATAGTAGGCTTTCGAGAATCATACCCTACTTACTTCTTTTTAATCCAACCGCGAATGACTTTTAGATTTCGGATGATTTCTTTGGCCGTATAAAGATAAGTGACCACGAAGGTCACAAACCAAATGCTAAACAGCAGGTTGCTAGTGGTAAATATAGTAGGGACATAAGCCCCTTCTACCACGCCTTTCCAGCGATAATCGACCAGATAAACCAAATAAAAGCAGGTTAAACTGTTGATGAACATCATGAGCATCAACCACGCCTCATTTTTGCCTTTGTCTTTATCTTTACCTTTATTTTGGTTCTGACTTTTATCTTTATTCATATTGCTCATTATTCACCTTAAACTGGATTAAAACGGCGGCTTAGGGGGTTGTCAGACTTAAGCTAGACTGCCCCTATTATCAGGGCTGTACCCATATATGATTGGACTGCTAGGGTCTGTTGGACGCTGACCTTAACGGTAGCCAATATGCTTGGCTAGATGCTAAAGGACAATTGACCCATGCTATCATCATTATACTGTTCAATTGAAACAATAGCCGTTATTACTTATTCAAAGAACGATTGAGCGCGGCTGAGTCTGATTTTGATGGTCAATAGCAAAAGCGCACTAAGCTCGCAATAAAAAGCCCACCATCCATATGATAGCGGGCTTACTGATTAGGGCAGAATTAAGCTAAGGGGTTGTTAATGGCTTATCGGCAGTTACTTTTCTCTTTTTCAGCTTTGACCATGGCTATCAAGTCATCAACCACATCGGCGTCCGCTAAAGTTGAGGTATCGCCTAGCCCCTCATATTCACCAGCTGCTAGCTTTCGTAGAATACGGCGCATGATTTTGCCAGAGCGGGTCTTGGGCAAACCATTAACCAGATAAACGGCGTCTAAGTTGGCAATCGGGCCAATCTCAGCGCGCACATGGCGGTTTAGCTCACCTTTGAGCGTCTCAGTGGCTTCTTCACCTGCCTTTAGAATGACATAAGCGCAGACACCTTGACCCTTGACGTCATGAGGCATGCCGACGATAGCCGCTTCGGCAGTAGCAGGGTGGGCCACCAATGCACTTTCAATCTCAGCCGTTCCCAGGCGATGTCCTGACACGTTAAGCACGTCATCGACACGGCCGGTAATCCAGTAGTGACCATCTTCGTCGCGCATGGCCCCGTCACCCGTAAAGTAGCTGCCAGGATAGGTGCTAAAGTAGGTCTCTTTAAAGCGTTTGTGGTCATTATAAATGGTGCGCATTTGACCCGGCCAGCTGTCAGTGATGACCAGATTGCCCTCGCAAGGCCCTTCTAGCTCAGCGCCATCAGCATCCACAATAGCAGGCTGGATACCATACATTGGCATCATCGCGGCGCCTGGCTTCATATCGACAGTGTTGGGCAGCGGGGCCATTAAGATACCGCCCGTTTCAGTCTGCCACCAAGTATCGACGATTGGGCAGCGCCCCTCACCGACCACATTATAGTACCAGTCCCAAGCTTCAGGGTTGATGGGCTCGCCGACTGATCCCAACAATCTCAAGCTTGAGCGGTCTGACTCACGTACAAACGCATCGCCCTCTTTCATCATAGCGCGAATGGCCGTAGGCGCAGTGTAGAGAATACTCACGTCATGCTTGTCAATGATATGACCGATACGCGCCCAAGTGGGATACTGCGGAATACCCTCAAACATCACCGTGGTGGTGCCATTGGCAAGCGGTGCATAAGTCACATAGCTGTGACCAGTAATCCAGCCGACATCGGCAGTACACCAAAATACATCATCGTCTTTGACATCAAAGACGTCACGGAAGGTTGATAGTGCGTAAGTAAGGTAGCCACCTGTGGTATGAACCACCCCTTTTGGCGTGCCGGTTGAGCCTGAGGTATATAGCAAGAATAGTGGATCCTCGGCGTTCATTACTTCAGGCTCGCAGTCTTCACTAGCGTTGTCGATGACGGTATGGTACCAGACGTCGCGGCGACCACTCATGGGGATAGAGGTCCCTGTACGATACACCACGATTACCTTTTGCACGCAGTCAGTCCCATCGACCTCTAGGGCGCGGTCAACGTTGGCTTTGAGCGGGGTATGCTTGCCACCACGGAGGCCTTCATCGGCAGTGATGACCAGTTTGGACTGGCTGTCAACGATTCGACTGCCCAAACTGTCTGCTGAAAAACCGCCAAACACTACCGAATGCACCGCGCCAATACGAGCGCAAGCAAGCATAGCGATAGCGGCTTCTGGAATCATCGGCATATAGAGGGTGACGCGGTCGCCTTTGCCCACACCCATCTTACGCATGGCATTGCCTAGGCGGCAAACTTCACTATGCAGTTCTTTATAAGAGATTATCTTATGCTGTGAGGGGTGATCACCCTCCCAAATAATGGCAGGCTTAAAGGGGTTGTCTTTGAGATGACGGTCGATACAGTTAACTGAGATATTCAGCTCGCCATCTTCAAACCATTTGATATTAAAGTCGTCTAAGTCATAATTGACGTTTTTAATCTTAGTGGGTTTTTTAATCCAGTCAACCAATTCGGCACGCTCAGCCCAGAACGCTTCATTGCTTTCGTTAGTCTCGATAGATTGTTGGTAATTTTTGGCGTGTTTTTCGGGGTTGTTGTTGGCTTTGGCGGCGAACTCGCTGCTAGTAGGATAGCTTTTTAATGTCATAATGATACTCCTGTGGTAGTGACCGCAGATAGCGCTGATATTCACTCTAGCCTTGACGACGATTGCTAATCGTAGCGTAGTGACTAGATATCAATAATAGGGCTAGCGGCAACATCTTCCATAACGTAAATGCCCAAAACAATAGTGTGACAAATAAGCGCCTTTGATGCAAGGCGAACGCTGCTTGTAATCATTTTAAATTATGATGATGATACGTTCTATATCAATATTAGGAATACTGATAGCGCCCGTTCAACTTAGCCCAGATAAGACCTCATTACCCAGTACTATCACGGTATAATGATTCTACTGGAGCTTTAAAGGGTTATTAAGCCCTTGTTGAGGTGCTGTCGCCTCATTTGAATCAAGAGCAATTAAGACCCAAACCAATTATTATCTTTAACTAAGGCTATTGTCTTTAACGGTGACTTTATCTTTGATGCTGCCGTTTTTTCGAATCTTAACCTACTCATAACGATATCCCACTTACCTTGATTAACTACCGAGCCATTTTCCATGACTAAGCCTGCTCCCAGTCCCCGCCTAGCTTCTAATGCAACCCCTAGCCCTAGCAGCGATATTAAGGCGAATCAAAGTGCTCAATTATCGTCAACTACCCTCCCTGTTAACGCTCAATATTACGATGTCATCATCATTGGTGCGGGGGCGTCTGGTCTATATTGCGCCTTAACCGCTGGCAATCGTGGCCGAAAGGTATTGGTGCTAGATCACGCCAATAAGGCCGGCAAAAAAATCTTGATGTCAGGGGGTGGTCGCTGCAACTTTACCAATTATGTGGTTGAGCCTGAGCACTTTATTGGCGACAACCCACACTTTTGCAAGTCTGCGCTAAGCCGATATAGCAGTTGGGAGTTCATTGGCATGGTGGCTGAGCATGCCATTCCCTACCATGAGCGCGAGCATGGTCAACTGTTTTGTGACGATTCATCCAAAGACATCTTGGCGATGCTCTTAAAAGAGTGTGATAAAGCAGGCGCTCAGGTTCAGTTAAAAACCGACATTATAAAAATACAACCGCTAACATTAACAAAAACTGACCCCACTCAGCCCGTAAATTTTTTATTGCAGACCTCAAAAGGCGACTACACTTGTGAGTCCTTGGTGATTGCCACTGGGGGACTGTCAATCCCTACCCTTGGCGCTTCAGGATTTGGCTATGAGGTAGCGACTCAATTTGGTCATAGCCTCCATCAGACCGATGCTGCCCTCGTGCCATTTACCTTTACGGACAAAGTCGGCGATGTCATCAAGTCATTGACGGGCTTAAGCTTACCTGTGATTGCTTTTAATGAGCGCATCTCCTTTAAGCTGCCGATGCTATTCACCCATCGCGGTTTGTCGGGACCTGCCATGCTGCAACTGTCCAACTACTGGTATCCAGGCGAGCGTATTCACATTAACTTATTGCCCGATATCGATGTTACTGGTCTTTTGCTGGCGCATAAAGCATCTCATCCCAAACAGCTGATTCGCTCAGTACTGGCTGAGCACTTTCCCAAAAAACTTTTGATGGGGCTACAAAGCTTACTTTGGGAAGATATTAAATCAACAGAGCTTG
>JAUNVX010000051.1:0-8801 GCA_030540615.1 Psychrobacter sp. | reverse complement strand
CTTTTGATGGGGCTACAAAGCTTACTTTGGGAAGATATTAAATCAACAGAGCTTGCCAATATCAAAGATGAGCGCTTAACAGAACTTGGCGAGAGGATGAACGACTGGTCGCTTAAACCCTCAGGCACCGAGGGCTATAGAACCGCTGAAGTCACTCGCGGCGGCGTGGATACCAAAGAGGTGTCGTCTAAGACCATGGAAAGCAAATTGCAGCCCAACCTGTACTTCATTGGCGAAGTATTGGATGTCACAGGTTGGCTTGGTGGCTATAACTTTCAGTGGGCTTGGGCCAGCGGCTTTGTCTGCGGAGAGGTGGTGTAACTCTGCCCTATCACCATGCCACTCTCAACTTTTCTAATTAACTAAACTTACGCGGCAATACGATTTTAACGCTTTATGGACGACTGGTGATTATTTTTGGGCTGGCTGGCACTATCTTTAGACCCTGCAAAAATGATGACCAGTCGTTACACTATTTTGATATGCGTAAGCTCAGTAATTAATTAACCAAAGCTTAAAGCTATAATAATTCTTCATCAGGACATTGCTGGCGAAGTTAAGGCGGCCACCATCTTCTGCGTTCGCGCCAGCATCTCCTCGATGTCGATGACTTCGCAGTGATTTAAACTGGCAAACCACTTGGCATGTTCAAGACTAGTAAAGGCCTTAGTTCGGCAACAAAAACATGCTCTAACGGACTCGGTTAACCCTACCTCATTTGAGTCTGAAGTGGCTAAGGGAAAGCTAAACCAGAGCGCTGAGGTAATAAAGGCGCTGCCATCAAAAAAGATATCGATTCTATCTTGGCTGATGGAATCAAGGGTACTAATTTGCGCGGCGCGTCCTACCTGCTGACTGATAAAAAAAGCATCCCAGATACACCAAGCATAAACTTTGCCGCTGCCCCACTCAATGACATGCTCGGTCGGCTTGCTGCCAGCTGAGGCACATTGGCAACCAAAGCAAGTGGTGATGACACCTGAGTGGGTAGCAATATTGACCAAAGCATGCGTAGCGTCCTCAATGATAGGCAAATAATCGACCACGCTAGGGGTAATGCCTTGTGAGAATTGAGTATATAAGCTTTGAAGCACTTGTTTGGCCGGTAGCGGCAATCGCTGAACCTCGTTTATAAGCTGACCATATAAAGGATAAGAGGCTGGCTGATGCGCCAAAGTGGTTTCTTGAGATAAGAGATTAGCAGTCATAAGACAAGTCAATTTCATAGTCAGTTAATGGAGATTGCTATCAAGTCGGCAATTGATTAGGACAAGGCGACAAGTTTGGCTTTAAAAAACATTCAAATTAAATCCTTTATATTCTGTTGTTATGTTATAACATAATTAATAAATAAAGTGTTGTTTTTGATAATCTGTTAATTGTTAATTACGTTTATTCTCCTTGTATTAGCACTACTAAAAATTGTTTCCTTTACATTACGACACAATTAAGAAATAATCTTAACGGTTCGAATACTATCAATAATAACTTCTAGGACTTCTATGCGTTATTTTCAAGGATTTTCTCAACTTGCTGCTCGAGCTTTACTGCCTACTCTAGCCATGGGCGCTTTAACTTTATCTGCTTGCACCACAACCACCTCGCCGCAACTGCGTCAAAATTTAGACAATACCCAGCAAAAGCTTCGCGCCGCCCCCGTATCAGTTATCGCCGACGCCTGTTTATTACGCCTTGAAGTGGGCACAAGTCATGTGCTATTTGAGCAATCTCAGGCCTTTGCCAATGCAGTGGCATTAGATGTACGTCAGCAGTTAGCAGCCCGTGGTATCAGCGCTAAGTCACAAAATGTGCCTTTTATCTGTGGCAGTTTGCCCGAAAAAGATGTTACCCGCTATGATATCAAGCTCACCGCTGAAGGTGAGCGTCAACAGCTAACCGTTTATCCGCTAAAGAGCGCTACCAACCAGCTAGACGCCACTACCAATAGCGCTTATCTAACCTTGCTTCAGTCTCTTCCTACCCTCAAGGCTCGTGATAAAGACCTGCCTTTGACCCTGACCTTAGACGCGGTTACTCAGCAGCACCTACAATCTCACTTAGGCAGTCAGTATGTCTTTGTGATTGAGAGTGCGGGCGGCAAGAAGTCTTTTGGACGCGGCATGTTAGAGGGCGTGGCCTCCACTGCGGTACTAATGGCGGCTGGTGCCAATATGTATGCGGTGCCTCAAGATGGCGCTAGATATTCTATCTATTTGATTGACTTAAAGGCCAATCAATTATTATGGTTCAAACGCAATCAGTCTGTTGATCCAACAGTATTCAAAGCGCCCGTAGATAGCTATACCACGCCCAAACTATTGACACCACTTTATACTGACTAGCCCATTGGGTCGTTTCGATATCTAGTTCGACATCCATTATGAAAAACCCCGACAGCTTTAAGCTTCGGGGTTTTATGGTCATATTACCATTGTTAATGGTCATATTGCATTATTAGAGGGTGCTGTTATCAGGGATTAGTGGCTTAATCCATCAAAGGATAATCGGTATAGCCCGCTGAACCGCCACCATAAAAACTCTCAGGATGCTGCTCGTTAAATGGGATATCAGCAGCAATACGTTCGGCTAAGTCTGGTGTGGCAATGTAATCACGGCCAAAGGCCACTGCATCGATATAGCCGGCTTTGATATTGCGCTCGGCTTTGTCTACGCTATAGCCCCCTGCGGCAATAATCGTATGATTAAATGTATCGCGAATCTGCTGACGGAACTCATCGGTATAAGGTTTGCCGCCTGCCCAATCAGGTTCCGATATATGCAAGTACATCAGTCCGCGCTGATTAATCTGATCAATCAACCACAAGTTGTCCTCAGTCTCATAGCTGGCGTCAACACCATTAAAGCTGCCCCATGGGGATATGCGAATACCGATATGATGGGCGTCCCAAGCTTGAACACAAGCATCAATCACCGCTAGCATCAAACGCGCTCGGTTGTCACGACTGCCGCCATACTCGTCACTGCGCTGATTGGTATGCTGTGCCCAGAATTGATGCAACAGATAACCATGAGCGCCATGAATCTCGACCCCATCAAATCCTGCTTCGCGGGCCAGCTCGGTGGCATGGGCAAAGTCTTTAATGACCTGCTCAATCTCTTGGACAGTAGCCGGACGCGGCGGTGTCACATCGACCCGAATGGCTTGACCATCGCTGTCACGCAGTGAAGTGCGGTTTTTGACTTTGACATCAGAGGCAGATATGGGCGGCTGACTATCGGGTTGCACGCTCTTATGCGCGACCAGTCCTGTATGCCAAAGCTGAACCACGATTTTGCCACCTTTAGCATGCACCGCATCGGTAATCACTTTCCAAGCAACTTTTTGATCTTGCGTGTGCAGTCCTGGCGCGCCTGCATAGCCTTTGGCTTGAAACGAGACTTGGGTGGCTTCGGTAATAATCAATCCTGCCCCTGAGCGCTGAGCATAGTATTCTGCTGCCCAAATGCTTGGCACATCACCTGGTTCTATGGCGCGTAGCCGAGTCAATGGTGCCATGACAATGCGGTTTTTGAACGTTTGCGAGCCCATCTCTATGGGATTAAAAAGTATCTCATGTGCCATTTATAGCGTCCTCTATCCTTTAGCAAAAAGGAGTAATCACAGATTAAAGGGTGGATTTTTACCTCTGTTTGTATGAGGCACATTTGAGACATTCCAAGCTCAATCCAGCAAAACCCTCTCAATGATTACAAAAAAACACCCGCAAGCTTGAGGCTTGTAGGTGTCCTTTTATTAAAACTTATGGTTCTACTATTGCTATATCTTTAGTAGCTGCTATTAAAAGTGATAGCCAACTTTCATCCCTACTGCGAACCCAGTACCATCATCAATATCAGCGACTTTGCCATCGACTTTGGTAATGACCTCACCACCGTCAAACCACATATATTGACCACCCGCTGCTACGCTTAGATTGTCCGTCACTTTATACTCTCCGCCCAGTCCCAGACTTTTTATAGCGCCATAAGGACCTAATAGGCTAAGCGGCTCGCCAGTTCCATGGTCATAGCCGACTCGCACCTCACCAGAGAATTTGGGATTGAACTGCTTACCGAGGGCCACCTCTACTGAGTAGCCGTCCTTATTATAGGCAGCCAGTGGCTCTTTGGTCGCCTCTAACGCCACGGGCGGGGTGACATTGAAGTTGCTCCAATCTACCCAGCGCGCATTCACCATACCGAGGAGCTGATACTTTTCACTTAGGCCGGTTTGAAAATCGAGATTAACTGACTGTGGCATTTTGACTTCGGTAGAGCCACTCAATGGCAGACCTTCAGCAGCAGGCGTAGGTGTTACGCCATCCCCGCCACCTGGTACCGGTAATACAGGCAAAATAACCTGTAGATTCTCTTTGCCAGAGACTTGGTACTTCGCTGGAGCACGGTAGGTCAAGGCAGCACGCAGGGCGATTTCTGGTTTTTCAAAGGCCATTCCCACCACAGGAAGCAGGGTATGTTCCTTTTCGAAGTCCAAGGTGTAATACGTGGGCGCAGCCGCTACTTTATCAATAGCTGGTTTAATCAATTTGCCCCCAAAACTGTTTGGATTTCTGGCCCAATCATCATACTGTTCTTGCGTGTAGCCGCCTTCAGACAACGCACTGGTCAATCCAACAGGCTGCGCGCCAGTCACATTGCCTTGAAGCGTCTGATATTCAAGCCCGCCATATAGCCAGACATTATTGGTCTCGCCTTGTGTGAGCTTACCACCACCGAGCAAGGTAAAGCTGTCAGTACTTACTCGCGCCTCAGTAGTCCCCATCTGATTATGAAAGATGTTGCCATCAGGATAGACCGTATCAACCCCAAATGGTGTGTCATAAAGTAGCGCTAGTGCGGTATTGGGCGTGGGAGCCACTTTGACAGCCGCACTAGGAAGCGCAAAATCATCCATCATGTTATCGATTTTATTGCCCTGATTGTCAACGCCTTCGATGTTTAATTCGACGTGACCATAGGCAACTTCAGCATAATTCCCTGGCTGAAAAAATGGCGCTACAGACTGCTTGGTATATTCAAGGCCTGCCGCATGGGCAGAGCCAATAGCCAGTGTCAGAGCCGTTAGGCCAGAAGTGACGGTCTTGGTTTTCTGATAAATATGAGAAGCCTTTGGTTTATAAGGACTACGAGAGAGCATTATAAAGGTGGGCAAAAACTTGAAGTGGGTCATGACAATATCCTTTTGTCAGTAAAAGAAGTCAATATAACGTTAAGTTAATCAGTGACAGATAGCAGCAACTCAAACTTAAAGCTCACTATTTAGGCAAACCTTTGTTGCTCAAAAACCAGCCATCCAATCAAATTGGCGTTATTGCTTTGACAATTGACTCAATTAAAACGCTATTGTTAACTTCTGTCAATTAAATTAATTAGTTATAACTGAGATGATTAATACATGGCGCCTTATAAAATACTGAGCAAACATCAGCTTAAGCAGTCAAAAATAATTTTTAGAAGTCACAATGCCATAGCCTAAAACCACCCTATAAGTTCCTAATATTGCTAAATTAAAACTGAAATTACTAGCATAATTCATGTTTATTATATTTATGTTACAATTGTAAAGTTTTATATCTTTGTGGAATCTTGTTAACTTTGCAATTTTTTGCTTGAACCTACTTGAATACCCAAAAGCTTTAGGGATTTATATGAATAACAAATGGATTGTGGCTTTGACGCTGCTATTAGGCTCTGTGTCTGCACAGGCAGCAGAAATGTCAGGCCTTGAAACATTCAGTGCTCATGTCGATAACACCATGAAGGCCATATTTGGTGATTATTTCGTTAATATTATTTTTTACTCAGTTCCCGTGGGTGATGCCAGTTTTCCACTAATTGTGGGTTGGCTGTTGATTGCCGCGTTAGTCTTTACTTTTTACTTTGGTTTTATTCAGTTTCGTCAGATTAAACTGTCCATAGATATCGTTCGAGGCAAATATACGGACCCCAATAAGAAGGAGCCCGGAGAGGTCTCTCATTTTCAAGCCTTGACCACTGCCCTTTCAGGAACAGTAGGGCTTGGTAATATCGCAGGTGTGGGTGCTGCTCTGGCCATTGGTGGCCCTGGTGCGACCTTTTGGATGATTATCGTTGGCCTATTTGGCATGGCAACCAAGTTTGTCGAATGTACCTTAGGTGTTAAATACCGCACTATCTTGCCCTCAGGCGCAGTCTCCGGTGGCCCCATGTATTACCTGAGTCGCGGCCTTGCTGAACGCGGCATGCCAGGGTTTGGTAAGTTCTTGGCAGTAGCCTTTGCTCTAATGACCATCATTGGTTGTGTTGGCGCAGGTAATATGTTCCAAGGCAATCAGTCCTTTGCTATCTTAAGCTCCACTTTTGATATTCCCAACGAGTACGGGGTCTTCTTTGGTATTGGGCTGGCTATCTTAGTAGGTATGGTCATCATTGGCGGCATGCCGCGCATTGCGACTGTGACTGAAAAGGTCGTGCCTTTTATGGCCGCGCTCTACATTGGCATGAGCTTAATCGTCATTATCGCAAACTTCGGTCAACTCGGCGCTGCATTTGGTGAGATATTTTCAGGGGCATTCACAGGAGCAGGCGTAGCAGGCGGATTTGTGGGTGCCTTAATCCAAGGGTTAAAGCGTGCTACCTTCTCTAATGAAGCGGGCGTGGGTTCTGCGGCTATTGCTCATTCAGCGGTCAAGACTTCTGAGCCAGCTACCGAAGGTTTGGTTGCATTTTTGGAGCCATTTATCGATACGGTCGTCATTTGTACGATGACTGCCTTGGTCATCACGCTATCAGGCGTTAATGATTTGGCCAACTTGCAATCACAAGCCTTAACGGGCGTTGATTTGACCCGTGCGGCATTTATGGAAACGTCTCCTATATTTCAGTATTTCCTAGCTATCGCTGTGGTGCTGTTCGCATTTTCAACGATGATTTCATGGTCGTACTATGGCCTGAAAGCTTGGACATACTTGTTTGGCGAGGGCGATACCAAAGAGCTCATCTTTAAGCTCATTTTCTGCTTATTCGTCATCATTGGCGCTACCATTAAGTTTGGTTTTGTTATCGACTTCTCAGATGCTGGTATCTTTGCCATGTCTATCTTTAACATCATTGGTCTGTACTTCTTAATGCCTGTGGTGAAGCAAGAGGTCAACTCTTTCATCGCCCGTGTTAAAAGTGGCGAAATCAAAAAGTTTAAATAATAGCCTTTTAAGGGATGGTTCAATACAGAATGGTCCAATCGAGCAATAGGCGATTGGATTGGTCTATTTAACCCGCTTTAGAGTTATAACTTTAGAATCATAAAATTGGGTCACGTCAATTGGCATAGGAGTATATATGCCAATTGACGTGACCCAATTTTTTGTTTTTAAAACCTTCTAACTGTAGCTTGTTAGACACAATAAGGAGAGCTGACTTTGTTAAACTGCGACTTTCCAATACTCTACTCTGCCAAATTTATCGACTGAGGACCTGAATGCAACGTCGCAAACTAATCAAAGCTATGGGCTTAGGGGCTTTGAGCACCACTGCTATCGGCGGCGCCTCTACACTTAGTGGTTGCCAAACCCTGCCGTCCAAAACTGACATTTCTATGACCACCAGCGCCCCTACCCATGCGGGCCACTTTAGCAATATCATCGTCGGTAGTGGCTATGGCGGCGCAGTCTGTGCGCTAAGGCTCAGTGAACAAGGTCATCCCGTACTCATATTAGAGATGGGCATGCGCTGGGATCGAAGTGCCAATCACAATACCTTTTGTAAGATGATTAGTGCTGATGAGCGCTCTAGCTGGTTCTCAAATTGGCCTAATGCGCCCATTCCCATTCCGAGACATATCAAAAAATATCCGGGCGTACTCGACCTAGTAGAATACGATGATATCAAAGTATTCGCAGGCCGCGCCTATGGTGGTGGCTCTATCGTCAATGGGGCGATTGCTATTCAGCCAAGACGTGAGCATTTTACCGCCACTTTCCCTTGGATAAATGCCGATGAAATGTACCAGCAGCATTTTCCCCAAGCTTTAAAAGCCTTAAAGGTCAGCCAAATCCCCGAGGATTTCTTTAACAAGACCGAACATTATGAATACACCCGCGCCGCTGAACGTCAAGCCCATAAGGCGGGGCTTAAGACCGAGTTCTTCGCCAACAGCTACGACTTTGATTATATGCAGCGCGAGGCCAAAGGCGAGGTTTATCGGTCTGCTCTTGGCGGCGAAGTCATCTATGGCAATAATGCGGGCAAGTTCTCTCTTGATTTGACCTACCTTAAGGATGCTGAAGCCACGGGCAATGTGACTGTCAAGACCCTACAGAAGGTCAATGCCATCCACGCTTTGCCGGACAATAAGCTTCGACTAGAAGTGCATGTATTGGACCTCCATGGCGGAGTGGCAAAGGTTGAACATTACACCTGCGACAAGCTGTTCCTTAATGCGGGCAGTACAGGTACGTCAGAGCTGCTGCTAAAAAGCCAAGCAGAAGGTCATTTACCGCATTTGAATGAGCATATCGGTCAGCATTGGGGGCCTAATGGCAATATCATGACGGGTCGTAACTTTGTGGCGGCAGCGGGCAGCGCCCAATCTACCATCCCAGTGAAAGCCATCAATATGTGGGACGATGAATTTAGGGAGGCGGACTTTAAGATATTCGCTGAGATTGCCCCTCTACCGTTAGGACTTGAGACTTGGACGACGCTGTTTTTGGCGATTACGGACAATCCCGAACGGGGCAATTATTATTACGACAAAGCCTCAAAGACCGTCAAGCTTAACTGGAAACGCTCGCAGAACGACT
>JAUNVX010000302.1 GCA_030540615.1 Psychrobacter sp. | reverse complement strand
GTCATCAAGCCATAATCGACAATATTGGCCCCTGAGCACCAAGCTTTCGTGCCACTGACAGTGCTTGTCTCACCTTGCTCTTGCTCATAACGAATAGGACTAGGATGACCTTCTGAGGCCCAGACCGCCCATAACGCTTGGCCTGATTTATCACTATCTATCTTATAACCCACTTCATTTAAGATACTTAAGGAGTCTAAATGAGACTCAAACCATTTGACAAGGGTCAAATCAATACTGGCGACATAAGCTAAGATTTGCCAACGAATAAGTGTCTTTAAATTGGCTGAAGCGGCGTTGGTTAAAGTAGCTTTAGCTGTATTCTCATTTATAGAGCTGTCAGTCTTAACCAAACCACTGGCAGGATGAGGAATATCAGGACTGAAAGCCATTAGTATTTTAAGGATGTCATGACGCAATGAATCTGTCATCACAAAGTCGCTTATGCTTTGATTGTCCGCTACCAAGATATCATTGATAGCGGATTTGATAGCTTGCAATAAAGGATTCTGTGTATTCTTTAATGGCATTAAAAATGTCCTATTCTCGTCAAATATTTTCATCATTAAATGGTTGCTGCTTGCTTCAAGTTAAGGCTTATTTATCAATTCTAAAAACCTAGAAGATGGCAATAAATAGCGCTAATAACAGTGGGTTTATTGCTTAGAATTACCATATAAATCAGTCAAAAAATGGCGTTGCCAAGCGCTCAAATCCTCTTGCTGCAACCCTCGTAATAGTACCCGATATCGCTCTTGACGCTCAGCCAATGACATGGTCAAAGCGCGCCTTAGCCCCTCAATGATACTTTTAGGGTCATGCGAATCAATAATAACGGCAGCTTGCATCTGCTCAGCCGCCCCTGCATATTTTGACAGCACTAGTACCCCAGGGTTGGTTGGGTTTTGCGCCGCCACAAACTCTTTGGCGACCAAGTTCATGCCATCTTTGAGTGAATTGACCCAGCCCACATCACTTTGCCAAAACGCAGTCATTAAAGCTTGATGACTTAACACGCCTTCACTATAAGTGACCGCTTGCCAGTTATTTAAGCCGCCATTTTCTTGATTAGGATTGGCTTTATTATTAAAGCAATCAGTTTTGGTATCTAGGATTGGCGGTCTTGACGAAAACTTCTCGTTAACCTGACCAACCGCTTGCTTGACCTCGTTATAAAGCTGTTGATAAATCGGTAAGTCTAAACGGCTCGGACAAGCAATCTGCAAAAATTTTAGTTGGTTTTGGTAGACTGGATATTGAGTGAGAAAATCCTGATAAGCCGAAAACCGCTCTAATAATCCTTTGGAATAATCAATCCTATCCACGGCTATGATTTGTTGATTAGCGGACATTAAATGCTTTTGCTGCGGATGGCAAGTCGTGGTCTGAACGGGCGACTCTAAAGAGTCAGAAGAAGATAAATGGCTGACCTGCTGCTGAATCTTGGTCACATCAACCCCAATGGGATAAGTATTAATGGTCAACTCATGAAGGGCAGGTGATGGAGCATCTATATTAACCGTCAATGTCACACACTCTGACTTATCTAAAGCTAAGCTATCAAAAGCCGAAACATCATTATTGTCAGTACCATTAGACGCTGATAAGCTTATGGGGGTCTGTATTAAACAGCTCTTTAAATAGTTTTTAAAGTAGTGCTCAAAGACAGCAAGGCAATTGGCTTTATCTTGCTTAGTCTGCACGCCAACGACATCATAATGAGCCAGATGATTAATAAGCTGAGCACTTTGCTCAAGGTATTGCCAACCTGACAATGGCGCAAATGGGATATGCAAAAAGAAACCAATACGATTGCTAATGCCCAGCTGCCGACAGTGATACGCCACACTCAAAAAATGATAATCATGAACCCAAATCACATCATTTGGCTCAATGATTTGTTTTAATTGCTCAGCGAACAATCGATTGACCGATTGATACCCCTGATAATCTGACGGCGATTGACAGATTAAATGACTCTGCTCATGCAGTAAGGGCCAAAGTACATTATTAGCGAAGCCGCAATAAAACTGCTGATATTGTTCTGTGCTTAAAGCAGTCGTCATATAAGTGATATTTGAGTCACCATGTTGATGACGAGTGCTAAAGTCATTATCAAAGCTTTTATCGCTATCAATAATATCACCATTCCAGCCCATCCAAATACC
>JAUNVX010000050.1 GCA_030540615.1 Psychrobacter sp. | reverse complement strand
AAGCTTTAATAGATGTCAGAATCAATGGTTGGCTATGTTGCTGCAGATTGAGATTACGACACAATACCTCTACACTTATCAGAATATTTAATGTGACTTTTTATTTATTTCACACTACCATAGAAACTCAATAACTCTAAGCATTTGCAACGTATCAAATATTTACGAATGATTAGATTGACAGTACAAAGTATTATAGGCGAGCGTAAACAACCTTAATAAGTGATGCTTAGTAGAAGGTCATTCTTGAAAAATAATCAATGATGCTCTTAAATAGCCATCTTGCTCACACTTAATACTATTTTGCTCATGAAAGGGCCAGTACTTATTAAGAAGGGCTAGCACCTATTCAATAAATATTCACTGCGCCCAATAAAAATAGCGACTTTAAAAGTGGTCCTAAGTGGTAACTTATCAATTATAGTTGACATATTTAGTGGTTGACGTGTTTGACAGTCGCCTTATCATGACCATTTCTCTTTATACTTATTTTGGATAAAAAGGTAGATATGAATAAGATAGTCCTAATTCAGTTAGCTAGAACCGTGGCTGCTTCACGAGTTACCAAAGCCATTACTTTGTCTTTGACGACAGGTTGTCTGCTCTTATCTCAAGCTTCTAATGCGGTTGACTCTACTACCCTCCCTATAGATATGGGTGATATGAGTATCACCAAGCATGAGATTGCTGTCATGCATGTCTTATCAGAGATTTGCCCGCCTATGCTCAATAAGACTCAAAAGCAGCGCTTTTATAAGTCCTACAATACTCAGCTTCATGAGTTAATGCCCACTTTAGATGACCCAAAGGCAGCTATCCATTATCTATCCACTCAGCAAGATTATCGTCAAATCTTGCAAGGTATTCGGAGTTGGACCTTAGGCTTCTCTAAACAAGAAAACAAGGCATTATGTGAGGATTTAGCAAACGCTGCATTTTAATGACCTTGGTCATGAGCCCTACTCTGCTATAAGCACGTCATTCACGTGCTTTTTTCATGGCTATCATTCCACAATTTATGTCGCTCTTCACATAGCATAAGATAGGCTTCTGAAGTTGTGATAATACACTTATCAATTTGGTTATATTTTCTTATCAATATAAGTCTATAATTTTTTATTCATCTACTTGAGCCATTTTGCTGATATTTTGTTAATATAGGCACCTAGTTTTATTGACCCGATATAAATACGTTCAATCTCTACCTTGTTATGCTCTAAAAGCATATCTTTGTTTGAATAGTGACAAGATGAATTTGGTCGAACTTCGCTTTTCGATGGTCACTCAACTTTTAATCTCTTATTCTAGTTTCAATCAACTTGTAAGCTTTATTGCTCGTCGATGATTAGTATAAGACTTATCCTTTTTTGCTCTAATGATGTGGTGTAGACAGTTATGACAGACCTTTGCCAAAAACATAATCTTATTTCAGTAGCGATGATTACAGGATTGATGAGTTTCTCACTTCCCGTTTTTGCCGAGATTACTTCTCCTGAGATGGACAATACTGCTTATGTTTTGATGGATTATAATACTGGGGCAATACTGGCACAAAAAAATGCTGATGCGCCGCTACCACCCGCTTCTTTGACCAAAATGATGACCAGCTATATCATCGAGAAGCGCCTTGCCAATGGTGATTTAAAAGAAGATGAACCGGTGTTAATGACTAAGAATGCTTGGTGTCACGGTAGCAGTACTGAGGCCTGTATGTATGTGCCAGTCAACCAATCTGCCTCAGTGATTGATATGCTTCGCGGTATTATCATTCAATCTGGCAACGATGCTTCTATAGCCATGGCAGAGCATATCGCAGGGAGTGAAGCAGCTTTTGCAGAGATTATGAATCAAGAAGCGCAAAAGATTGGTATGACCAATACCCATTTTGTCAATGCTACCGGGATGCCAGCGGAGGGTCACCGAGCTTCAGCCATGGATTTAGCCAAGCTGGCTCGAGCTATCATCAAAGACAGTGATAAATACTATAAAATCTATTCTGAAAAAGAGTTTACCTATAATGGCATCACCCAAGGCAACCGAAATGCCTTGTTGGCCACTGACCCTACTGTTGATGGCCTAAAAACCGGACACACTGATGCTGCTGGACATTGCTTGGTAGCCTCTAGTAAGCGTAACGACATGCGGCTGATTTCCGTTATCATGGGCACCAAAGATAAACAAGCCCGTGCTGATCAATCCAGAGAATTATTAAATTGGGGGTTCGGTCACTTTGACACGGTAGTAAAAGCCCCTACGGGTCAATCCGTGGCCAAGCTTCCTGTACGATATGGCACGGCAGAAGCGGTTAATATCGCTACTGCAGACACTCTGCAAGTGCTGACCACTAAGATACAAAAAGATAAGATAACCACAGTGGTCAATCTACCAGAGAGAATTGAGGCGCCCATTAGCAAAGGTCAAAAAATTGGTGAGATGACTGCAATGCTTGATGGTAAAGCAGTGGCTAGTGTGCCCCTTATTGCGACTGAAGCGGTCGAGCAGGCAGGGATTTTTAGTCGTCTTTGGCAAAGGACACTGAATTGGTTTGGTGATTTATTCTAAACCAGCAGGTTAAATCATAGGTTGTACAATGCTAGTTTTATAGCCATTAATCCTTAAAATAATGGCTATTGAATCATAGGATTAACCATTCCTTAATTTTAATAGCCAAAGGTTTGGTAGCGATAGACTCAATTTGACAGTAGTCAACACCAGCGGCCTTTAAATCAGCCTCAAATAAATCAATACGCTGAGTGGGATGATACAAATAGACTATTAATATTCTCGTGGTGCTCTCTAAATTACGAATTTGCCGGGCCAGATGAACCGCCTTTTTAGGCAAGACATCTTCTGAGATGAGCAATAGGTCATAAGCTTGCCCCTCAATCATATCAATCACCGACTGAACATGTTGTAAGCTCTTAATATCTAGTCCATAAGATGACAGTTCAGTGGGTAGCTTAGGCTGTTGTTCCTGATGATAGTAGACTGCTCTGAGCCCTTGCAATAAATGCTTGTTATGTTGCTCATGCCAGTTATCTAGCTGGATAATAAAGGTAAATTGACTGCCTTGCCCAAGCGTACTCTCCACCTCTAATGAAGCGCCTAGTAATTGTGACATTTGCTTGGCCAAAGACAGCCCAACCCCAACCCCTTCAAATTCGCGATTGATAGAAGGGTCTATTTGAAAGAATGGACTGAAAATATCTTCGAAATATCTTTTTTCCATCCCAATGCCAGTGTCTATAACCCTAATACGCCAACGAGTATTTTTGTCAAAATGATCCAATTGTGATTCAATAATGACTTTACCTTGTTTGGTAAATTTGATGGCATTGTCTAATAGCGCGGTTAACACCAGTCTAATTTTACTGACATCTCCTTCAAGCTTATAGTCCACATGAGTGATATGACTGGTCAACTCTAAGCCCTTGTGAGTGGCTACTGGCTCAAACTCTGCCATCAAATCAGAGATAAGCTGAAGGGGATTAAATTCTACTAAATTTAGTGCCACCTGACCTTTTTCAATGCGATTTAGCTGAATAATTTGCTCTAGTGTAAAATCTAAGTGTTGGCTGCCCTTCCTAATGATGTTCAAAGCATCTTGCTGCTCATTGCTCAGATAATGATTGTTAAGCAGTTGAAGACCCCCAAATATGGCATTGAGAGAAGTCTTAAGCTCATGGGTAATCATGCTCTGAAAGCTATGTCGCTGCACATCCAATGATAAATCTTTATTTTGTAGTTGCTGCTCATAAGCCTTTAGCGCCTCATGCTCTTGTCGCATCTCCGCTAGGCGATTGAACAACACTATCATGGCCCCTTTAATGCTATTAACTTCTTTTAATTCGTTCTCTTGCTGAATGACAGGCAATTGAGTCCACTCAGGGTGATGAACCACTTCATCACTGACTTTAGCCAATTTGACAAACTGCTTAAGGGGTTGAGTCAGCAACCTCAATATCAAAAAAGCACTAAGCGGGGCGATAATTAATGAAAACAGCCAAATGAAACGATATTTGATAAACCAATACTTTCTAATAGCCGCAACATCAACCGTAATATTGATATAGCCTAATAGAGTATGATTTTGAGAAAAGTTTGAGACATCTTTTGTGGACCGATTATCACTAATATCGGCATAATCTGAAGCAATTTGGCGACTGGTAACCGCCTGGTTAATACTGACCGTATTGGCGAACCAAGCAGACCGCCACTCAGAGCCATCGACATCACCATGGTCAATAGGATGGTCAATAGAATAAAAGACGATGCTTTTAAGGGTAGGATCGCTGTTTAATAGACTACTGACTTGATCTGCCACTAAATCTACGCCATTAGGAGAGGAGGCACTACTGGCTAGTAGCTGACCTTCTTGTTTGACATGTTCTATTTTTCTTTTGTACTCTTGAATTAAATCATATCCAAAAGCCGTCACAAAAGCCAAGATACTGGCCAATCCAATGATGCTAATGATGGAGATGCGCATTAAGGGAATAATAGCTTTGGGTCGTGATAAGCTCATGATAGGGTAACAGCCAAGCTTTTGTGAATAATTTGCCACACTAAGTAGCGCTCAAAGAGCTTTGATTTGAACATTAAATTTAATGCAAAGACTAGGGAAAAGTAGCCAGCGAAATATTATGTTTTAAGCTTATAGAGCTACTTTACCCTATTCTTCACTCTTAGTCTTGTTATTAACCCTTAACGACGTTTTTTAGCCACTCTACCAGTGGGCTTATTGCTGGTTTTATTGGCAGACTTACTGGTAAACTTTTGCTCTTTTTTCTGCTTTGAAGGGATACCCTTAACGATTGGCTTCTTTCGATCGGCATAAGGGTTATCGTTCTTTTTAAATTCAATCTTAAGTGGTGTCCCTTCTAACTTAAATATTTGCCGAAACTTATTCTCTAAATAACGCTGGTAGCTCTTGGGTAACGCCTGGGTTTGGTTGCCATGGATGACAATAACAGGTGGGTTATGGCCCCCTAAGTGCGCATAACGTAGTTTTATTCGTCGACCTGAGACCATGGGTGGTGGATGCTCAGAGACCGCATCTTGCAAAATTTGGGTAAGACGATTGGTGGAGACTTTGAAATTCGCTGACTCATAAGCTCGGTGAATGGAGGGATAGAGGTTGCCTACCCCCGTACCATGTAAAGCTGAGATCAGATGGACCTTAACATAAGGAATAAAGTTAAAGCGTCGCTCCATCTCAATCTTAATCATATTTTTTTGATCATCGCTCAAGCCATCCCATTTATTGATAGCAATGACAATCGCGCGGCCTGCATCCAAGGCGAACCCTAGCATATGCAAATCCTGATCAACGATACCCTCTTGGGCATCAATGACTACGATGGTCACATGAGAGTCTTTAATCGCCTGAAGAGTCTTAATGACCGAAAACTTCTCTACTTTCTCATCAATCCGGCCACGACGACGAACGCCAGCGGTATCAATTAGCACATAATTCTTGCCTTCACGCTCATAAGGGATGTAGATACTGTCGCGAGTGGTGCCCGGCATATCAAATACCACAACCCGATCTTCACCCAATAAGCGATTCACCAAGGTAGATTTGCCGACATTGGGTCGACCGATGACGGCTAGTTTGAGTCCATCTGGCGCATCCTCTTCCTCTATTTCTGGCATCTCAGCTGTCAAATCATCTAGCAAATTGCTCAATCCTCTGCCATGACTGGCAGACATAGGATAAGGCTCGCCTAGGCCTAAAGCATAAAACTCGACAGGAGCCGCATCATGAACACCATCCATCTTGTTAGCGACAATATAAACAGGCTTGCCTAAAGTATGCAAAAACTTAGCAATCTCTTCGTCTGAGCCAATAACCCCTGCTCTTGCATCCACCACAAACACTAAGATGTCAGCTTCGTGAATGGCCGTATGGGACTGCTCCGACATATAGTCATCAATATCCCCACTACCGTCATCGGCTTCGCCAATACCACCTGTATCAACGACGATAAACGATTTTCCCTCATAACTTGCATCACCATACTGCCGATCACGGGTCAACCCTGCAAGATCTGCCACTAAAGCTTGTCGAGTGCGGGTGATCTGGTTAAATAAGGTGGATTTGCCAACATTTGGGCGACCAATTAAGGCAACCACAGGCTTCATACTCATGAGGGAACTCTCTTTAATAGGTTAAAAAACATATATACTAGTTATAACAACCAGACACAATGTCTTTTTATATCAATACTTTGTAAAATAATAGATTTATAAAACCATCTTTAATGGATAATAATCCTGAGCCGAAATAGACATATCTGCGGCTTATCAAACTCTCAGTTTAAGTAAAAATGACTGTCCCTGCTAGGAATCATTTTGATAAATTAATGAGACTATAAAACAAATAAACGCGGATAAAATGAAAAATACTTTATCCGCGCCTTTAAGCCATAGGGCAAGTAATGACTAATGAATGCTTCACTACCTAACCCAGTAGTAGTAAATACCTCTTATGCCATGACATCAGATATCGCATGACATAAGGCGAAGTAGCTTCTATTGGGCCTGCCAAATCGCTATAGACCCTGAACTACTTTGGGTCATCAATCGATTGCCCACGACATTAAGACTGGTAATAGGGCCTTTGGTTTGAACTCGGCTGACGATGTCACCACGGTTAATATCCAATAAATGCACCACCCCTTCAAAATCACCAATGGCCAAATAGCTGCCTATCACCACAGGGTTACTCAATTTTCGATAAGCTAAGGCGTCACTGCGCCAGGCCAACTCACCCGTTATGCGGTTATAAGCTTGAACATCTCCGTCTAAAGTCGTGGCAATCACTAAGCTTGGGGTTACCGCTAAAGAGCGAATACTGGCCGCTTCATTAACGAACATCACTTGACGACTGGCTAGGTCAATCCCTATCAACTGACCGCTATAGCTAATAGCAAAAAGTTGGTTATTGTCCACTACTGGGGTAGCATCCACATCACTCATGCGCTCCACTTCACTGCTGCCTACCCCAAGGCCTACTCGGCGGGACCAGAGTGGAATACCATTCTCTATATTGACTGCATGGATTCGGCCATCGGCGGTGGCCAGCAAGGCTGTTTTGTCATCTAGTAAAGTAGGCTTAGCACTACCACGGATACTAATGGCAGGAAGCTGGGTAGCAAATTGCCAAATAGACTGCCCCGATTGCAAGGATAAGCCGTGCAAAAACCCATCATTGGCCGAAACAATAACACGGTTTTGACTGATTAACGCAGGCGCTAACACACTACCTGATAACTGCTGCTCCCAACGCTTCGCGCCTGACAAACCATCAAAGGCCATAATCTTACCCGATCGGGTGCTAATCACAGCTGTATGACTAGGGTCATCATAGGCCACGCCGCCCGTGACAGGTTCACCGATATCTATAGACCATAACCGCTTACCGGAATAATCAAGACCTGTCAAATTGCCCCCGCGTGAGACGGTGACGATATTGGTTGCCCCATAGCCTAACTGCAAATCCAAGGGGTCCTTATTACTGGCCCCTTTGCTACCGACATCTGCTGTTAACACAGGCTGTAATACGGCTAGTGGCTGAGTAAGCTTGACCAATTTAGTAGGCTCATGAACTTCTGCCTTGATGCCTCGATTACACCCTATTAAAGAGGTCGACATGACGGCAATGAGAGCAGAACACAATAGTAGTTGGCGCTTAGACCCTGTCATCGTTATCGCTGAATGGTTAATATTGGTTTGAAACTTCATCATCTTATCATCTCACGACAAATTCGTATAATAGGTCAATAAATCAAGATAAGTCGCCTGTTTCACGCTTGCGGCTCACCCATGACTAGATTGGAGTAAGGTCTTATTTAGAAGCTGGAGCAGTAGCAGGCTGAGGTACCGATAAATTGGGCTGGGTAGTAGTAGCTGCCGTTTCACTCGCAGCCACTTTGCTCGTCGTATCTTCATTGGTAGCCCCACTAGCCTGTACTGAAGCATTGTCAGTAGGCAAAGCTGGTGCTTCGGTCACTGGCGCTGTCACCAAGCTAGCAGGCGGCTCAATAGGCTCTACGTTGATACCTAAGCTGTCCATCTTAAGGGCCAATACTGCTCGGCTCTCTTGACGCTTCCTTAGTATCTCCCAAGCATTACTATAAGCCTTGATGGCATCCTCTTTTTTGTTTTGTGCCAAATACACATCTCCTAGCAGCTCTTGCTTGCTGGCATCAAACGCATCGGGCATCTCTTTTTGCAGAATACCTAGAGCGGCCGCTGGGTCGCCACTAGCGAGTAGTGTTTGCGCATAACGAAGCTCAGTAATCGCAGTCAATCCTGCATCTTTGAGATCAATACTAAGGGCCTGTTTCAAAGTCTCATTGGCCGCTTTATAGTCATTGCTATCTGCTTGCTGGCGCGCTTTAATCATCAAAGCTTGCCAAGCATAAACAGTTTTACTATGCGATGCTACCAAACCATCAATATCTTTATTCAGTTTGGATTGATTGGCCGATAAGGCGGTTTTGGCATCTGCTTCTAAATCAGGATTCTGCGATGCCAAGGTGACCTCATTACTTAACTGCTGAATGTCGGCAAAACGATCAGCTGCTACCGTATCTACTCTAGCATGATGGGTCTGCCAGTATGTCCAACCAAAGTAGCCTGCCAAGGCCAATACAATAGCTGAGACAATATAACTGCCATAATTTTTGAGCGCTTCCATTTGATTGTCAGAAGTGTTCGGGGTATTTTGAAGTTGCGCCATTGCAATTACCTAATTAATGATAGAGCTAAGTGATAAACACTCATCAGCAAATCGCCAAAGTTAAATAGCGCAAAGGCTATCTTTTATCTCGGTATTTATATTAAACGTTTAACCAGTACCCACTTAAATAACTAGGTCTTTAAGTACTGCATATCTAAATAATCAGACTCTTAAACTTAAATGACTTGCGTGTCCTTTAAATTGAGACCTCATAAATTAAGGACTCGTAAATTAAGGCCTCGGCAATAAATCATTATCTGCTGAGCCAAACCAATCTTTAGCATAGCTGTTTTGTTCACCAGATTGCATAGTTTTGACACTAATTTGACCCGCTTCAATCTCTTGCTGCGCGATAATGATAGTCGCTACTGCGCCTGATTTGTCTGCTTTTTTCATCTGAGACTTTAGGCTAGTGGCACTGGCCATCCTAATGCGCAAATCGGGCCGAGACTGACGCAGCTCTTGGGCATAGATAAGCCCCTCAAGATAAACATCAGGATGCACGGCAATAAAGACATCACAGGCACTTATCTGCTCAAACGGATTAATCGCTTCTATTAATAATAAAAGCCTTTCAAGACCCACCGCAAACCCTACTGCTGGCTCCGACTTAGCAGCCTGGTCTTTGTTAATTGACTTAAGCTCACCAATCAGCCCATCATAGCGACCACCCGCACAGACTGTGGCTTGACTGCCTAACTTGTCAGTGACCCATTCAAATACAGTCTTATTATAATAATCAAGGCCGCGCACCAACCGCGGATTAATCTCAAATGCTATTCCTAGCCCTTTAAGGTAGGATTGTAAAGTAGCAAAATGCGCCTGACTCTTCTCCCCTAAAAAGTCAGTTAAAGCTGGCGCGCCATCAAGCAATGCTTGAGTTTGCGGCTCTTTACTGTCCAAAATCCTTAATGGGTTGCTCGTTAGTCTTCGCTGTGAGTCCTCATCTAACTGAGATTTTTTATCCATTAGATAGGTCACCAACGCTTCTCGATAAGCGCGTCTTTCCTCTACTTCACCGATGCTATTAATCTGTAAAGTCAGCTCGTGGTCTATGCCTAACTGCTGCCATAATAAATAGGACATAGCTATAAGCTCAGCTTCTGCATCAGCCATCTCGCTACCAAAGCACTCGACACCTAACTGGTGAAATTGACGATAACGGCCTTTTTGCGGACGCTCATAGCGGAACATGGGGCCAATATACCAAAGTTTAGGGGCGTCACCACGTAGCAAATTATGCTCAATGACCGCTCGCACTGCCCCTGCAGTGCCTTCAGGACGCAGCGTCAACGGCGTAGGTGGATTAGACTTATCGGTAAAGCTATACATCTCTTTTTCAACGATGTCGGTAGCGCCGCCGATGGCGCGGGCGAATAAATCTGTCTGCTCGACGATCGGCAAACGAATTTGCTCATAGCCATACCTATCTAACACTTGAGTAATAATAGTCTCTAGTTTGCGCCATTCAGCACTGGGACGGCTCGATTCTGTCGCCACTTGTAAAATATCATTAAAACCTTTAATAGACTTAATCATGTTCGTCCTAACTTAACTCATATAAACTATTATTTAACACCAATATGATTTAGCACTAATAAATCAACCATTATTTGACTCGGATTATCTCATTTTCACGTAGTTTCGCCAAATCTCTAGCATGGTCACGAACCATTTTTTCAATCTCATCAGCCAATTTGTTGGTATCAATTAGATGGCTTTTTTTCCCCATGCGGTAAACCAAAGAATTGGGAGCAGCGCCGACTATACCAATATCAGCTTCTTTGGCCTCACCTGGACCATTCACTTTACAACCAATCACTGACAGGTTCATAGGTTCGCGGATATCTTCTAGCCGAGCTTCAAGGTCATTCATCACGCGAATAACGTCAAACTCTTGGCGAGAGCAGCTAGGACAAGCGATAAAATTGACCCCATTAGCACGAATATTCAATGACTTTAAAATATCAAAGCCAATCTTAATTTCCTCTTCAGGTTCAGCGGCTAAAGATATACGAATGGTATCCCCAATGCCATCTAATAACAGCCCCCCAAGGGCAATTGCAGATTTGACCGTTCCTGTTCGGTAAACGCCTGCTTCCGTCACCCCTAAGTGCAGCGGGTTGTCAATCTGTGCTGAGATTAATCGATAAGCATCTAAGGTCAAAAATACATTGCTGGCTTTGACTGAGATTTTGTAGTTATCAAAGTTATGTCGGTCTAGGATATCCACATGACGCATTGCCGATTCAAGCATGGCTGCCCCTGTCGGTTCGCCATACTTTTTTTGTATGTCTTTCTCAAGCGACCCTGCATTCACTCCTATCCGCATACTGATATTGTGATCGCGAGCGGCTGCAATGACTTCTTTTACTTTGTCTTCTCGGCCAATATTACCTGGGTTAATCCGCAAGCAATCTGCGCCAGCTTCTGCTGCAGCGATGCCTATTTGGTAGTCAAAATGAATGTCGGCCACTAACGGACAACTGACTTGTTTTCGAATCTCGGCAAAGGCCGCTATTGATTCCATTGTCGGCGTCGAGACTCGCATAAAGTCTGCACCTGCCTCAACACAGCGTTCCACCTGAGCGACTGTCGCATCGATATCACAAGTATCGGTATTGGTCATACTTTGAACGCTAATCGGCGCATCGCCACCGACTGCTACGTCACCAACATATATCTTTTTGGTAAGCCGCCGCTTAATAGGAGAAGGCGTTGACATAATACTGTCCTTGATAACATAGAAGGGTCTAACATAGAGTTTGCTGATTTAGCATGACAGCCAAATGACATTCAAGGGCCACCATGGACCAAATAAGGCTTAGTACATAAGATAACGCTGACTCAATACGAATCAGCCACCCTTTTGACGAGAGTCATGACGTTAAGGCGTTAAAATAGCATCAGGCTTTAACATTAGAAATTTATTAAGCCTACAATCTAGCATTTAAATAGATTTATGGCGCTAAAGTAAAGCTAGCCTTGTCACCCGTGGCATACTTATCCAAAGCTATCTCTTGTTGATTTAAATTGAGCTTCACATTATTTACTTTATCGATTTGAATACGGTAAGGCGGCTGACCCGATAGCTTATAACCACCTCGCGATTGGTTGCCACTCATTAGCACTTTACCAGAGGCATCGGTCACCTCAATAGCTGTATCACCCACGACCCAAAAATCTAAAGCAGCGACTTGCCCAGAGGCAGGCAGCTGAGAAGCTGAAGTAGTCGCGCTGTCACCACTCGTGTTAAGACCAGGAATCGCTACACCAGCGGCACTGGTCGCGGTATTACCAGTAGCAGGCAGCGCTGAGCCTGAACCTTGGGTAGCATTTTGATCAATAGCTACCCCAGTATTGTTGATGGCTGCGCCTTCAGCTTGCTCGGTAGGCGTGATAGTCTCTATAGCTTTAACAGGCTCAGTAGGCTCTTTTCCTGCGTTACTAATCATGCGTAGTAAGAATACGGCTAGTCCTATCACAAAGACGATAGCCAATAACAATAAGGGGTTAAACTTAATCTTGCTGCGGCCTTCACGCTGTAATGTCCCCATAGGGCGTAACGGTGACTCAATATCACCTACTGCTTTGCTTCGCAGCTCATTAGGATAAGCGGCATCAAAACTGGCGGCCACTTGTTGAGGGTCAAGACCTAAGTACTTGGCATAATTAATGGCAAAGCCCCTAGCAAAAGTAAATTGGGGCAAGGACTCAAAGCGCTCTTGTTCTAAAGCTTGCAAATGACGTTTTAAAATAAATAATTCGGCAGAGGCATCCTCAAGCGTAACTTGTTTTTTTTCGCGAGCCCTCAATAGCATGGCACCAAATGAGGTGGGCGGCATAGCTTGATTAGAAAGGACAGTTGAGTTATCAGGTGGGTTGGTTATTTCCATGGTGCCTCTGGATTATTCAGCCAAATCTTAAGTTGTTTTGCCTCGGGACTGAGGGGATAGTTTGATAGTAATTGTTGAGATAAAGCTTGACGCTCACTTAGATTGCCTTGAGCAGCAGCAATTTTGATACCTTGAATCAATAATCTGGGATTTAGTGGGTCACCCTGAATAAGTAATAATGTCTCTTGATATAAGTTTTGGGCCTTAATGATACTGTCAGCTTCTAATAATAAATCGACCAGCTCAATGTGAGCGATTAAACTATTACGGTTGGCATCTAATGCCCGTAAAAAAGCCTTGATAGCTGCAGGCTTATCGCCGCGCTGAAGTTGGGTTCGGCCTAGGTTCTCTAAAGCGCCAATTCGCCCTTCGTACCCTAATGCAGCACCCGCAATTTCAAATTGTTCAACGGCCTCTGGATAGCGCTGCATTTGTGATAAATACACACCATAATTATTACGAGCTTGAATAAATTCAGCATCTAAAGCGATGGCTTTTTTGAAGTAGCTTTCGGCTTTTTCAAGATTAATACGACTGCCTTCTTGTTGAAGCAAAACGCCCATCATATCATAGGCAGGCGCGTATCGGCTATTGGCTTCCAACGCTTGCTCAAGCTGACGTTTGGCAGCATCAAGTTCATTTTTACGAATGTACTCAGCCGCAAGCGAAGTTCGAACCTTGGCAATCTCATCTTTGTCTCGATATTGATTGTTAGTAGGCTGCGTTGAGGTCTGATATTGCCCTCGGCTATACCCATCTACCGAGTTACTCTGACATCCCCCTACCAACATAGCCAACATAACAGGTGCCATAATGCTCAGCACCCTATGTTTACAAAACGGGTTGGACGGGTTCTGCAATTTATACATAGTGGTCCTTGCCATCACATGTCAATAAGGGGTTTGGCGATAAAGTATCAGAAAAAAAAGCAACTCAGCATAAGCATCGATACATCAAGCTTGCTTGATAAGATTGATAACATCTTAGTATTTCGCTTAGCTTTATACCATACTAGCTAAAAATAATACAAACTAAAGTCAACTAATGCTGTGAAATAATTATGAAATATAGCAAGCCTTGCCTATACTAAAGCACTTTTTATAATGCTTTCAAGAGTATTAGTAAGTTTTGAGCTTAAGTTAGCGTTTCAATACCGCTTTACTACGATTAGGCAAGCTTTATGTAAGGTCTTAGCCGCACTGATGGCTACTTTTATCAGTCTAAGTTTTATTACTATCGCACTTAACGATGCCCCAAACTGTCAACCCTAGCCCACTATCAACTCATTTAATTGACGGTCTATGACTCTTACTCCAATTAAACGCTATCAGATGCCGTAGCTAACCTTGCTTTCACACTCTCTTGCCATTTGGCTGAGCGGCGCGTTCGATCAGCGACCTGACCCACCAGTTGACCACAAGCGGCATCAATATCATCGCCTCGTGTCTGCCGAATGGTACAGACGAACCCTGCATTATTCAAGATATTACTAAATGCATGAATACGGTTGTTACTTGACCGACCATAAGGCGCATGAGGAAAGGGATTAAACGGTATCAGATTAATCTTACAGGGTAAGTCGCCCAGTAATTGAACCAACTCATGGGCTTGCTCATCACTGTCATTGACCCCAGCGAGCATCACATATTCGATAGTGACATGTTTTTTGTGGCGTGGATTATTATCATAAACATAGGCCCTTGCCGCCGCCATTAACTGCTCAAGGGGATATTTTTTATTAATGGGTACCAGCTCATTACGTAGCTTATCGTTTGGGGCATGCAATGAGATAGCCAATGCCACATCAATATCTTTATACAAGTCATACATCTTAGGCACGACACCTGAAGTCGATAACGTCACGCGGCGTTTGGACAATCCATAAGCATGATCAGAGAGCATCAAACTCATGGATGCGACCACTGGCTCGTAATTTAGCAGCGGCTCACCCATGCCCATCATCACCACATTGGTGACGTTATTATGCCAATCTTGACTATCGACCCCTTCCATATAAGAGGCGTTTGCCACCCAAAGCTGACCGATAATTTCGCTGGCACTAAGGTCTCGCTCAAAGCCCTGTTTGCCAGTACTACAGAAGCTACAGTCAAGTGCACAGCCTACTTGAGAGGAGATGCAAAGGGTCTTTCTGCCGTCTACCTTGCTGTCATCAGCGGGGATGAGCACCGTCTCAACGAGTGAGCCACCTGCCACTTTAAATACCCATTTACGGGTACCATCATCGCTGTACTCTTTATGCACGACTTCAGGCGCAACCACACAAGCCTTCTCCAGTAGCTTATCGCGCAGGCTTTTGGACAGATTGGTCATCAAAGCAAAATCAGTGACCCCATGCTGATAAATCCATTTCATCACCTGACTGGCGCGAAAGGGCTTCTCACCAATGGTTTTGAAGTAATCAGCAAGCTCAGTCTGACTCATACCGAGCAAGTTAATCTTTGCTGGTGTAGTCGCTATCGGCTCTGGCGTATGTACTACAGGAATTTTGGTCATAGCGATGGCTGGCTTATTCATTGCAAAATAAACAAATATGGACACAAAGAAGTTAACCACCAAAAAGACAGCTAAACTTTCATCTGCATCACAAAATGAGTAATGGTAATAGCTGGCTATTATAACCTAAATAGTCGCCTAGCGTCTTAGCATAATTGTCTTAGCTCATAAAGCTCATAAAAAACGGCTGAGCTTTAACTCAACCGTTTTACAATATATTTAGATGGCTAGCCTTGACTAAAGCTGATACTCAGCAGTCAGTTAAGCACTAGCCGTCATGGCCAATTAGCGCTTAACGCGTGCGATCTACCACTTCATTATCACTAAAGAAGTAAGCGATTTCGCGTTTGGCAGACTCAGCTGAGTCAGAGCCATGCACTGCATTTTCATCGATGCTGGTAGCAAAGTCTTTACGGATAGTACCCGCTGCGGCTTCGCTTGGGTTGGTGGCACCCATGATTTCGCGATGCTTAGCGATAGCGTTTTCGCCTTCTAATACCGAAACCAATACTGGACCTGAGGTCATGAATGACACAAGATCTTTATAAAATGGACGCTCTTTATGCTCAGCATAAAAACCACCTGCTTTTTCATCATCAAGATGCAGCATTTTAGCACCAACGATTTTAAGACCCGCTTTTTCAAAACGGCTATAGATATCGCCGATATGGTTGCCGCCCACAGCGTCAGGTTTGATGATAGATAAAGTACGTTCGATAGCCATAAAAGACTCCTAATAAATTATAGTGGTGAAATAACATTCCACGAAAGTATAAATCTTAACCGATGACAAAGTGATGAATATCTCCTCTTTGCCCTCTGCCGATTGACGCCTATTATAATGATTCATCTGATAAATGATAGGGTCAATTCGTGGTAACTTTTTAACTTATCTGACATTCGCACTTGAATTGGCACT
>JAUNVX010000301.1 GCA_030540615.1 Psychrobacter sp. | reverse complement strand
TAACTCAGGGCGCTAAAGGCCCACAAGCACATGGTATCGTTGGACTATAATTTATCGCTCAGTTTAACCACTGAGAATAGATAAATAATTAGTAACAACAAAACCTGTGAATAAATAAAAAGAACGAGCTGATTGGCTCGTTTTTTTGTGTCTGATAGTTTTTTACTTCTAATAGCTTTTGTGACTAATAATCAGATTATCAAATCAGTGGCGAGAGCAGCGACTTATTTGTTGATAAGGCTACGTTATGTTACTCTCTGCACGTTATAATATGCTTTTTTATTTATCAAGACTGGTCTGAGCTTATGCAACAATCCACCGCCCTCACTATCCTAAAGACAGGTCATAATGTATTTTTGACCGGTTCAGCTGGCTCAGGAAAGACTTATACCCTTAATCAATATATTCATTATCTACGAGCGCGCCGAGTACCTGTAGCAGTGACTGCCAGTACAGGTATCGCCGCCACCCATATGAATGGCATCACTATCCATAGCTGGTCAGGTATTGGCATCAAAGATGAGCTCACAGACCGCGACCTCAAAAACATCAGTGGTCGCCGCTATGTGACTGAGCGTATTAAAGAGACTGCGGTATTAATCATTGATGAGATATCCATGCTTCACGCCAAGCAGCTTGATATGGTCAATCAAATTCTCAAGCACGTTCGAAATAGTGAAGCAGCCTTTGGGGGGCTTCAGGTGGTGGTTGCAGGTGACTTCTTTCAGCTGCCGCCTATTGGCGCGCGGGGGGAGAGTAACCGGGATAAATTTGCCTTTATGTCGGCGGCCTGGCTTGAGGCGCAGTTTCAAATCTGCTATTTGACCGAGCAGCATCGCCAAGATGATAGCGCTTCTGATGACATTAGCCTTAATACTATTTTAAATCAAATCCGCCAGCAGTCAGTGACGTTTGATGCTATTGATGCGTTGCAAGCCACCCACACCCAAGTCGTTGATGCCAGTCGCACCCGCCTCTATACCCACAACCTTAATGTCAACCAAATCAATGAGCGCGAATTAGAGCAGCTGCCCTCAAAGTCCGTTATATTTAAAGCCTCTGACTTTGGTGATAGTAAGCTGGTTGAGACTTTAAAGAAAAACGTTCGTACCAGTGATGAGCTGGTATTAAAGGTAGGCGCTAAGGTCATGTTTATCAAAAATAACAATGAGCTTGGCGTGTCTAATGGGACGATGGGAGAGGTAGTAGGCTTTGAGACCGTCAAGACTGACGGAGGTGCACTGACTAAAAAAGGGCCAGACAAAGCCTTGGCTCAGAGCTCTCAAAGTGGCAGTGCTGAGTCTTCAGAGGCCGAACTACAGGATGAGAAGTCATCAGAAGCGAAATCAAAAATTGCTAATCCACAAGCCGCTCAGCTGGTCGTGGTGAAACTCAACGATGGCCGCCGCGTTAAGGCCGAGCCTGAAGAGTGGATGATTGAAGATGAGCATGGAGAGGTGTTGGCCAGCTATAGCCAAATACCGTTATGTCTGGCTTGGGCAATCACTATTCATAAGTCTCAAGGCATGACTTTGGATGCCGCTGAAATTGACTTGTCCAAGACTTTTGAGCTCGGACAAGGCTATGTGGCGCTATCACGACTAAAGTCATTAGAGGGGTTACAATTATTAGGGTTTAATGACATGAGTCTAATGTTAGACCCTTTGGCCCGCGGCGCTGACAAGCGCTTTAGTGAGCTATCAAGCGAGGCCGAAGAAGCGTACGCCATGCTAGATGACACCAGTCTAAAAAACACCCATAATGAGTTCATCTTAAAGTCAGGCGGCACGCTAAGTCAGACCATTATCGATAGCTATGAGACCATGCGAAAGCGGCAGTTAGAAAAGACAAAAGCGCAAGCTGCCAAACGTGAAAAATTAGGTACTCAGGTGAGCGATCAATCTGATAGTATCTTGATTGAGACCAAGCTATTGTTAGAAGAAAGCCTCAGTATCGCTGAGATTGCGCAGTCGAGGGAGCTGGCTCAATCGACTATCATGCGTCATATTAGTGAGCTTAAAAAGCAAGACCCTAGCCTAAAATGTGAGCATTTACGCCCTAGCGATGACATCATGTTAGCGGTTGGCAATGCTTATGTGGCGGTTAAGGTGGCCAATGACCCCAATGACTTTAATGATGATGGTAGCATCAAGCTCAAACCAATATTTGAGACTCTTAAAGAAAAGGTCGATTACAACACCATTCG
>JAUNVX010000049.1 GCA_030540615.1 Psychrobacter sp. | reverse complement strand
TTCAACATCACCCATTAATTTTAGATAGAAGATGCATATAGAAAGTATCACCAAAAATAATGATTAGAGCAAAGGCCAACACTAGGGCTAATAAATACATTATTTGAGATGGTGCCAGAGACAGCTAATATTGCGATTTGGGCGATGGTAGTGGCCAGCTTCTTGCCGTTAGGCTTTGCTGCAATGGCGAAGTTGTTGGGAGGTTTTGGGCTAGCAGATAACGCTCATCCTAGAGAGTTTTTGCAGCACACCACGGGAGCCGCTGCTCGTGCCAACGCCGCGCAGCAAAATAGCTATGAGACCCTGCCAGTGTTTTTGGCAGCAGTATTGGTGTCTATGCTGTTCTTTGTTCCGCAGTCAATTATTAATAATTTAGCTTGTCTTTACGTGCTCATTCGCTTGGCTTACGGTATTGCTTATATTGTTAACCTACCAACTTTTCGCTCGATACTGTGGGCCTTGTCGATGGTATGCTGTCTGTTACTGTTTTATTTGGCCATTCGGGTTAGTCTTTAGAGAGCCAGCCCTTGGTGTGTCTGCTACCTTGTAACTAGTGGCTAGAGAGTCCAAAATTGAATAAATCATTTTTACTCAATTTTGGACTTTATTGATTGATGCCCCTTTGCAATATCTCAATCACCCTCTGCCTATCTTTGATTCGCTTAATCTCATCAAACATCATTTTGGCCTCAGTATATCCCTTGCTTAGCATCGCCAGCCACTGCTTATACCTACCCACCAAAACCACGTCATTTTTGGCTTCACCCTGCAAAAATTCAATTTGATAAGGGATGAGCTGCCACCAAGCAATCTGGACGCTGTTATTATCAATATTAGCAACCAAATCTGGCCGCGTCACAGCGCCACGACCTAGCATTAGGTGCGGCGTTTCCGCTTGCGTCATGCAATTGCGTGCTTGGTCAGCAGTCCAAATCTCGCCATTGGCAATCACCGGAATAGGCAACTGATTAAAGTCAGCGATTTTGTCCCAGTAAGCAGGAGGCTTATAGCCTTGAGTCTTGGTTCGCGCATGAATGGTCAACCAATTAGCGCCACTGTCTGCGATAGCCTGACGGATGTCGCCCATATTGCTCGTGTCGGTATAGCCCAAGCGAATCTTGGCTGACACCGGGATATGGGGCGGAACGGCCAGACGAACGGCTGAGATGATATCGCGCATGACGCTTGGCTCATCAAGCAGTACCGAACCGCCTCGGTGACTATTGACAGTCTTAGCAGGACAACCAAAGTTGAGGTCAATGGCTAGTGCTCCTAGCGCGCAAACCGCCAAAGCATTCTCGGCCATTAACTGCGAATCACTGCCTAAAAGTTGAACATGAATGGGCGTTCCCGAAGCCGTTTGGCTCGCTGCCAGCAACTCTGGCACGTAACGATAAAACACATGGTCGGGGAGTACGTGAGCATTCACCCGAATAAACTCGCTAACCGACCAGTCATAGGGTCGACCAACATCGTGAGCAACTTGGGTGAGGATTCGCCGCATTAAAGGGTCAGTCAAGCCCTCCATAGGGGCGAGTAGACGCACTGGGCTTGAGAAGAATTGAGTGGCAAATGACATGAATAAATTATACTAAAGGTTTAGGAGTATGATAGCTTAAAGTACAGGAAGTTATATTGACTATATTTTTTTTAAAAAATAAAAATAATGAGAAAATAGCCAATCATATGTGTTATTGACAGAGTTACTACTTATCTAACTATATATTTATATTACTAGGATTGTTTATGAAGATAAAATTGTTAGCTTTAATATTTGGTTTTGTGGCTCTACCAATTGTTAGTAATGCTGAGAGCAATTCTAGTTTAATGAGAGCAGGTCTTTATAAAGATAGTAAATTTAATATCATATGGGACCGTTGTAGTGTGGGACAAGAATGGAATGGAATTACTTGTATTGGTAGCGTTCAAAGTTTTACTTGGAACGATGCTATAGGACAAGTTAATAAACTGAATTCTCAAAAATATAGAGGTTATAATGACTGGCGACTTCCACATATTGAGGAGCTAAATGCTCTGCGGATTTGCAAAAATGGTTTTAAAGATAAGTTAGAAATTCCTGCAAAAAAAGGAGGAAAAGTTAAAGTCGATTGGGTATGCGAAACTGAACTTATGCAGCCAAATATTAATACTCAGATATTTCCTAATACTTTGCTTTCAAGCTATTGGTCTTCTACTAAAAATGTAGATGTCAAAGATACTACATGGGTGGCTAACTTTATGATGGGCTATATTAGTTCTAATTATGTCAATAATAAAGGTGCTATTAGACTAGTACGATCAGGAAAATAATGGTCGTTTCAATTAATTGTCTAATGGGCATATTTTAAATACATTCGCCATTGGGATGGAGGAGAGTTAACAGACGATAACCACGACTCATCGTAGATTAGTGGCATTAAAAAGCTTAGGCACCCCCATAGATCACCTTTTTGCCCGATTTAAGCCCTGAAATCAAATCACTGATGTGATGAATGTCCAAATTAGTTTGTGCTCGGGTACAGGCCACATACAAGAGCCGCAGCTCTTCAGGACTGATTTTGATGCCACTAGTGGTGACATCGTAATAAAAATCTTCATCTAATTGAACTCGGCCCCATTCAAGCCCTTTGGCTTTGTGCGCGGTAGAGATGACATAGTCAGCATCTTTGACATCAGTTAAGCTGTTGACCGCTTTGGTTAAGATATCAGTCCCATGATCGTCCACCAGCTTCACCAAAGTTTTTAAGTCACTGCCTTCACTGGTCTCGGAGTAATCTTGTACATCTGACCAATGATAAAAATAAGCCAGCTCTGGCACGCCATAAGCAGACTTGCCATTTTTAAGATTATCAGCAGCTTGGCAAAAGCGTAGCATACGCTCGGTGTCTGCCTGCAAAGCGACTTTGTGGCCGAGCTTAAGCCCCGTCAGGAGCTGAGTCATGGCAGCAGCGTTGGTTCGGCAAAGAATCGCGTCTTTTTTACCATGGACCAAAGACTTGGCCAAGCCAGAGGTCTTATCTGGATTGCCTTTGAGAGGGATGTCTTCTTGCAGCGCTTTTAGTAATAAATTTGCCACCTCCGCAATGGGTTCCCCAAACCGAAACGACTGGGTCAATAGGGTCTGCGGCAGTGGCAGCTTTTTCATAGCATTGACCGCGCCACGCCACTCATAAATCTGCTGATGAGCATCACCGACATAAATCACTTGACGGGGCTGCTGAGTCAAGATACCCATCATGAGTGGATCAGCATCTTGCGCCTCGTCAAACAAAATAAAATCCGCTGGAATGCTAGGCTTAGACAAGGCCCATAATTTTAGATAAATGTCATGACCGATACCCGCAGGGTGACGCGAGTCAATTGATTGCAGCCAGCGCTTTTCTACTGCAGGATAGAGGCTCTCGCGTAACTGCTCGGCATCGGGCTCATCCATCCAACTCGGAAAGACCAAATGGCGCGGCGCGGGGTAGCTGGCATGAGTGCTACAAAAATGACTGATGGCATCGCTGACGAATCTGGCTTGGCGGGCAGGGGTTAGGTTAATGTATTTACTTTTGCCCTCAATTTGACGACGAACTTGAATGGTCTGCAGTCCTAAATCATCGCCTAAACGCTTGGGAGAAAATCTCGGTAAAGACAGCTTGGCGGTGATATCCCGCGGCACGTGACGATAAGCGAGCGAGTGAAAAGTACGGCATTCGACATGGCTTGGGAACTTTTGCTTGGCCTCAGCAGCGATGCCTTTGTTAAACGCCAAATACAGTCCGCGCCCTCGAAGCCGCTCACCTATTAGTTTGAGAGTGGTGGTCTTGCCAGCCCCCGCATAAGCGACCACTTTAAAGGAGTTGCCATCCATTGCCATGTTAAGGGCGGCAAGTTGCTCCTCAGTAGGGTCACTCATATAAGCGGGCATGGACATGGGCATATTACCTGAGGGTCATTGGACATGGCGTGAAATGGTTGAATTTCACCGCTAAAAAAAGCCACTGATAAGCAATGGCTGTCATAAAAAGCAAAGCAAAATAAGAATATTGGCTAAAAAGCGAGAATAATTATAACGTCATTATAGCAAATTTATAGAGCAACTTGGCAGAGATGACTCACTTAATCACGACCCGCTTGAACAGTTTATGCTTAAGTCTGATTGAAAGCCCGAGCATCATTGGCTGTCAGAGACTTTCTCTTTAATGAGCATACGAGCGAGCAATAGCCCAAGCTCAAACAACAGCCACATTGGGACCGCTAACATCAACATGGAGACCCCATCAGGCGGTGTTACTATCGCGGCAACCGCAAAGCAGGCCACGATGATGTAGCGGCGCTTATCAGCCAAGGTGTCAGTGGACACGACCCCTGCCAATATCAGCAATAAAGTTACCACGGGAATCTCAAAAGTCAGTCCAAACACCATGAACAGCTTCATGGCAAAGCTTAAATAACTGGCAATATCGGTCATGGGCAAGACATTGTGCGGGGCAAAGGTAATAAAAAACTTGAGCACCCCTTTGAGCACCACAAAGTAGGCAAAAGCTATCCCTGAATAGAACAACACAATAGAGGAGAGTAAAACAGGAATCGCTATCTTCTTCTCTTTTTTGTATAACCCTGGCGCCACAAATGACCAAATCTGATACAGAATATAAGGCATGGCGATAAAGGCGGCCACGAAAATAGTCAGGCGAATAGGGGCCATGAAATTGGAGGTAATGTCCGTGGCAATCATGGTGGCATTGGCAGGAAGCTGCGCCACTAAAGGCTCGGACAAAAAGTCGTAAAGCCGGCGTGAGAATCCCACCAAGGCCAAAAAAATCACCATGGTCGCGACAATGATGCGAATAAGGTGTGATCGCAGCTCAATCAAATGCTCGGTAATGGGCATGTCTGCCAAGCTTTCATCGACCAAATTATCGACTGAGTCAGCTGAATGGGTTTTAGTCTCTAAAGGCGTTTTAGACAGATTATCGGATGTAGTGAGCGCTGACTTTTTGGTTTTAATTAAGCTCATCTAATGGTTTCCTCATCATCCAATAAATCACTCTCTTTTCTTAAATGAGTAGAGCTATTTGAGGGGACACTGCTCTCAGCAGATGACGGCGTGTTATAAAGTAGCGCATCAGCGTGATAATTGGCTCGTAGGGGTGCAGGAGGCAGTCTACGAGACTTGTCGTAGTTGCCCAATTGAAACCACATATGCTCCCATGGCCGAGTGAGAGCAGGCGCGTCTAGCGCAGTAGTTTGATTTTTAGCATCCGCAGCTAAAACAGTCATAGCTTTAGCAGTCACATCAGCTGAATTAAAGGCGGCTTGATGAGAGCTGGTCTCTACATCGCTAAGATTAGATGCATCTATGATAGGAGCTACAAGATTCGATTCATTTGAGGGTTCTGATGGAGCAGGCACTTGGTTGACTGAGGTATCTGATAAGCTTTGCTGCTGCGCCTTTTCAAACTCTTTCATACTACCGCGAAGCTCAGCCATCTCACGCTTCATCTCAACTTCGGCTTGTTTGATTTTGGCCAACTCTTCCTGCATCTTTTGCCGGGTCTCTGCAAGGTCAAGCTCTGCTTCGATTTCTGCTTGCAAAGTGACCACTGTGCGGCGTAATTTTGCATACCATTTGCCTGCCGTTCGCGCCGCTTGTGGCAACTTTTCAGGGCCCAAAACGACCAAGGCTATGACACCAAAGAGCAACAGCTCAGAGAATCCAATATCAAACATAATTGCCTATAAAGTAATGGCTTAAGAGAGATTAAAACAACCGTTGGTAAGCACTGACAAACATTAGAGCAGCTTTTTTATTTGACTTAGCGGTTAGGTATTCGCCTCACTAACTACTGGCTTTACTGAATAGCCGCTTTACTAAATATTTGCCTTATTAGTCACTGAACTAAAACTGCGTAAGCTACTGGTTAGGCTATTGGAGCCAAGCTAGCTATTACGTTGGTCATCATTGACCGGCTGGGTCACTTGAATGTCATCGACCTTAGTACCAGGCGTAGGCTGAGAGGCATCGTGATTGAGCACTCGGTGCTTGTTTTCGTGGGCAGTATTTTCGTCTTTAACCGCGTCCTTAAAGCCTTTGACAGCGCCGCCTAAATCCTTACCCGCGTTTTTTAACTTGGCAGTGCCAAAGACCAACACCACGACCACCAACAATATCGCCCAATGAATGAGGGAAAAACTGCCCATAACGGTATCCTTAAAGCATGAAAGGGAGAGCCATTATCATAACACTTTACGATGATAACAAGTACGATTGACTAGCGTGAGGCTTTCTCGGTAATTCCCGATAACCCAAAGCGCCTAGCCAACTCGCTTAGTATTTGCTCAGAGCCGATATTAAACCACGCTAATGTGACTAACGTGTGAAACCAGACATCGGCAATCTCATAGATAAGCTCATGTTCAGCTTGCTGCCTCGCAACCGTGCTGCTTTCATTAAGACTAAGTGGTCCATTATGACTGTTTTGGCTTAGAACGGTAGCCAAATCTTTGGCAGCAATGATGGTCTCTGTCGCCTCTTCGCCCACTTTTTCTAAGATTTTATTTAGGCCTTTATGATAAAGGCTTGCCACATAGGAGCTCTCAGGATGAGCGGATTTGCGCTCATTTAACACCTCATCTAATTGGCGTAAAATAGCGTCTGCTTGGATAGGGTCAGATTGGATAGAGGTAGAGACCGTAGGACTTTGGCTGTCAGTTTGGTCCTGACTGCAGTTAGGAGCATCGTTTGGCGCTTCAACAGCAGACCCGTAGATAGCATTTGGATCTTTGAGCACTGGTGCAATAGTCTCCCAAACTGGGTCAGCTTGGGTGAGCGTTAGTCGCCGGTAAAAGCAAGACTTTCGGCCCGTGTGACAAGCAATACCGCCCACCTGTGTCACTGACAGCACAATGACGTCGGCATCGCAGTCCAGATAGACATCGTGAATGTGTTGGGTATGACCTGAGGTCTCACCTTTATGCCATAGCTTGCCACGAGAGCGCGAATAATAGACCGCTATTTTGCTTTGGACGGTGAGCATTAATGCTTCAGCATTCATCCATGCCATCATCAATATCTCGCCGCTTTGATGATCTTGTGCAATCGCTGGTAGCAAGCCATCGCTATTAAACTGAACCGTATCGAGCCAAGATTGATTAGAAGTCATAAGGGGGCCAGCAATTAAGTAATAGTTGCAATTAAAGAAGTATAGTAGCAAAAACGTTTGACGATATTATGGCACGATTAAGAAGTCAATGGCTATGCTTGTACGACAAGCAACAATCGATAGAATGAGGCCAACGAATATAGGCCGTCATGCCAATCTAGGCCGTCATACAAATATAGTGATTCAGGAGTAGATAAGGAGACTAAAACAGAAGGCGAAACAGAGATAAAAGAGACTAGATAAAATACAGAAATAGCAATTGATTGACAAAATAGAGCCAGATGGTGCTGACAGTCGGTGTGACTATCTTCTGGACTCATCTGGCTTAAAACGGTTAACTTTGATGGGGTAGACTTGAGCAATTAGGCGATATAAACCTTTTATAATTCAAAAGGCGTTTGATCAAGAGCTTGTTTGGAGGAGGGGTGTAGGGCAATGACTTTATTAAGTCGATAATCATAATTAACGAAGTGCATGGTTGCTTTTGCCACCATAGAGCCATCAAACATGCGAGTGGCTTTGACCGCAATGATGCCATCTTGATCACTCATTTCACTGACGCCCACTTCAAAAAGCAGCTCTTCGCGAGCCCGGACACGACTTAACATATTGAGTCTTAAATCATCGACAATCAATCCTTGATAGTCAGCATTAATCTCTTTAATCCCTTTGGAATAAAAAAAGCGGGCACGGACTTCTGATATGATGGACGTCATGGCTTCAATGGTCATATATTGACCGACATCAATCTCAGTATTGCGGACTCGCATAACGGTTTCAAAAACAAATACCCCGTCATCAAATACAATCTCTTGGTTGGACAAAATAGCCTCCTTTGCTCATAATATGGTCAAGGTCTAAAGCCTCAGAATTGGTCAGGCGTCAACACCAGCCAACCTTCTAACAATTGTTTTATAGTCAGTATTTTACCTAATGATAACATACTTAATCATAGCTTAAAGCGCTTGCAATGATTTTATGATAACGACAATATTGCTTTAATATACCATTGTTATTCTACTGTGGTATATAAGATTCTATCTTATGCCAAGTGGATGGTTACTGAGTCAATAACCTTCATAAAGGGACTGCTGAGTTGAAAGGGCTATTTTATACTAGATAACCTAAAGGTCTATTATTCTAAAAAGTGAGTTGGCTTAGGGCTTAGATAAGCAAACTTTGCTTGGCAGGATGACATAACTCTGTTAAAATACGCCCTCCCACCTCAAGGCAAATGCCGAGCCTATCAGTTGTGAGTAGTTTATCTGTATTACCTTTTGATAAGGTAAGTGTTTAAGATGAACGTTCAATTGAACAGATAAGCTTGTTAAAAATTAAGATTGTTACGATTAGGGTGCGCTAATTAACTTATATAGTGGTTGATTAACTTATAAGTAGTAGCCAGCTTATGGTACGAAGGGCAAGCTAACTGTAATAGATAAGTGAGCTTGATTTAATCTTAGCATTTGACGACCAGGTTTTTCTTTTTCTCTAACTTTACCGGATTAACGCTGTTTTATCCCAGTGTTAAGCACTCTAAAGGTAGAAAAGACAAGAGGCTATAATTCATGAAAGTGAAAATGAAGAGCAAAAGCGGTGCCACTAAGCGCTTTAAAAAGACAGCCAATGGCTTTAAGCGTAAGCAAGCCAACAAGAGCCACATCTTGACCAAAAAGACTCCTAAGCGTATCCGTCAATTGCGCGGTCTAAAAATGGTAGCGAAATGTGATGAAGCAGCGGTTCGCCGTATGTGCCCATATCTCTAAGCTATTATCCCATCGCAGCAGACAATTAATTATTAGGAGTAAGTTATGGCTCGTGTAAAACGTGGTGTTCAGGCAAGTCGCCGTCACAAAAAAATCTTAAAGCGTGCAAAAGGTTATTATGGTGCTCGTTCACGCGTCTATCGCGTTGCGGTTCAGGCAGTCACTAAAGCAGGTCAATATGCCTATCGTGACCGTCGTAACAAGAAGCGCTCTTTCCGCCGTTTGTGGATAGCTCGTATTAACGCGGGTGCCCGTTTGAACGGTCTAAGCTATAGCCGTTTCATCAATGGCTTGAAAAAAGCCAATATTGAAATCGATCGCCGTGTATTGGCTGATATTGCCATGCATGATGCCCCAACCTTTGCAGCATTGACCGAAAAAGCTAAAGCAGCATTGGCATAGGGTAATCTGTCATATTCAGAGTAGGTTGATGGTCTAATATGACTTGTGACAATCAAAAAAGCTGCCGTTAATTGGCAGCTTTTTTTTGTTTAACAAAGCCGATTTTGGTCAATGAAGCCATTCAAAAGACCCTTGATTTTGTAGATTATAAAGAGGGCTTTACTTTCATCGACGATATCTTATGATATGGTGAAATAAGCAATATCACAGCAAGGCAGCGCAATCAGAGCTGCTACAGTAATATTGATCAAAAGATTGTACTGTAGCCGCATTGGCTGACCATTAATATCATGTTTATTCAGGAATTATTAATATTATGAGCCACAACGTAGCTGACTCCTCCTCCAATGATTTACCCCCAATGCCTGAGACACTAATAGACACCAGCAGTGCCCATTTTGATGACTTTATTGCTGCGGCCGTTCGCTTAATCACTAATACGACTTCACTAGTGGACTTGCAACAACAGCGAGTGATGCTAACCGGCAAAAAAAGCACTTTAACCCAATGGTCAAAGCAGCTAGGGGGGTTAGATAGCGAAGCCAAAAAGACTTATGGAGCCAAGCTTCATGAGGTCAGGAGTCGACTCCAACAGGCGTTTACAGATCAGCAAGCTAATCTTGAGAGATTGGCTTTGGATGCCAAGCTTGATGCGGAGCGTATTGATATCACCTTGCCCGCTCGCGGCAACCGTAAAGGCCGTTTGCATCCCATTACTATGACCACTCAGCGGATGCAGCAGTTCTTTGTGCAGGCAGGATTCAATGTCGCCACTGGTCCTGAGGTTGAGCATGATTATTATAACTTTGAAGCTCTAAATATTCCCTCGCATCATCCCGCACGAGCGATGCACGATACCTTTTATTTTGATGCGCACTACCTTCTACGCACGCATACCAGCCCGGTACAGATTCGAACCATGAAGGACAGTGAGCCACCGATTCGTATTATTTGCCCAGGCCGCGTTTATCGCTGCGACTCCGATCAGACCCATTCGCCTATGTTTCACCAATTAGAGGGGCTGATGGTCACTAAGTCCAGCACCTTTGCTGAGCTTAAGGGCCTCATTAGTGAGTTTTTGGAGGCTTTTTTTGCCAAGTCATTAACCGTTAGATTCCGGCCATCATTTTTCCCTTTCACTGAGCCTTCAGCTGAGGTGGATATATTGGCGGACAATGGTAAGTGGCTTGAGGTGATGGGCTGCGGCATGGTGCATCCACAAGTGCTCAAAAACTGTGGTATTGACCCTAATGACTATACAGGATTCGCTTTTGGCATGGGGATTGAGCGTTTTGCCATGTTGTATTATGGCATCGATGATTTGCGCTTATTTTTTCAAAACGATGTGCGGTTTTTAAAGCAATTCAGTTGAGATAATTTGGCTATCGAACTAACAATGGTATTGAGACTTTTATGAAAATTAGTGAACAGTGGCTTCGTGAGTGGGTCAATCCCAATAATAATAGCGAGCAGCTTGCTGAGCAGTTGACCATGGCAGGGCTAGAGATTGATGATTTATACCCTGTCGCTGCGAGCTTTACGGGCGTGGTCATCGGGGAAGTCAAAAGCGTGTCACCACATCCTGATGCGGATAAGCTGCGAGTGACTCAGGTCGATGTGGGCTCAGGAGAGTTATTACAAATCGTCTGCGGTGCTCCCAATGTCACGGAGGGTATGAAAGCGCCCGTGGCTATGATTGGGGCAGTACTGCCAAGTGATGATGCAAAAGGCTTTAAGATTAAAAAGAGTAAGCTGCGCGGCGTCGAGTCTCAAGGCATGCTTTGCGGCGCTTCTGAGATTGACCTGATAGATGACGTTGATGGCCTACTTGAGCTGCCTACTGATGCCCCCGTAGGTCAGGATATTCGGCAGTATTTGGGGCTTGATGCCCACATTTTAGACGTCTCCATCACGCCCAATCGAGGCGACTGCTTTAGTGTCCGTGGTATCGCACGTGAGATTGGGGTCATCAATGATTTGCCAGTGAATTCGCCTGAGATTGATGCTGTCAGTATAGGCAGTAATCGTCATCAAGGGGTTCAAGTTCAGGCGGTGGAAGCATGTCCACGTTATCTGGCTCAAGCCATTGAAGGCATCGACCGCGACATAGCTACGCCCAAATGGATGCAACAAGCCTTGCTACAATCAGGCCTTCGCTCGCATAATTTTATGGTCGATGTGACCAACTATGTGCTGCTAGAGCTAGGTCAGCCCTTGCATGCCTTTGATGCCGATAGCATCGTAGGAGACATTGTCGTGCGTTTGGCTAAAGCAGGCGAGAGTGTCATCTTGCTCAATGAGCAAAGCGTGACCCTAACAGGTGATGAGCTAGTCATCGCTGATGATGAAGGGATATTAGCGTTAGCGGGTATTATGGGTGGTAAGCGTAGCAGTGTGACGGACAGTACTCGTCATGTCATCTTAGAGAGTGCGTTTTTTGCGCCGCTCGCTATTGCGGGACGTGCTCGACGCTTTGGGTTACATACCGATGCTTCACAACGTTTTGAGCGAGGGGTAGATTTTGAACTGCCCGCCTTGGCCCTTGCGCGCGCCGCTGAACTCATCACTTTGATTGCAGGGGGCACAGCTGGTCCTATTACTACTGTAGAGACGCTTCACCAATTGCCCAAGCGTGATCCTATTACCTTAACTTATCAAAAAGTTAAAGATGTTTTGGGCATCGATATCGAAGCGGAAAAGATGGCGAAAATCTTAACCCAGCTAGGCTTTTTGGTTAAAAGTAACGAGTCAGGGTTAATTTGTACCCCACCTTCCTATCGTTTTGACATGAGTCTGCCTGAGGATTTGGTTGAGGAGATTGCGCGAATTTATGGCTACGATAATATCCCTACCAAATTGCCTTATCTACAAGTCAATATGGCTTATGAGGACAGTGCTGATTTAACCATGCGCCTTAAACTGGCGCTGGTAGATGCAGGTTATATGGAGGCAGTGAGCTTTAGCTTCACCGATCCTAAGATGGAAGCGCTGCTACAAGATGAAGCACTGGGTGAGGTTTTGGCATTGGCCAATCCTATCTCTGCTGATTTGGCTGTCATGCGCCGTACTTTACTCTCAAGCTTGCTGCCATCGGTGCAACATAACTTAAACCGCCAACAGTCTCGTATCCGCTTTTTTGAAACAGGCTTAAGTTTCGTGGGTCAAAGTGTCAGTGAATTGGTGCAGACACCTAGTATTGCATTGGTGGCAGTGGGTGATGTTTGGCCTGAGCAAGCTTTTGCCAATCGCCCCTATGATTTTTATGACCTAAAAGCTGATGTCAGCCAATTATTGCCTAGCCACTTATCTGAGTCACGCATTCGTTATGAGCGGAGCAGTTTAGCATTTTTGCACCCAGGACAAAGTGCGACCTTAATTATTGATCAAGAAGTGGTCGGTTGGTTCGGTCAATTGCACCCTAATGTTGCCCAGCAGCTAGACTTGCCTTGCACTTGGGTGGCCCAGTTGACACTTCAGCCTCTGCTAGATTTGGCACGAGAGCCCTCCTTAATCGCGGCTCCTAGTAAGTTCCCACAAGTGCGCCGGGATATTGCTATTGTTGTGGATGCTGATATTGAAGTGCAAGCTATTGAGCAAAGCATTTGGCAAAGTGGTCATAGCCAAGCGCCACTGACTGATGTCTGGTTATTTGATGTTTATCAAGGGGATAAGATGCCTGAAGGTAAACGTTCTCTTGCTTTTGCCTTAATCTGGCAAGACAAAGAACAGACTTTGAGTGAAGAGGCGATTAAGGTATCTCTTGATAATGTTATAAAAGTACTAAAAGAGCAATATGATGCTCAGCTTAGAGACAGTTAATTAGCAATTTTTTATCAGCTTCAATAGAGATAGATGAGTAATAAAATCGACTTTTGTTAATTTATCCTTGCCTTCATGGTACTCAATTGATAAGGTTATTAACCTAACCGTTTCATATCCAAACCATTGAGCCTTGAGAGCAGGGGTTATTATTGATTCTGCATCAATCGCCACTATTATATTGGCAACTTAATAGCAGCCATGTAAGATTTGTCTATCAATCATAAATGATGTCAATAATGAACGGTGAGCGGTTAAATAGTTATCGCCGCCACTATTGAATCGACCAAGGTAGTCTATTTTCAGATAGGTACTCAAAATCTGATTCAATATCTAATCCCATTTACTATATCACGGAGCGACTCATGAGAACTTTAACCAAAGCAGATATGGTTGACCACCTAATGCATCAGATGCATCTTACTCGTCAAGAAGGAAGGTTATTAGTAGAAAGGTTTTTTGAAGAGCTATCTGCTAGCTTGATTGAGGGTAATGAGGTTAAATTATCCGGATTTGGCAATTTTGAATTAAAAGATAAAAAAAGTCGGCCAGGTCGCAACCCAAAGACCGGTGAGCCAGTACCAGTATCAGCCCGGCGCGTGGTAACCTTTAAAGCGGGTCAGAAGTTTCGTCAGCAAGTGGATGCCAAGCTTTTTAATCCTGCCTAAGTATTTGTTATATAAGCTATTACCACTGACCTTAAATTGGCCTTATTTATCAGCAGTCTAAGTCGTTAGAATATAGATTAACTGGAGACTTAGGGCATGAAAATCTAATTCATTAAGGGGCTAGTCAGCTTAACCACTAAGTAGGTCACTGGCAAAGCGTTTAGTAGACGAAAAAAAAGAGAGCCAAGGCTCTCTTTTTTTGGAAATATTATCGATTAAATACTATTAAAAGGACTTAAACGTACTAACTAAAAGATTAGTTAGTTGTTTTTACTTCATCAGCAGCAGCAACAGCTGGCTCAGTAGTCGTCGTAGTAGTGGTTGATTCAGTAGTCGTTACTGCAGCAGTGTCAGTAGCTGGCGCTGTAGTAGTAGCTGTATCAGTAGTAGCGGCTGTTGCTGCTGCGCTATCTGCAGGAACTTCAGCATCGATTTCGTTAGTAGCAGTAGCAACTTGAGCATCAGCAACTTGAGCTTCAGCAGCATTAACTTCAGCAGCAGCTTGAGCAGCACCTGGTTCGCCAGCAGCAGCAGCGTCTTGAACTTCTGCTTTAGCGTCTTGAACTTTGTCTTGAGCAGCGGTTAAATCTTCAGCAGCGTTTTCTTTGTTGCTGTCGCAAGCTGTAAGACCCATAGTAGCAGCCATCATAGCTGATAGAGCAAGTAATTTAAATTTCATAACAATATCTCCGTAGTATAAAAAGAGCAGCAGCTTAAAAATAAAAATTGACGCAACGAAATCTCGAAGGTCAATTAACAAGTCAAAGCTACACAGCTTGCACGCATTTTATATGAACAAAATGACAAAGGGAAGAGCTTGTACAATATAGTAACAATTAAGTTTATTGTTACATTTATTCAGACTAGGGTAAGATAACGTTTTAGGTTTCAGAGTGGCTAATTGTCGATTATTAATAGGATTTTATCATAATAATAAATTAACTCTATTTCTTAGTCTGAGTATAACTGAGGCCTATAAGATACTCTTAACCTTGTCTTTTGAGATTATTTAAATTTTTAAAACCATTTAAATTAAGCAAGCAGTTCATTCTCACTTAATACTTAGTCAGCATTCAAGACAATAGATTATACAACCTATTAAAAGCTTAAATCGATTACCAAATAAGCGATATTCACTATAGTGATATAACATAAATTTGACTAAGAGTATGCGATAATGCGCCTTAATCTTAACCTATCATTGCTATCACAAAGTTTCATTAGTTTCTTAAGTTCTTAGTTATTTAGATAGCTATTAAAACTTAGAGATTTTATAGGATACTAGTAACTTTAATTGCCTAAAGTCGGTTGTCTAAAGATAGTTGATTGTCGTAAGGTAAGTGATTGTCATAAGGTAACAATAGCTCCCATCAATGTCAGTTAGAAAAGCGTAAGTGAGGTCAGTATGAAATGGCAAGGCAGACAAGGTAGCTCCAATGTTCGAATGGGGGGTGGTAAAGCTGTTGGCGGTGGTATCGGTGGTATCGTAATCGGTCTTATTCTTTGGCTGGTATTTGGTGTTAATCCGATGCAAGCCTTGCAAACTGGTCAAGTTGTGGCAGGCGGAGGCGGTGGCTCAACCATTACTGACGCCAATGATAATAGCCGAGACACTCAATTTGTTAAAGTGGTCTTAGGCGATACAGAAGCGGTTTGGCATCAGATATTTCAAGAAGGTGGGGCAACTTATAAAGAGCCTACTTTAGTGATGTTCAAGGGACAAATTAACTCAGCCTGTGGCGGTGCTACTGCAGCCACGGGGCCGTTTTATTGTCCTGGTGATCAGACGGTCTATCTAGACACCTCTTTCTTTACCGAGATGCGTCAAAAGTTTGATATATCAGGTGACCAACAAGGCTCAGGGGATGCAGAGAACCGTAACCGAGCAGGTGACTTTGCCCAAGCCTATGTTATCGCTCATGAAGTGGGTCATCACGTTCAGACTTTGATGGGAATCTCGCAAAAGGTGAACCAAGCGCGTCAGCAGGTTAATACGGCACAGGCCAATGCTTTGTCTGTCAGACAAGAGCTTCAAGCGGACTGTTTTGCTGGGGTTTGGGCCAATCGAAATCAGCAACGGGTTCAGTTTTTGGAGCCAGGTGATATCGATGAAGCCATTAACGCCGCTGGCAAAATCGGTGATGACCATTTGGCAGAGATGAGTGGTCGAGCGGTTGCTCCAGATAATTTCACTCATGGCACGAGCCAACAACGGGTTAACTGGTTTACTCGGGGTTTTCAATCTGGTGATATCCAGTCCTGTGATACCTTTAGTGGCGCGATTTAATGGTTAGCAGCCTGATTTGATAGTTAAAAGTGTAATGAATAGCGGATGATTAGATTGAATAGGTAGTGATTTGGAGGTCGGGATTTTAGCTTTAATAATTCGTTAATGAAGGATGAATATCAGTCATTAATAAGTATAAAAAAGCCTGCAATCATTTGCAGGCTTTTTGATTTTAATTGAATAGTGATTCAC
>JAUNVX010000300.1 GCA_030540615.1 Psychrobacter sp. | reverse complement strand
ATATTAAACTTGTCGTAGTTGATGTTATGCAAAAACATATTCATACGCGCAAGGTTATAGGTGGTGTGGTTAATCTCTTGACCAAAAAACCCCTCTTCAATGATGTGGTTATCAAAGTGCTTTTTAGCTTGTAGTAACAAAGAGCCCGAACCTGCAGCTGGATCGTAGATTTTATTTACTGTCTCTTGTTTGTGCATCGCAATTTGAGCAATCAGTTTAGACACGCTTTGAGGGGTAAAAAACTCACCCCCTGATTTACCCGCATTGGCGGCATAGTTCGAGATCAAATACTCATAAGCATCACCAAACAAATCAATTTGGTTATCAGCGAACTGCTCTAACTTGAGACCTGCTACGCCTTTAAGCACCGCTGCTAAGCGTGTGTTCTTATCAGCAACTGTATTACCTAGGCGGTTACTCGTAGTATCAAAATCCGCAAACAAACCTTTGATATCAGGCTCAGAGGGGTAGCCATTGGCTGAGCCCTCAATCGCTTTGAATATAGCTGCTAGATCTGTATTGAGATTCTCATTTCTGTGAGCGCCTGCCGCGATAGTGGCAAACAGTTGGCTTGGATAAATGAAGTAGCCTTTAGTCTTAATAGCATCGTCTTTAATATCATCAGTAATCACACTATCAGGAAGTGCAGCATAATTAACGCTATCGTCTCCTGCTTCGATATAACTGGAAAAATTCTCACTAATAAAACGATAGAACAGCGTCCCCAATACATACTGCTTAAAGTCCCAGCCATCGACTGAACCACGAACCTCGTTTGCAATTTGCCAAATTTGGCGATGGAGTTCAGCACGTTGTTGGGTACTTGTCATGATAAAAATCCTATAGGAATAATGATGGGGCTAGAAGCCCCTTATATTTTGTGTAACTTAAATCGTTATTGAGTACGCTTTGATTAAGGGCAATATACCTTAGCACTGCTAACCGTTTTTGGTTCTATTATATGGTGCTGATATAGGAAACAGTGCTTGTTTTGCCATGGGCATTTTCTTTACAGCTTGCTTCTGCGTCTGGCTTAAGAAAACAAGCATCTGATGATACTAGTAAGGTGCACAGCGTTCGACGATATGTATAATTTTTTGAGTTTTTTATACATATCCTTTTTATAGGTATAGAAAAACGAATTTTTTATACCTATCGCTCAACCAATTTTTCCTCAATCATTTCAGTCAACAACTCAGTCACCGTTTTTCGGCTTTCAAGCGCGTACCGCTTGAGCGCAATGTGTTTATCTCCATCTAAATTAAAATTCACACGTACCGTCTTTTTGGGACTGTCCGTCACATCCGATAAAGCCAATTGATCCTTAACGTTCTTACTAGGACGACCTGCTGATAAACTCATAACTTATTCCTCACCAAAAAATGTTTGAATCTCACTGACTAATGCAGTTATCTCTTGTATCGCATTGCTATTAGGCGATTCGGTATCAAATACTGTCTTGCCAAGGGCAGCGCTGTTAGGATAAGCAACACGCTGCATAACTCTAGTCTCTAGCACTGGAAGATTGTAATCGAGTAATGCTGTCGCTACTTCCTTACCTATATTGGTGTTTTGAATGGCACGTGATACGATAAACGCCGCCTTTAGTTCACCATCCATCATCTCAACACGCTGCTGCACTAAATCAACCAAATCGCTGGTTGCCCAGATATCATAAGGACTCGGCTGCACCGGGATCAATATAAAATCTGCGGCTTTAATAGCAGAAATAGCCAGACTAGTAGCTTGCGGCGATCCATCGATCACCACATAATCTTTATCAGAGACGCTTTTTAAATCTTTATCAAGTGTTGGTCTATCAAGCCCGATCACTGGTACCGGATTGTCTTCATCAACCGCTCTCCAGTCACGCGCACTGCCCTGCTGATCGCTATCTACTAGCAGAACACTATGGCCTTTCAACTGTAAGCCACGAGCCAGATGCGTTGCGATGGTAGTCTTGCCGCTGCCACCTTTTTGATTTAATACCGCGATTACCTTCATAAATACAGATCCCTGTAGCATGCATTGATTATATAAACCCCACTCTCAACTTATTTTTCTAAGGTATTGGTTTACTTAGTTTTTAAAATTTCAGTTAAAACAATTAGAATTTTAAATTCTATAAAAATCAAAAGCCTACGATAAGTTGAGATTGGCGTAGATATTATAAAAAATCAATAGTTTGAGAGCTGATTTAAAGTAAAGTCAA
>JAUNVX010000048.1 GCA_030540615.1 Psychrobacter sp. | reverse complement strand
CTAAGCACTCCGGCTCTTTCCCCAGCCTGTAAACTTAGCAAAAAAGCCTTTTAGCTTGTCAGAAAAGCTAAATCCTTCAACTTTAGGCGCTTCTTCGACATGATGCCGAGCAGCGAGAATAGGCTGCTGAACCATCTTTTCATGATGATGATAAGCACGGTCCAAGCTAATCCCCATAATAGCAAGATTGGTCGGACGTGGTAGACAGCGATAAATCTGACCTTTATTAATCAAATCAATAATCATATGTGCGTCTTTAAACTCTGTGAGCATTAGCATCATCAAATCAGGTTGAATATTTTTTAGCGCATAAACCACGGGGGCGATATCGTCGCCATTTAAAGTGACGTCAGCGATAGCCACCCCAAACTTTTTGCGCTGCAAAAGATGGGACGCTTGCTCTAAAGTGCTCGCCCAACTCACCTTATAAGCGGGCTCAAAATGGCTTTTTATTTGCTCATAAATCGCTTCATCATCATCTAACACCAGCACTTGTCGATTGCCACTACTGCTCACCGCCTCGCTCACTTCTTGATCGATATCTTGGGTTTGCTTCGCAATCTCGGTGGCTTTGTTCACCACTTTTTTGAGCTCATCATTTTGCCAAGGTTTGGTAATGTAGCGGTAAATCTCGCCTTCATTAACTGAGTCGATAACGGCATTTAGGTCAGCATAACCGGTCAGCAAAATGCGAATGGTATTAGGAGAGGCTTCTTTGACCTCACGAAGTACCTCGGTACCTTGCTTATCAGGCATTCTCTGATCACTGATGACCACCTGAACGTCGTTATTTTTGACATAATTAATCAGCTCATCAGGCTCAGTGGTGGTGAACACATCATGCGACTGGCGAAAGTGCATTTTAAGACTTCGCAGAATACGCGTTTCGTCATCGATAAAAGCAATCTTTGGTTTAATCATGAGACAGTCCTGTTATTAATTTTATCAATTATTTAAATATTAAGTTATCTAAGTGTCTCGATATCTAAAGGCCTAAGCTTTTAAACAATACAGCCAAATCAGCCATTGAAGATTAGGCGGTGCTAGGCTTCAAACAACACCTTAGGCGACTTTTTCGCTGGGCATAGCGCTTGATGAACTGGCAGAGTTAGCTCAAAGCTTGTGCCCTCACCGAGCATAGAGTTCGCCCTAATTTGTCCCCCATGCTGCTCCATAATTTGTGAGGCGATAGCCAAGCCAAGTCCGGTACCCTCCCCTGCTTTTTTGGTGGTAAAGAATGGCTCAAAGATTTTACTTAACACCTCGTTATTGATGCCGCTGCCGTTATCACTGACAATGATACTTACGGTGTCTGAACCAATCAGCCTTGAGACGATGAGAAGCTCGCCCTTTTTACCTTCAGGGATGGCTTGAGCGGCATTGTTAAATAGATTCAGTAGCACTTGGTTAATCTGTGAAGGGTTGCACTGAACCTTTGGAAGCTTGCCCAAATCGGTGACCACATTTAAGGTTTTTAGATTGTTACGTGCCATGACCAAAGAGCTTTTGACACAGTCATTAATATCGACATCTTTGACTTTGGACTCATCGATTCGAGAGAAATCACGAAGGTTGAGTACCAGCTCAGAGATTTGATCTACTCCAAACAGCCCATCTTTGACCAAATGGGCCAAATCAGTACTGACCTCATCTTCTTTTATCTCATCGCAGCATACCAAGGTGGCGTCGATAGCAGCATTGATTTTCTCAGAGTCAGCTTCGGGATTTTTAAGTTGCGCTAATAGATGCTCTGTCTGCTCAATCAGCTCATCAAAGCGAGTCAGGTTTTCGCCCACCAGCTCGATATTGCTTCGCACGTAGCCGAGTGGCGTATTCACTTCATGTGCCACGCCTGCCACCATCTGACCTAAAGTAGCCATCTTCTCAGAGCGTACCAGCTGTACTTGTGAGGCTTTAATCTCATCCATAGCACGCTGTAGGTCATGGGTTCGCTCCACGACTTTTTTCTCTAGATGGACATTAATCTCTGCTAAAGCCCCTTCGTTTTCGACCACTCGGTCAATCAGCTGATTGGTCTGATCACTGATGATTTGAATCTCACTCACATTGGAGCTTGGCAGCTTATGCTCACCTAGTTTTTGATATTGTTTTTGCTCAATGAGTGAGCCCATATCCGCCACCGAGCCTGCCATATGCTTTAGGGGCCGGGTGAAATAATTACGAAAAGCCCAAGCCGTCAATAATAAGATAGGCAAAAATCCCAATAACATGGTGCGAATCAGCTGAGTGGATAAAGTATTGGCGACGATCATCATGTCACTATTGGGCTTGACGATGACCATCTTCCAATAAGTGAAAGGCATCTTAAAGACAAAGGCAGTGGCCGACTCATTTAGCATAAAGTCGTTTGGCACATCGATGATTTGAGTTAAATGGCTGTTGACCAGATTGAGAGATTGGTCGGTGTTAAGTAGTAGTAAAGCTGAGAGCAGCTTCGACTCTTGCTCACTGATTTTTTTCATATTGGTGGTGCTAAGGATACTGCCAGCGGCAAGATTATAGCGTGGCTCATCTTTGGCAACAGCTTGCTTGAGTAAGTCATCATTGATGGCGTCAAGGCTGGTAGCAATCGGAGCAAAAGCAGGGTTAGTCTTTGCAAACCGCTCTACGGTAATCATCTCACCTTGCGGATTGTCTGCTGTCTTTTGGGTGACTAAAGATTTGTCTGGGAAGGTCAAAAACCGATTGTCAAGATCAACCAAAAACACATAGCCACCGACTTTGGCTTGCCAGTTTTTCATGGCTTCATCGAGATTATCGAGCAATAGATTGAACGACACAACACCATCAAAAGCCTGATTGCGACTGTTATAAAGTGCCTTAGCACAGGTCATCATAGGATAGTGGCTAACAGGATCAATATAGGCGCGGCTCCAAACGCAGTGGTCATGGCGCGCGTACATAGCAGGGATATACCACCAGTCGCGGTAATAAGCATTAGGGGTGATAAGTTGAGAGTTGTAGCGATCGGTTGGCTGCATGACGCCACTGCCATCTCGCGACCAGACAAAGGACTGACGATCTAAGCCCTCTTGGTACATGTTGGGATCAAACCAAACCCCGCCTCCTACGATTTTAGGGTCAGCTTGAGTCATCAAATTGCCAATGGTTTGCTGGTAGATATCAGCGTCTTTTGGCAAGCCGCCACTGATGGCACTAGTGGCTTTGGCCAAGCCATCAACATGATTGATACTGGCCATAATACTGTTAATCACCTCATTACCCGTTTCTACCACGGTGTCAGAGGTCATAGCAGATATTCTTGGCTTTGCCTGAGTCTCAATGACCCAATATACCATCGCAGTCATCAACGAAAATGCTAACGCCAATATCACTAGCATCCGCGTAGTGATACTGCCTAGTCGGTTGCCCCCTAAGCTCTTCACCATGCCCATATGTTACGCCCTATCGAAAGGCAATCAATCTTGGCGATCCTAAAACCGCCCATCCAAGATTAACTGCCGTTAATGTTGGTGCCACGATAAAGCGTAATTGTTACAAAACGATGATAATTGATGCAAAAACTTACATAAACAATTGTTTATAGTAAGATTTTTAACAAATAAGCAAACATTAGTAATGACAAATGTTTGTCTTTTAACTATGGTTTTAATCTTTTACTAAAGACAAGTTAAGACTTTAACTTAACTGCTCCCAAAGCTTATTAAGGCGTTTAGGTGAGACTGCCACCCGAGTTTTCATCGGCTGGGCAAACAGTTGAATCCGGTACTCCTCCACCATCCAGCGATAGGCGCTAATCTTCTCATCAGTGGCGCGCCCTGATAGTCGCTCCATATGTACATCCAACTCATAGACCGCGTCTAAATCGCCGTCTAAGTTATGCTCTAATCGCTCAATCCGAACTTCTAGGGCCTCCAAATACCGTGGATACTGTTGCCAGTGTTCATAGTCCATCCGGTAGACAAAATTAGACAGATGAAAATCTTCTAACTGGTCCTCAATATCATCAATAGACTCGCCAAATACTTCTCTATCTAGCATCAATAGACTCTGACGAATGCGTTGCCATCGAGAGTAAACATTTTTGAGCAATTTGATGACGGTTTGGCCCTCTAATAAGAAATTCCCTATTACCGCCTGCGCCGTCTGCTCATACTCTCCCTCATTCATAGGCAGCTTATCCGCTAACGATTGTGCGACTTTATCCGCGTTATCTGGCAATAAATCATCATGATTAAAGGTAATCCCATAAGTGTCCAAAGAGGCATCCAATGTCGCATCAATCACGATGGTCTTCAGCTTTTCCATGTCGCCAAGGGGCGCAAAAGCCAATTTAAAAGCCTTATCAATTTGACTGGTGAGCTGTTTTTGCTTAGCACCAAGTCGGTTTTTGATTAAGGTCAGGACGCCTTTGCGGTGAGCCTTTAGCGCCGCTGACACATCCGTAAACTCATGGATGGAGACTGCCTCACCTGCTTCATCAGGGACTAAGGCTGAGAACTGCTTCATCACCACTCCCGCACTATGACGGTTTTTGCTAAACCGGTAGTGCTCAGGGAAGCTGGTATGAGCGCCATGTAGCTCGCTGTCACTAGATACTGCTTGACTGGTCTGGCTGGCATGACGAATCTGAAGCGTCTCTAAGTCGCGGCCCTTTTCAATCAAGCGGTTTTTGTCATCGACCACGCAAATTTGCGGTTGCAGATAGCGGTCAATACTTGATGGGTTAAATTTATCAGGGGTCACGCCCATGATGCCTCGCCGCTGTAAGGCTTGACCTAACTGTTTAAGAAGGCCTTGCTGATGGTTCTTTTCTAACTCATCAAAGAGGCTGTCGGCGGTATCTGGGATAGGCACAATCTTGCGGCGGATGTCTTTGGGCAGGGATTTGAGCAACTGAAGTACCAGCTCATAACGCCAACCCGGTACCCCCCAAAGTAGCTCGATAGCATCTAACTGCGGTAAGGCCGCCAGCGGCACACGAATCGTTACCCCATCATCTTCACTAGCGGGGTCAAAGACATACTTAAGCGGCAGCTTTAGATCGCCCAACTGCCAAATCTCTGGAAAGTCGCCCGTGGTTGGCGCGGTCTCTTTTAAGACGTCCTCTTCTGTAAAGAAAAGATACTGGCTGTCCGTCTTTTCGACCTCAGCTCGCCAGTCCTCAAAAGCTTTGCGACTGGCGATATGCTCTGGAATCTTGTGATCATAAAACTGATATAGCGTCTCTTCATCCACCAACAGGTCACGGCGGCGCAGCTTGTCCTCGATACGCTCAACCTGAGCCACCATGTCCATATTGTGCTGCAAAAACGGCGCGGCGCGGCCAAAGTTACCGGTCACTAGGCCGTCACGGATGAATATCTCCCGCGACTCTTCAAGATTAATCTGCTCATAATTGGTTAACTGTTTGGCGATAATAATCAGACCAAACAGACTAATCTGTGCATAAGCCTTAACATGGCCCGTCTTTTTGGACCAATGCGGCTCAAAGTAATGATACTTGAGCAAATCGCCACCTGCTGAGATGATCCATTCTGGTTCAATCTTGGCAACAGTGCGCATAAAGACTTGCGAGGTCTCGACAATCTCAAAGGCCATGACCCAAGGAGGCACTTGCTTAAACACCGTGCTAGCAGGGAATATTTTGGCCTTTTGCTGGCGGGCAGCCAGATACTCACCACGGTTTTCAGTCTTATGAGCGATGACCGATAGTAGACCCGTCAATAGCGCTCGGTGTAGATTGGCATACTTGACCGCGCGAACTTGCTCATCCTCGCTGTCTATTAATTCAATAGCCACTTTTGAGCGCTCGGTGGTCTGAGCCAATGCTTGATTTTGCGAATGGCCTTTTGACTTGTCTTGCGCCTTGCCTTTGGGCTTATTGGTGGACTTGTTTTTTGATTGAACAGACTTTGATGATGAGCCAGAATGGCTGTCTGTCAGCTTTAGCTCTCCTACCATCTGCTCCAATTGACGATAGGTCTTGTGCCACTCGCGAAGCCTAGGGAAGCTAAGATAATTCTTTTTGGCGAACTGCTTGAGCTGATTGCTCGACAGTTTATTGCCACTACTGTCGGTCTCAAAAGCTGATTTCCAAAGACTTAAATAGAACAAAAAGTCAGAGTCCTCTTGGCGAAATAGCGCGTGCTTTTGATCGGCCTGAGCGCGTTTTTCTGCCGGACGCTCACGAGGGTCTTGGACAGCAAGCGCAGCCACGATGATTAGCATCTCGCGCATACAGTCAAAGTCGCTACCCGCCACCAGCATTCGTGCCAGCCTTGGGTCTATTGGCATTCGCGCCATCTTTTGACCCGTGCGCGTGAGGTTAACCTCATTTAAGGTGCGCTTGGCCACTGGTTTTTGCGAAGCTGACTCTTTGGCGGTAATGGCTCCTAGCTCATCAAGTAGCTTGCGGCCGTCTTTGATTAATCTAGAATCTGGTGGCTCGATAAAATCAAAGTCATCAACGCTGCCAAGGCGCAGGCTTGCCATCTGCAAAATCACTGACGCCAAGTTGGTGCGCAGAATCTCCGGCTCAGTGAACTCAGGGCGGCTGGCAAAGTCTTCCTCCGAATATAGGCGGATACAAACGCCAGGTGCTACGCGGCCACAGCGGCCTTTTCTCTGATTGGCCGCCGCTTGTGAGATGGCCTCAATCGGTAGGCGCTGCACTCTTGATCGATACGAGTAGCGAGATATACGGGCAAAGCCTAAATCGATGACGTAGCGGATGCCAGGCACAGTCAATGCCGTCTCAGCCACGTTGGTCGCAATGACAATACGTCGACCACGACCTGAGGGCTGAAATATCCGCTGCTGCTCGGCATAAGACTGACGGGCAAACAGTGGCAACACTTCAGTATGACGAGGCCCATGAGAGATTAGCACCTCTTGCATCTCTCTAATCTCAGCCTCGGTAGCCGCAAATATCAGAATATCAGCTTGGTCAGGATGGCCCTTGCTGCGCGCATCTTCAAAGCACTCTTCGACCGCTGCGACCACGGCACGAGGCAGATTGTCCTCAAAGTCATCATAGCTGTCATCATCTGAGCTGGTCACAGGCTCATCGGTCAATGGTCTATAGCGCACTTCAACTGGATAGCTGCGGCCCTCAACATCGATGACAGGTGCAGGAACTAGCTTGCGAGTCTTAGCATCATAGTGAGAGAAATATTCGCTAAAGCGGGTAGTATCGAGTGTCGCTGAAGTGATGATGACTTTGAGGTCGGGACGCTTAGGCAGTAGCTGCTTGAGATAACCCATAATAAAGTCAATATTTAAGCTACGCTCATGAGCCTCATCGATAATAATAGTATCGTATTTGGTCAAAAATCGATCGTGACCCAATTCAGCGAGCAAGATACCATCCGTCATCAGCTTGACCACAGATTTAGCCGTGCCTTGCTCATTAAAGCGAATCTTAAAGCTGACCGTCTCCCCTAATGGCTCCCCTAGCTCTTCAGCGATACGGTTCGCCACACTGCGAGCTGCCAGCCGCCGCGGCTGCGTGTGCCCTATCTGACCCGTGATGCCGCGACCTGCTAGCATCGCAAGCTTGGGCAATTGGGTGGTCTTACCTGAGCCAGTCTCGCCAGCGACGATGATCACCTGATGATCGATGATGGCCTGAACCAAGTCTTCTGCGCGCTGACTGACTGGCAAATCATGGTTGAGCTTGGCCGCTAGATTCTCAGGGATACTCTCCATTCGCTCTTTGACGGCTTGCTGCGAGCGTCGCTTTGCTTTATCTAATTTGGCTTTTATGTCGGCCAAAGCTTTCGTTGAATCATTTAAGCCATCGCTGCCTTTGACGTCTTTATTTTTACCCGCTTTTCTTTGCTCGCGCGCCAGCTCTTGCTCTAGCCGATTTACAAAGTGGCGGTCTTTGGCAAGTACTGGCAAATTATCAATATTGATAGGCTCGGCTTCAATCGTGTCACCTGCGACCTCTTGACGGTCATGATTAGTATCACTGGGTTCAGCTTGACGGTCACTCGTTATAGATTGGGGAGGATTATTCATAGAGATATCTTGATTTAGGTCATTAGAATGATGAGAGGCACTTGAGCTTGGAGATAAAGATTTAGGACGGTCTTGGTCAGTAGAATCAGGCATTGGCTTAGGCTATTTTATTTATGGGAATGTTTAGGCTGCTAGTGTTACTGGTAAATTTATCAGGGATTGTAAGGGTTAGTCGGTAGAATATGAGGGTGAATAGCAGTAGAATCAAGGGAGCATTATATAATCAAAACATAGCTAAACATCAATAAATATCGTCTAACTAAGCTTAATAACCGTTATTATTTTTAATGAAGTAGAGTTAATATGCCTAAAACAGATGACATAGACAAGATGGTACTCAAATTACTGCCATTCATTATGATTTTCATATTGGTGGTATGGGCTATCTTTAGGATGGTAACCCAAGCTGCCCTTATACAAAGAGCCACTTACCAAAATATTAGCAAAGTACAAATTGACTACCCCGGACTAGATAATATGCTGGTCTACGATATAACCACCCATCCTGCTGAGATTAAGTCTATCGTTGATGAAATCAATAGCCAAAGCTATGGGCCATGGCGACAAAGCTTTGGCGGCAAAGAGGGAGCTAGTGTGGTGAGTCTCACTTTATATCGCTTTAACACTATCACTAATAAAGAAGAGGTCACTGCTAGCTTCTCTTTATATCCTGAAAGTTTGATGGAACGGGCTAAGGGCTATAGGCAACTAAATGCTCAAGGCATGGTTAGACCGATTGATATCCGTAAGCTACCTACGCTACAAGATATTTGGTGTGACAGTCGAAATGCAACTGACTATAACATGTCAATGAAGCAAGACTACTGCTTATTGGCTCGCTTAAGACAATCGGAATATTTGAATCAAACTAATAAAGTACTTAAATAGTCACTATTCTAATTAGCATAAAACTTATCCAAAACCGCTTGAATACCGCCCTCCTCAATTGACCCAGTCACCAAGTCAGCTCGCTCAATCAATGCCGGTTGACCATCACCCATCGCCACGCTAAAGCCTACCAAATCGAACATCTCTAAATCATTAAAGCCATCACCAAAAGCCATCGCATCGCAGACGTCTATTCCGTAATAATCACAGACATCTTGGACAGCGCGAGCTTTTGAAGCGTCAATCGGTATGACATCGCCGCCCATATTGTGCCAATGCACCAGCTTAAGACCGAATGCCCCAAAGTCGACCTGCTGCATCTTATCGACCTCATTATTAAAGATTACCGAACACTGATAGACCTCGTTGGCTTTGTGAAAGTCCGCATCGACGATAAAGGCGGCGTTCTTTAGCATCATAGCCTTGACACGCTCATGTGCCACTGACCAAGCAATATAGTGAGCCGAGTCAAGCTTATATACCACTTGCTCTTGCTGACAGATTTGCACGATTTGCTCTGCCTGCGTGAGTGTCAATGGATAGTGCTTGATTAGCGTCTCTTTGCTCCCCTCTTCGTCTATGCAAAAGCTGTACTGACCATTCATACAGATGATTGCATCAATCACGCCTCGATCATGCAGCTCAAGGATGTCATCGGGCAGCATGGGCTTCGCGCGTCCAGTCGCGATGACCAGCTTAATATCGGTCTTTTGAGACAACGCCTCTAAAGTCGCCTTATTTTGCGGCGCGATGATACCGCCTCGGCTTAGGGTATCATCTATATCAAAAAAGATAATTTTGGGGATAAAGTCTAGGGTTTGGTTTGCAGTAGGCGCTATTTGTTTAGACAACATAATCTTCCATTTACAGTTCATTAATTTAGCCAGTTAAAGGCTTTTATTTGGCTACTTAATAATGACAATCGCTACTTAATCTTTGAGCAAGCTTCAATAGCATCGTCAATTCCGGTTAAATCATAGTCAGTATCTAAGTCTTCATATCTCTTTTTTAATTTTTGCAAATGAGGCAATAAAGAAGAGTCTGCTAATAATTCGCATGCTGTCATCACATGATGCAAATCCTCTTCACCATCAAGCTCTTTTGTCAATTGATTGATGATACTACAATCTCCGCGCTGGGCTAAGCCAACCAAAGCTTCCCCTCGAACGATAAAATCGTCATCCATCAATGCCTTTTTTAATGTCTCTCTTATCTCAGCAGTATCCGTCTCAATCAGCGACCCCAAGCTAAATAATGCCCAGTCCCTTATATAGACATCTTTATCATCACATAATTTGATTAAGGTTTTGATAGCCTCTGGATGCTCTACGCCTCCTAAGGCAAAAACAACGCTTTGCCGAATATGTTTATTGCTATGATTTGCTAGGTTTATTAGTTTAGCGATAGCTCGAAAGTCACTGTCTTTTTTGACCCTATGACCCAAAGCAGTGGCGGCAGAAGCAACCACATCATCGTCATTATCATCGAGTAATTTAATCAGCTTGGTTACTACAAAATCATAATATTTATCTTTATCTTGATAACATAACTGACCTAAGATATCAGCTGCTAAAATCCTCTCGTTGGCTAACGGTGACTCAACCAATGTTTTGCAGTACTGAAATTCAGTTTCTGAGCCTCGAGTGTGCAAAACACTCACAATGTCCCAGTAAGCTATTAGCAGCGTGTCTTGATTGGCTTCGAGCAATTCACGTTGTCTACTAAGCTTGCTTTGATTATTAGTCCTTACTGATAACGTATCGTGATGACTTAGTTTAGCTAAATCATCACAGCAAGCGTCAAGCTTTTCTCGATAATCTAAAGCTTTGATAATAAGCTCATCTGTGGTTAGAGCATCAATTTTATTTGGTGTCAACTCTTGCTCTGAATACTCCATGATAGCGCTCCTATGACTACCTAGCTTTTATTTATTCTAAGCACTCTAACCACTGATAATAGCTAGCTTGCCTCAATGACCAATGACAATCAATTATTGACGATGGCCAATTATTGACTGAAAGTACTAATCACCTGCTGCTTAGTAGCCGCGCTTTCAAAAAAACGCTTAAGCTTTTGCAGCGCCACCATAGGAAAAGGCAGTTTTAGCGTGATTAACAGCCACTCTAGCGCCTCTATCTCTTTGGCCAATATCGCAGCGTCACTTGGCTGAATCTGCGGATGGTCATACAGCGTATCTAGCAGCCAAGTCAACTTTGGAAACTTAGCTCGGTCATGCACTTGATACAGCGTCGGCACCATATCATCAGGCAACTGGCAGCGCGTTTTTCGCAGCATGCCACTCTTAAAGCTCATCTCAAATGCCATCATCTCGCCACTTATTTAATGATTTGATACTTAAGTATCCCACAAAAACCTTATCTTCACACGCTGGCTCGCCCGTCAAATCTGTATTATCAATCGGCGTTATCAATAATTGCCCTGATGGCAGCAAGCTATCCACCTGATAGATTTCATCCACATCGACTTGCCGCTTATCATCAACGTGTGACGCCGCATTAAACGGCGTGTCTTTGTCTTTAAAGGTAAACTTTTTATAAAACTCACTTTGCTTGGCCTGCTTAATGGCATCAGCTTGCGTGGGCGCGACAATTAACAGCTTATGATGATACTCTTCAAAATCATTCGGCAAATAGCCGCCCAGATTGATAAAAAACAGCTTTAAAGCCTGTTCATTATCCTTGGCAACATCAATGGGAGCGCTAGAACTAGACGAGTTAGAACCAAGAGCATCAGCCCAACTAATCTGATACTCACCCACTTTAGTCACTTCACGATACGAGTCGATATGCCACTTGTTTTTGACCTCTGGCCAATGCTCATTAATCGCAGGGATAAGCTCGCTAATATGCTCAGCTACCCCAAAGAACATATCATGCTGCTCAATCAAACGGCCTTTGGGTCTACCCCCCAGTTGAATCATAAACAGTTTGGGCGCTTGTGGCGTTTGTAGCGTTTGGAACATTGTTTCTTCCTAAATCATCCGAAATGGTTAAGCCGTTTAAATTTATAAGGCAAATCATAACCTCTATGGTGGCAATAGCAACAAGTGTATCACCCTCGTACAGTCAATCCACTTAGGATTTAATACAGAGTCACTGGGATGACGCAGGTATCAATAGTAGCCTGCCTCAGTCCGCTTCTGACTAACAGCCAGCAAATTTATACCAGTGCCCGGGTAACCGTGTGCCAGTTTTAAATAAGATTGACTATATATTGATTGCTCTTAAATAACGCATTATTACCCAAAAAATATTATGAATGCCAAAATAAATACTTTATCCGTCAATGAAAGGCCATTTCATCAGACTCACTCCTTTCACTTTTCTTAGTGCATTGCCATATTAACCCCTACCTAACCCTTTATGGTTTTTTAATTTCCTAAGCTCGCCTTAAGGTTCATCTGTTGTAATAACCATAAGACAAATGACGCTAGCCAATAGCTATCGTCAATAAATAAACGAGCCATTAAAGGAATGATTACTATGACTCAAAAACCTAACATTACTATGGTTGATGACGCTGTCACACCTCAATCTAGTAGCCTTAAAACCAAACAGATCAAAGTGTGGGACATTCTGGTCAGGGTGACTCACTGGACGGTAGCAGCTGGTATTATCGCCAATCTATTATTCACTGAAGACGGCAGTGATTTACATCAGTATGTGGGCTATACCGTGGTAGGATTGGTGGTCATACGCTTGCTGTGGGGATTGGTAGGAACGCGCTACGCCCGCTTTACTAACTGTTTCCCAACGCCCACTCGCCTTAAACATCATTTGTCAGATATAAGCGCCCGCCGCATTGATAGAGACCATTTGGGTCACAACCCCTTGGCGGCCCTTATGATGTTCACATTGTGGGCGGTAATTATTGGTTTGGGCTTGACAGGGTATCTTATGGAATCCAATATCCTCGGTAATAAAGATTTGCTAGAAGAGAGTCATGAGCTGCTAGCAAATAGCTTATATCTACTGGTTCCACTGCACATTATTTCTGCTATTGTCATGAGTTATTGGCAGCGGCAGAATCTGATTAAAGCAATGGTAACGGGCAATAAGACACTGCCAGACTCACCCTCTACCATGAAATAAATAACAAGATGGAAGACACATGGCACGTATCCTACTAATAGAAGATGATAAAAGCATTGCTGAAGCGCTTATCCTTGGATTAAAGAGTCAGGGCATGATGGTGGATTGGTTCAGTGAAGCCACACAAGGTGAAATGGCACTGCAAGAGACTATGTTTGATGCGGTGCTGCTTGATTTGACCTTGCCAAAAGGGGATGGCATGACTGTACTACAGAACTGGCGCGCCAGACACATCGATACGCCAGTGTTAATTATCACAGCACGCGACGCAATTGCCAATCGAGTGGCGGGGCTCAATGCTGGCGCTGATGATTACTTGGTCAAGCCGTTTGCATTGGATGAAGTCATTGCTCGTCTTCAAGCATTAATACGTCGCAGTCAGGGACGCAGCCTTCCTGAAATCCGTTATGGTAAGGTTGCTTACCATCCTCAGTCTCAGCAAGTGACCTATCAAGATCAAGTTGTTGAATTAACCATCAAAGAAGTAGCCATCTTGGAGCAAATGCTGACCCATCCCAAACAAATCCATAGTAGAGCGAGCTTAGAAGATAAACTATATGGTTGGCAACAAGATATCGAAAGCAATGCGATTGAAGTGCATATTCATCACTTACGCAAAAAACTCAGCAATGACTTTATCTTAACCAAACGTGGCATTGGCTATTATCTCAATCCTGCTCACTCCTCTTGACAGACCTCACCGATGATATCATTGTAGTGCCCTATCAATGACATCTAGCCTATTTATCCTATCTAGCCTATCTTCATTTAAGATGTGAGTAGCTACTTTCAGATCTGAGCAACTATTTTGAGATGTGCGTTCCTATTTTAAAATCTGAGCACCTATGAGCTTATGAAAAGTATCCAGCAACGGTTGTTAATCTCCTTACTTATTGGCCTACCTTTATTGTGGATAATGACCTCCAGCATTATTGCTTGGCGGCTATGGCACGAAGTCAACGAGATGAATGACACTCAAATCACTCAAGTTGCTCGTTATCTAATAGGGGTCGCTCCCAAAGAAGAAGATGACCATTATGAGAATAAAGGCCAGCATGAAGATAGGGACGAGCACGAACATGAGGTTACTAAAGATAAAAAAGAGCGCCCTGCCAAAATATACGACTTAAAAAGCGATCATCTTTCAGGTGATCTTGGTGATGCCAAAGATGACTATATGGGCTTTGCCATTTGGGACAAAGAGGGACGCTTATTGATGGCAGATAACAATGGTCAATCTTTTGCTTTTTTATCCGATCAGCATGGCTTTGTTGAAGTGCATGATTCTGCTTATCAGCGTCTAAATCCATTTAGTAAGCACTGGCGTTTATTTTATATTCATGATGAGCATGACTCTCGGCATAAAGACCGGGTGATTGCGGTAGGTCAGAACCTAGATTCTCGCCATGAGATGATGGTTAATGCCATGACAGTGCAAGTGCTGCCAATGTTGATTGGATTATTGGCATTTATTGGCTTGGTCATTTGGCTGATTCGGCGTGGGTTTATGCCGCTCACCCAAATCAGTGCTGAGCTTGCACAGCGTCAGCCGCAAGATGACAGTCCTATCATTGCAGATGTTCCCAAAGAGATTCAGCCTTTGGTGAGTGCCTTAAACGTTTTATTTGTTAAGGTCGCCGAGACGTTAGAGCGTGAACAACGCTTTACAGCGGATGCCTCGCACGAGCTAAGAAGCCCCCTTGCCGCATTAAAACTACAAGCAGATTTATTGCAGCAGCAGCTATTAAAGCTGCCTGATATAGAGAGTCATAACCAGCTTTTTTATCATACTCAAGAGATCAGCAATGGCATTGATCGAGCCACTCATTTAGTCGATCAATTATTGATTTTAGCCAAAATAGAGCCTCAGCAATATCTACCACCTGAGCAACTAATACAACCAGACTGGCTAGCGCTTACCGATATTGTACTCAGTGACGTCAACCGTCTGGCTCGTGAAAAGCATATCCAGTTAAAGCGCACTGTACTCTGTGATAATCCTGCCGATATATTACCGATTCTTATCAATCCCATTCTATTTAAACTGTTACTGCGTAACTTATTGGACAACGCCATTCGCTACTGTCCAAAGGGGGCTTTGATTGAACTGCAATTGGATGTCAATGCCATTAGGATAATTGATAATGGCTTAGGCGTAGAGCCGGACCAATTGGCACGTCTCAGTGAGCGCTTTTATCGCCCAGCAGGTCAAAGCCAATTGGGTAGCGGCCTAGGACTCTCCATCGTCAATAGAATCACCGAGCTTCACAATCTTAGCTTGGTATTTGACAATCGTCCTGCCCCAGAAGTAGGTTTTATAGTCACAGTTAGCACTAAAAAACAGCCTGCTCGCCCACTATAAAGACCTAAATCGCCTTCTCTTAAGCTTGGGTTAATGTTCATTGCGTATGCTACTCGTATTCCCTAATCAGTTATACGGAGTACCTATCATGAGCTTACCTCTACTAAAACCCTTGTTACTGACTGTTGGTGCGACATCACTAGTGTTTTTTGGTGGCGTCATCGCTTTGACGGTCCAATCGCCAGCCGCCGATAACGTTCAAGTAACCACTACTGATGTGAATCAAAGCCCTGAGTTAACGTCTTCTTCATCCTTATTCAAAGCCGTCACCCATCCTCTTTCTCAATCTGCCAAGCCCTCATCTTTAGCAGCCTTAACTGCTGAACAGGCAACCGTGCTTGCTAAACAACAAGCCCCTAATGCGCTCTTGCAAGCTACCCCAGAGCTTGTTAACTACAACGGTAGCGCCGCTTATGAGGTGATACTAGACAAGGGCGTCACTTATATTGATGCCAATTCAGGGAATGTACTTAATCCTATCGGCTCTAATCAAAGCCATACTTTTGATAATGGCAATAATGGTTATGAGGCTAATTATAATGATGGCTATGATAATGATGACGGTACTCATGACGAGACTCATCATAAAGGTGATGCCGATGAGAGCAACAATAAGCGTGACCATCACCACAGCAAAAACCATGATGATGATAAGCATGATAGAGCTCAAGGAAGTTTAATCACGACGAGCTATCGTGTACAAGATAAGGAAGACGACGATGACTAATATCAAAGCTCACTCGCCGCAAGCCAATAGGAAACCTTCAAACTTGAGAACTAAAAAACCAGACCCTTTTGCCGGCCTTAAAAGCAGCATTATGATGGTTTCAATTGTAGGCACTTTGGGCGGTTGGTTACTACTGTTGAATGAAGAAACAAGCTCTGTGCCTGCTACTAATACATCGACGTTGAATACAAGGGCCTCCGAAAACGATGAGCGCGCCCTTGAGCCGATGCCAATAGTTGATATTAGCCAATTGCGACAGGTTAACGAAGTGGCCCCTGTTGAACCTATAGTGGTCGTCGCCCGAACACGGTCCTCTCGATGATTAGCGAAGCAATACTGGTTATGTAGGATAGAGTTTTGAAAGATGCGGAGGCGACTGATGAGAACAGAAGCAGCTAATAAAGAAACGTTTAATAAACCGACATTAAATAAACAGATATTAAA
>JAUNVX010000047.1 GCA_030540615.1 Psychrobacter sp. | reverse complement strand
GCCATGGTTACCGTGTCATTATCGATGACGATGGCTTGCTTTTTATTGTTTGCCTGATCGGCGCGCTCACAAGCAGGTAAGCTCCCTAATGCCAGAATAATTAGAGCTTTAGACAGGTTTGGTAAGGAAGTCAGCTTATAATATCGCACAATCATTAGGTCTCTTTGGTAGGGTTAAACAAATAATGAGGCTAAAAATATGAGGGTCTAAAATCGTTTGACTCATGTCTCATCATTAAAGTTTAACAATAAGAGAGTAGTTTGGCTAATCTACAGACTTGTCATGGACTAGAGATTTGAGATTGGCTCCGTTAATCCTTAACCAATGCTAGCGACCGAAACAGTGCTTAGAGCCCTGATTTGAGATAATAAAGGTTAAAAATTGCAAAACCAAGCAAAATAAATTAAGGCAGACAAGTCTACCAATATGAATTAAGGCAACTAAATGTCTGGAAAATAGATAATTATTATGCTACAACTTGCAAAGTCTAATATAATGTTTAATTAAATGATAAAGTAACTCTTTAAAAGTAACTCACTAGAAATCTGCTAAATGATAACTAGACTTCAACTAGAGGCTAACTAATCGCTAAGCCAATAGCTTTTTTATCACCAAGCTAACTTGAGACTGATTAATGCTGGTTTTTTTGCTACCATAAGCTTTACTCATAATCTTTATTATGAGCTGACTTAGCGGCTGTTAAGGTAGCGATACTCAACCACTGATTTTTTGATGAGATTGACTGAGCCAGTAGCGGGTTAATTAACAGAATCACTTAGTTTGTTCCTTATTTTTTCACATAACTGAATATAGGTATTCATAGGATAACTGCAATGGAAAATAATTTTGAAGGGTTAAAGGTAATGGTAATTGACGATTCAAAAACCATTCGCCGAACCGCAGAGACACTCCTGCAAAAAGCAGGCTGCGAAGTGGTAACGGCTGTTGATGGTTTTGATGCGCTTGCTAAAATCGTCGATAATAATCCAGATATTATTTTTGTGGATATTATGATGCCAAGATTGGATGGTTATCAAACCTGTGCACTGATTAAAAATAATCCTGAATATGCCAACAAGCCTGTCATTATGTTATCGTCTAAAGATGGTTTGTTTGATAAAGCACGTGGCCGTATTGTTGGGTCTGATGAATACCTAACCAAGCCGTTTAGTAAAGACGAATTGTTTGATGCCATTAACCAGTACCGCTAAGTTGCTGTTAACTATTTACAGTAAGGTAAATAGCTTGTAGTAAAGTCGGTAGCTTGTGGTTAAAGTAGTTGGCTAGCAGCTAAAGTAAACAGCCAAGTATGTTTTTTATTGGCTAAATTTTAAGTTTTGTTTATTAGATTCACCTCATTAAAGGAACCTTCATGACCACTGTCCTAGTTGTCGATGACTCCCCATCCGAAATGGCCAAATTTCGAGACATTCTTGCCAAAAATAACATTACGATGATAGAGGCTACCAATGGCGAAGATGGCTGCGAAAAAGCCGCTGAGCATTTGCCAGATATCATTTTAATGGATATTGTTATGCCTGAAATGAATGGATTTCAGGCCACGCGTAAAATCACTCGTGGCAAGACCACCTCGCATATCCCTGTGGTCATTGTCAGTACTAAGAACCAAGAGACAGACCGCGTTTGGGGCAAGCGTCAAGGGGCTAAAGAGTACTTAACCAAGCCTATTGATGAACAAGAACTTATGCGGGTCATCCGCTCAGTAATGGAGTAGATTGTGGCATCTCGAGGCTTTATAGAATTACTTCGACTCGCAGACTTGGCCGAAGCTCGGCAAAGTGGGCGATATGGTGGTAAACAAGCACAGTGGCTTGGCGTGGTCTTTGAAGTGGCCGGTCAAAGACTAGTGGCGCCCATGGGGGAGGTTTCTGAAGTCTTGAGTATGCCTGATTTAACGACTGTTCCTTTGACCAAGCCTTGGTTATTAGGGGTGGCCAACGTTCGCGGTCGATTGCTACCTTTGACTGACTTGGCTAAGTTTTTAGCCTTACCCAGTCGGCAAGTGCGCCAAAGTCTGCGTAAAGTGTTGGTCATTGATCAGCCAGATTTTTATTCAGGGTTATTGGTGGATGCGGTCTTAGGGATTCAGCAATTTACCAACAGTCAATATGAGGCAACGGCCCTACCGAGCGATTCCCCTTTTGTTCGTTACAACCATGGTAAGTTTGTCAAAGATGGTGAAGACTGGTTTGTGTTTATGCCCAGTTTATTGGCCCAAGATCAACGTTATATTGATGCCGCTATTTGACACTAAGCAAGCTATATCTGTGGCCATAAACGGTTTACTTATTAGAGATAAATGTTGCTACTTACACAGATTTTAAGTATAAACTAGTGTTTATTACCCATTGTTTGATGGTCTGTGCCTTACCTTATTATTAATATTCTACCAACCTGATTCATTAATATTCTTTATAAAATAACTGTAATAAAAACATTGAAATGAATTAAACCAACGGTCTTAGATGGCCCTATAACCTAATTATCGCCATGCTTTTATGGCCAATCTTTTAAGCACCAACTCTTTATAGGGTTTTAAATTAACCAGTCAGTAGCCCTGTTATCGTCAGTAGCGATAATGATATGGCAAATGCCTTAAGCAACTGTTTTGAAGGAATAAAGTACAATGAGTGACGCGACCACTAATACCGATTCAGTAATTAAAACTGCCGCCTCAGCCTCAGATGGCAATCAGAATATTTGGCGGACGTTGCTTTGGTTCTTTGGGCTTTTGAGTTTGGCCAGTTTGGCTTGGTTAATTTACTCCTTAATCAATGTGAACGACTATCTACAAAGTCTTAGCCAGTTGCAAGCAAATGCTGGTAATAACGTTAAAGACATTACTCAGGGTATTGCATTGCCCGCATTAGGATTTTTGGTTGGCCTACTGGGAATTATGTATGCTTTCTATCAATTACTGAGCGGCCGCGGCAAGTCGCAGCGCTTATTGATTGAAAAAGAAACCATGCGTCAACGTCAAGAGGCAGATGTTGAGTCAGAGCGTGCTCGTAAAATTCAAGAAGAGAACGAGCGTAACCAGATGGCTATTTTGCGCTTACTAGATGAGCTAGGCGATTTGGCAGAAGGGGATTTGACGGTTAATGCTACCGTTTCTGAAGATTTTACGGGTGCCATTGCTGACTCCGTTAACTTCGCAATTGACCAATTACGTCAACTGGTTATGGCCATTAACACCACATCAGAGCGAGTTGCTCAGTCCTCAGAGCAAACTCAGATGAATGCGGTAGAGCTTGCAGAAGCCTCTGAGCATCAGGCACAAGAGATTGCAGGGGTATCAGCAGCAATTAATGAGATGGCCGTGTCAATTGACCAAGTATCTGCCAACGCCAGTGAATCCGCTTCGGTTGCTCAGCGTTCAGTTGCGATTGCCTATAACGGGGCAGAGGTGGTTCAACGCTCAATTGAGGGTATGAACGTTATTCGAGATCAGATTCAAGAAACCTCTAAACGTATCAAACGCTTGGGCGAATCATCGCAAGAGATTGGTGATATCGTAAGCTTGATTAACGACATTGCTGATCAGACCAACATCTTGGCATTGAACGCTGCTATTCAGGCATCGATGGCAGGGGAAGCGGGTCGAGGCTTTGCGGTAGTTGCTGATGAGGTTCAGCGCCTTGCAGAACGTTCAGCCAATGCCACGCGTCAGATTGAAACACTGGTGAAAACCATTCAGGCGGATACTAACGAAGCAGTTATGTCAATGGAATCAACAACATCAGAGGTAGTACGTGGTGCACGCTTAGCCAAGGATGCGGGTGAGGCACTTGAGGAGGTGCAAAGTGTTTCCAATGTACTTGCTGACTTAATTCAAAACATCTCAAATGCTGCGCAGCAACAGGCAGACTCCGCTGGTCATATCTCAAACACCATGAATATTATTCAAGATATTACCTCACAGACTTCTTCAGGAACGATGGCGACAGCCCGCTCTGTTGGTCAGTTGAGTGAAATGGCTATTGCATTACAAGAGTCAGTATCAGGCTTCAAACTCTCTGATGACGATATGATGTTAGACGATGAATCAGATGAGTTTCAAGTCGTTTAGACGAGTAAAGAGCATAGATATACTGTCAAGCGGGGAGTTACCCGCTAGATAATGCAGATATTGGATGGCAATGATTCTGAGGTAAGGATTGAATTGATTGACTCGCAAAAGTGGCAGCATTATATCGAAAATGAGATTGGCTTTGTGTTGCCACTCTCTCAACATCGATGGATGAATAATGCTATCAACGCTACGGCCCAAAGTAACCAGCTAAGCGTAGATGAGCTTTGGGAATTGGTTCATCAAGATAGCCGTCTGCGTCAACAGCTATTGGACGCCACTTTAATCTTAGAGAGTCGGTTCTTTAGACACTTGCCTTCGTTAGAATACGTGACTGAATTGGCCAAGCAGTATCAAGATAATTTAGCCAATGATGACAGTGGTCAGCCTTTTAGAATTTGGAGTGTGGGCTGTTCAAGAGGCCAGGAGGCTTGGTCATTGGCGATGATGTTGCAGCAGCAAGATATCGTTCAGTATGAGATATTAGGCTCAGATGTCAGCCTTCAGGCGATAAAAACTGCTCAACAGGCACAGTACAATGCCCGGGAAAAACAGTCTATTGCTCCTCTGTATTATGACTACCTTGAGGATGTGGCGGATGATATGGCCACTGACGACTTACAAGGCGATTGGCAGGTCACCGATACACTACGAAACAAAGTCTCATTTAAGTATCATAATGTGTTTACCTCTACGCTACCCACACCAGTCAAACATCATGTGGTCATCTGTCAAAATATGCTAATTTACTTTAGACAGTTTGATCAACGCGATATCTTAGCTCGCTTGGCCGCACAGTGCGTGTTGGGAGGACATTTGATATTAGCACCAGGAGAAGCGCTGTTTTGGCGACATCCTAAGATGAAACGCTTGGCTCATAAACAAGTGAATGTTTGGCAAAAAATTGCAGACTAGTTGACCACGCTCTGGTGGATTAGACTATAAGATACGTTCTATCAAGATTCAAGGGCCATAGTACCCATGAACAATAATATGAAGATGATATGGTCAGTGCCAATATAATAGTGGATTGACGATTGATAATTTAGGATAAAATTATGACCACCCGACCTAGCAATTTTGTAACCCTTGATTGGTTAATGCCACTATTTAACAGTCAGTTATCAAAGCTTTATGAGCATTGGCAATCGATGGAGAAAAAGGTAGGGGAGGCTCATGCCAAGGAAATGGCTGCAAGTTACCACGAGATTAGTGGGGCACTGCGAATGGCCAACTTACCTAAGCATGCCAAATTGGCCGACTATCTAAGCCGCTTATCCGAAGAGCTAATCGATGGTGATAAACTTATCGCTGATGTGGCTTATTGGGGTGCTTTTGCCAACGAAGGTTTACAGAGCGAAATTAATCACTTCGCTATGACAGGCGGTATTCGCCAATCTCTCATTGATAAATATGTGGAAGAAATCACCCATTTGCTGCCCCCTTCTGCGGTCATGGATGCCAATATCAGTAGTTCGGATCTTGAGACAGCGCCTTCTCAAAAAGAGCAAACGCTGAGCAGTCAGTTGTCGATTCCCAAAGCCGCTCATAGTCGTCAATTGACTCAGAATCATCTCAATCAACTGCTGATGGTTTGGCGTCAAAATGTGACCCAACTGTTGCTTGAGAATACTAACGAAAGCGCCTACCTTAATACTTTACAAAAAGTAAGTCGTTATTTATGGGAAGCTGATGTCGATGGACCATTGCAAACGCTATGGTATCTAAGTTCGGTTTGGTTGCATAATTTGACGCGCAATGTTGAGCCTAAGCCTAGCCAACTAGCGAGTACTTTGTTTGAGCTTAATCAAGTTATCGCCTCAATGAGGCAATTAACCGGGCAGTCTGAAAACGATACTATTAAAGCATCTGAAGTTGATTCTCAGTTATCAGCCATTACAATCGATAAGCTGACAGCAGAGGTTTGTATTAGACTAAGCGTGCTGTTGCATACTGATGAGACCGCCCAAGCCATTTTAGATGACATTAACTCGCCTCATCGAATTGACCAAGAGTTTTTGCCTCGTATTTTGACCAAGCTTGAAGCTTTGATTCTTACCTTGCATGAGCCGGCAGCAATCATAGAGCCTTTGACCAAAATTAAACACCAGCTAACCCAGCGGGGTTGGTCATTATATGGTATTTATATTGATCAGGTTATTAGTGACTTAGAACAAAGTAGCCACTCTGAAGAGATATTTGCGCAGCTACAATGGCAGATTGAGAGACAGCTTCAAGAGCTCTATGCATCTATCTTAACCGCCCATGACCATATCGCTGAGAAGATAGGCCAGCCTACCAATTTCTCTACAGCATTCATTGTCAATCAAGATTCGAGCTTTTCTCAGGATGTTGATCATACTGCTAATGTTTCCTCATTTGATGCTTTATCAGCACAAAGCGATCAGTCTGCTTTTCACAGTACCCCAGATAAGATTCGTCAACTTAGGATTACGGTTGAGGATATCAAAAGTGATTTCAACAGTTATCTTCAACAGCAGCAATCAGCATTACTGCCCTCAGCACAAAAATTTGCCACTATCGAACAGGCATTTTTGGAAATGGGGCTGGCAGATGTTAGCGAAATCAGCCGCAACATCGGCGGGTTGTTTGAGCGTCTAAGAGCTTCTGATGTTAATAGTATGAGCTGGCGCTTAATCAATACTTTGGCTGAAACCTTAGCGTCTTTAGAGCTATTTTTAGATTATTTAGCCCAGCAAGTCTTTGATGAGTCACTATTGAATCAAGTGCAGGAGCATATGGTTGAAGCCAGCTTCTTGCTAGACTCTGGTGATGACAGTCAGGATGACTCGCCAACTTATCATAAGTCAAATTTGGGCGATGCGACTCGGTATGATGACAATGGTGAAGTGGTATCTAGCGCATTAACGGCTGACGAGCCTGCTTTTGAACCGTCGTCTGTCGAAATCATCCCCACTGAATCAGCATTGGCCCCTGTTATTGAAGATTTGGCAGCGGATGGTACCGTTATTACTGCTCCCTTTACTGATCAAGGCACGGACATTGAGCAACCACTGGCGGATTATGATAAGGCTTTAACTGCGACAGAAGATGAGATAGAAGCTGCAGATACTCACTCCTTTATTGACCAACCCGTTAGCGTGACTGCAGTTAATGAAGAGTCTGTTACAGGTGGACCTGTCATTGGTGCAACAGCTCTAGAAGAGAGTGACGCCTTAAAAGCAGCAAGGTCAGAGCTCAAAGATGATGATTTCGGCATGGACGAAGAAATCCGCGAAATCTTTATTGAAGAAGCTGAAGAAGTGTTAGAGCAGTTGAATGAAAATTTACCTATCTGGCAAAACAACCCACAAGATTTGACGCCTTTGACTGAGATTCGACGTGGCTTCCATACGCTTAAAGGCTCAGGAAGGATGGTAGGGGCCTTTAATACCGGTGAGATGGCGTGGGCCGTAGAGAATATGCTAAACCGCGTATTGGACCACACATTACCTGTGACCGATGAGCTAATTGGTTTTATTACCGATACAAAAGACTTAATCCCAACCTTAGTGGCAGATTTTGCTCAACAGATGCCACCTTCAATTGATCCAGCGGTTACCGTGCTAAAGGCCAAAAATTTACTCGCTGGTGATCCTATTAATCAAGGACTGTCCATAGATTCTGCTCCTTATTCAATAGCGGATAATGTCTCTCATGATGAGGAAAGTGTTGACTCTGATGAGCTTGATGCCAGTAGCTTAGAGATTTCAGAGTCTTTAGGGACGATGGAGGTTAGCGAGACCCAACCTTCTGAAGATGCTCCCGTATTGGAAGATCGTCAGGTTGAAGGTTTGCCACAGCAGTCTACAAACTTACCGGAAGCTTTAGAGCCTTTTATCGCAGAAGCGCAAAATATCCCCGCTGATGCGGATGATGCAGACCCTGATATCAAAGAGATCTTTATTGAAGAGGCTGAGGAAGTCTTAGCCGAAATCACGCCTATCTTTTTGGCCTATCAGCCGCAATTGAATGATGAAGCTGCTTTAACTGAGGTCCGACGCGGTTTTCATACGCTAAAGGGTTCAGGCAGAATGGTAGGGGCACATTACTCGGCTGAACTGGCATGGGCAGTTGAAAGTATGCTCAATCGAGTTTTAGAACATACGATTACACCCACAACCGATATGATGAAGTTAGTGGCGGATGTATTAGAGGCTTATCCATCATTGGTAGATACTTTTAAAGAGGACAGAAGCGACTATCCTACGGATATCGTTTTGTGGATTGCCTGTGCCAATGCTTATAGCAAAGGATTGGGGGATGCGTTCGGCTATCCAGCAGTCATGCAAAGTGGGTCTACGGACCTCTCACAGCCCACACTATCAGCGTCTTTAAATGATGATAGTGCTGATACCTTGGCTGATGTCAATTTACAAGAGGTTGACCTAGAAAGCGCTGAGAGCAGTAATAATGAGAGTCATGAGAGCAGTGATGATAATCAGGATAATGATGGAGATTACAACGCGCCAAGTTCAAATAGCCCTGCTTATCAAGATGATTTGATAGAGGGTCAAACCGATGCTAACGATGTGACTTTGCAATCTATTTATTCTGTTAATCAAAAGATGGCGGAGTCTCCTGTACTAGCGCCGCCTCAAAGCGAAGAAGAACAACAGTTTTGTGAGATTTTTATTGAAGAAGCTCGTGAACGTTTAGAGACCATTAAGGCATTTGTCCACCAAAACAAAGAGGCGACTACAATCGCAGTTGATGATCAAATCGTTCGTGATTTTCATACCTTAAGAGGGGCCTCAGGGGCGAAGTCATTAACGGCAATTAGTGATATTAGTGCAGCAATTGAGCACAGCTTAGAGCAGCTACAAAATAATGATGCCATGATGAGTGCTCAGCATTTAAAAGCATTGGCACAATCAGTGGATTTAATTGAAAACTATCTAAATGCATATGATTTAAGCCCAAATCAGGACGCTTTGGACAATGATCAAAACCAGCATGACTTACAGTCGATTCAAGCGCTATTAGAAGACCCAGAGTCTGACGATACGGTTGAGAGTACCTTATCTGTTGCTCATTTGATGAGTGAAGACATTGACGAGTTATTAGATGCGGATTGGAATCTTGAGTCGCGGTTGACCGATCACGATTTAGAGCAAGTACAGCACTATGCTCAAACTTTATCTGAGCAAATTCAATCTTTGATGCAAAAGAGCACGGACTCTAAAAAGTTTCAAGTGTTGTTAGGGTCTTTATTAGGCGTCTATCAGCAAATCCAAAAGTCACCTACGCTTGGGGACGATGACACAGTCGTCGAAGCTTTATTAGCAGGTCATAATCAGCTTACTGGGCTGTTTGATGCTCTAGCAGGAAGTATGTCATTAAAGCTTGATAATCAAGTCATAAGCAATCTTAACGAGCTTGCCAAGCCTGAAGGTTTAAAAGACGGCCTGGAGCCTAATGATCAAGTAGACAAATCAAAGAATACTCAACCAAACGAGCAGGTTGATGCTTCATCTCAGTCGACTTTAAGCCCTACAAATCAAGAAGCCGCAGAGCTTCAAAGCTCAAACGCCTCAATGGCAGTAGTATCAACTGAAGCAAGTAGTAATGAGGCTAGCCTAGCGGCAGACTCGGCAATATCACTTGATATTGAAGCTATTGAAACTGATGCGGAGCTGTTAGAGATATTTTTGGAAGAAGCCCAAGAATTAGATGCGGAGATTAATAGAGCCTTCGCCGTCTGGCGAGCCGATCCAAGCGATATGGAAGCTTTAAAAGAGCTGCAACGTCATCTGCATACCATTAAAGGTGGTGCAAGGATGGCTGGCATCAAAAGTATTGGCGATTTGACCCATGAAGCAGAGACCGTCTACGAGTATTTTGTCGCTAATAGGTTGACCCCTTCACTGGGCTGGGTCAATGTCATGCAGGGGGTACAAGATACCCTTTCAGCTCAGATTGACTATGTCGTCAACCATCACCAGTCTTTTTATACTGAAACCTTAGTGAGTGAGATGCAGAATTTCATCTCGCAAGGTGAGCTGCCCGATGATGCTCGAGTCACTACCCCTATTGTTAATAATCCAAATGCTCAAAATCTTACCCAAGCTTCTGATGCTGATGCAGCAATCGAAGAAGATGTGGTGCCCGAGCATGATTATGAAAAGATGGTGGCAAGGTCTTGGGGAGGAGACAAACCTGACCCTGATATCTTAACGGTATTTTTGGAAGAGGCAGAAGAGCTTGTCGCAAGTAGTAGTGAAAACCTACAAGCCTTTCGAAGCAATACCAGTGATATTGCTGCTCTACAAGCACTTCAAAGAGAGCTGCATACGGTTAAAGGTGGGGCTCGCATGGTCTCTGCCAATGGTATCGCCGATTTAGCCCATCAAATGGAGACGGTCTATGAAGAGCTTGCTAGTCGCCGCCGCCCAGCCACTAGAATGGTCTCTCAATTATTAGTAGCCTGTCATGATTGGTTGGCAGATGCCGTGATGATTTTGAAGCATCAGATTGATCCGCCGATGCCAACCCAACTGATTGCTGCTCTAGAGCAATTTAGTGCCAGTCCCGATAGCCTTCAAGAGATTCACCCTGACTCTCTTCAGGCCGAACTAGATGCTATTGATGACTATATATCACAGCAGCATAGCGGTATGGGTCATCATGACATTACTGAGATGCCGCCGATGTCTGGTGGCTTTAGCCAAAGTGATACGGGAGCAACCATCTCTAATAATGAGATGATACGAATATCAGCGGGACTGATTGAGCGCATGATTAACCTTACGGGTGAGTCCGCCATCAACCGAGCTCGAATTGACATGGGAATGAGCAGCCTAACCAACAGTATTGAAGAGATGGGCATTACGGTTCAGCGATTGGCCGATCAGCTTCGCCGGATGGATATAGAGCTGGAAGCTCAGATTCTGTCACAAATTGATGAAGAGATGCTCAATGATGAGGACTTTGACCCACTAGAGATGGATCAGTACTCAGCCTTGAACCAATTATCAAAATCTCTTTCTGAGTCTGCTTCGGATTTGTTAGACATTAAGAGTACTTTGCTAGAGAAAACCCGTGACAGTGAGAGTCTCTTATTGCAGCTTTCTCGCACTCAAGCGGAGCTTCAAGATGGCTTGATGAACTCGCGGATGGTGCCCTTTTCTAGATTGGTTCCTAGACTTCAACGTATCGTTCGTCAGACCGCAAGCGAGCTTGGCAAAGCGGTCGAGCTTAGTATCGTCAATGCTGACGATGAGATGGATAGAACCATCCTTGAGCGTATTACCTCACCACTTGAGCATATGTTAAGAAATGCGGTGGATCATGGTATTGAGTCCCCTGAGGACCGCTTAGCAGCAGGCAAGTCTCGAGCGGGTCAAGTACGCTTAGAGGTCATGCGTGAAGGTAGCGAAGTCGTTATTCATCTAACCGATGATGGTAATGGTATTAATGTTGATGCTGTACGTAGAAAAGCCATCAGTCAGGGTCTGATTGATGCCAATGATACGAGTCTATCAGACGTTGACGTGATGCAATACATTTTCAACGCAGGGTTGACCACGACGCAAAAAGTGACCCAGATTTCAGGTCGCGGGGTCGGGATGGATGTGGTTCGTAGCGAGATTCGTCAGCTAGGAGGCGTGGTATCAGTAGAGTCCTCAGTCGGTGGTGGCTCTCGGTTTACCATTCGAGTGCCATTGACAGTAGCAGTCTCTGATGCCTTAGTGGTTCGAGCTGCTGATCGTTATTATGCCATTCCTCTGGTGCAGATTGAGCGGGTAGTGCGAATCAACCCAGAAGAGCTCTATGCCTATTACCAATCTGATAGCTCGAGCATGACCATTGGAGATACCGGTTACCGTGTTCGATATCTCAATGAGATTTTGACGGGCCATGCTTTAAATGAGCTAGTCGTTAGCACCAATACCAGCTTGCCTGTTATCATAATTAAGAGCCAGACCGGTCAGACGTTGGCCATTCAAGTTGATGAGATTGCGGGATCTCGGATTGAAGTGGTGGTTAAGCCACTCGGTCGTCAACTTTCGCATGTGTCTGGTATCTCGGCCGCCACCATCATGGGTGATGGCTCTGTGATGCTGATTCTTGATCTTATCGCTTTAATGCGAAATGCCCCTGCACAGGCTGCTCAGGTCGCCCAACAAGTCGAGCAATCAAAACCAGCAGAGGCTGTTATCGATACCACCACCACGATTTTGGTAGTGGATGACTCGGTTACTGTTCGAAAAGTGACTTCTCGTTTCCTAGAGCGTCAAGGGTTAGAAGCGGTGGTCGCCAAAGACGGGGTGGATGCTATTGAAATCCTTCAAGAGCTAACCCCAGACCTTATTTTGTTAGACATTGAAATGCCAAGGATGGATGGCTTTGAAGTGGCGACGCAGGTGCGTCATGATAGCCGCTTAAAGAATATTCCAATTATCATGATCACCTCAAGGACGGGCGAGAAGCATCGTGAACGAGCGATGGAAATCGGCGTCAATGATTATATGGGTAAGCCATTCCAAGAAAACGAGTTGTTAAGTCGAATTCAGGGATTGCTAGGCGCCCATGTTGGAAATCAAAATGACGAATAATAAAAAACCTAATGATATCAAAGTAATGGTGGTATCAGAAACCCCGCAGCAACGGATGGCTTTTAGTGATACTGTGCGCAGTTGCGGGTTTACTTTGATTGATTGTATCAGCCGCGAGCAAGTGGGCCGAAAACATTATCAGGCCAATGCAGATATTTGGCTGATTGACAGCGATTATGACAATCAGATGGTCTCGGCTATCGATGCGTCACAGCCTGATACTGTGCTGATTGGGTTTAGTCCAGCGCCGTTTTTAAATGAGACCCAACGCTACGGCAAATGGCAGCGAAAGTTAAAACGCAAATTAGCAGTGATGCTTGAATTGCCTGAGCTAATGGAGGATAAGCGTTTTAAGTCAAGCGATCGTTCTTGGCAGTTTGTGGTGTTTTTAGGGGCCTCTATGGGTGGACCTAGCGCCATTAAAGCCTTTTTGGATCATTTGCCAACAGAGCTGCCTATCTGTCTTTTATTGGCACATCATTTTAACAGCAAGATGATTCACACCCTACCGCGCATCTTAAACCGGCACAATGATTGGCGCTGCCAAGTCATATCGACCACTCAAATGCTTCAACCTGGTCAATGTCTCATTGCCCCCATTAATCAAAAAATCGTCTGCGACTCTAATGGCCGGATTATCCTTTTAAAAGAAGACTGGCAGGGAGAATATAAGCCTGCTATTGGCGAGCTGTTAAAAAACACCAGTGATGTGTTTGGCCCTGAATTAATCAGTATTATTTTCTCTGGTATGGGGTCTGATGGCTCTCAGCACTTGGCACAAATTCAAGCAAATAATAGCCAACTTTGGGCGCAAGATCCTGAAGATAGTGCCTGTGCCAGTCAGCCTAGGGCCATTATTGAGTCGGGGTTTTGTCAGTTTGTAGGTACCCCAGAGGCCTTAGCAGAGAGACTTGTGGATTTTGTAAACGAAAAAATGGCGTAATGTAACAAGCTATAATAAGTAGATAATGGCTATAGAATTACTCTTGATGCGGTTAAACTCTTGCAATCTCATCAATCCAAAATGAGCATATTATGAAGCGAATACAAAAGCATACTTTTGAAGCGGTCAGTCTATTAACAGCAGATAATGGCTTGCTAGATATCACTATAGTTCCTGCGGTAGGTCAGCCGGATTGGCTAATTCCTAGCAATCTTATTTTGGAAGTGGTGACTTACTCAGATCGGATTTGGACTTATCTTTGGCAGCAGCAAGAAATAGCCATGTTCCATTTAATCCCTCGTGAGCAGACCCCCAATACGCTCATTATATTAGAGGGTAATACGGACGTTCATAGGGTAGGGCTGCAAACTGCAGGAGAGCTGACTCGGTTACAAGTTCGAATTTCTGATGTCAAAGATATCGCTCTACCCAGTCAGTATCTTGATGGCTCATCGGCTCATGACGTCAATGACAATGATAGTATTGAAGCGCCCGTTCAATCATTTAACCAAGACGCGAGCGTTAATGAGATAGAAGTAGAGTTTGATGTTAATTTCAATGAGAGCCGTATTGATTCTTATCTCTTTCAGTGCGTTCAGATTAAAGATAAGGTTTATTTGGTTCCCGATTTAGATAAAATTGCCCACCACTTGGTCGATTTGGACAGTTAAGCCTCTTTTTAATCGTCTTTGATTGGCCAAAATGTAGCTCATTTTAAGTCTCAATGCTGAATAGATGACACGCCCTGACGATTCGAGTATGATGCCTATTATCTTCTTAATCCAGTATTTGATAGGTGAGATTAACCATGAATCGTGAAACCTTAACCGCTGCTCCAAGAGTCCTGAAATGGCCTTTAGCCAGTCGTATTTTTCATTGGGGCAGTGCTGTATTGCTATTAGTCACTTGGCTCATGATAGCGTTGAATGAGAACCTTGAGGGCAATCGATTTATCTCTTTGCATAAAGCTTTTGGTATTAGCTTATTGCTTTGGATGATTGCCCGAATCATCAATCGATTAGTCACCAAGACGCCCCCAGACCTTCCTATGCCAAAGTGGCAAACCTTCTTAGCACATTTTACTCATTTTGCCCTTTATGCTTCTCTTATCGCCATGCCTATCGCAGGGTTATTGATGAGCGTTTATGGAAACCGTGCTGTCAGTATGTTTGGTCTTTTTGATATTCCCGTCTTTGTAACCCCAGATCGTGCGATGGCGCGTTTTTATAATAATATTCATACTGATATTATTTGGCCCATGATTATCGCTTTCACGTTATTGCATATTGGGGCGGCGCTATACCATCAGTTTGTTAAAAAAGACAATTTAATCGCGCGAATGAAATAAAATATTATTTTAAAGTCATAGTTATAAAGTTTCTGTTCCTATAGTAAATTTTTAAAATTAACAGTCTTAAAGTAATGAGGGCTATCTTAATATTATGCATAGCTAGCCAACAAAAACCGCCTAGATAGTTCTCTATCTAGGCGGTTTTTTGATACTATTTTTGCCTAAGTAAGTGTAGGCAAAAGGCGTTGATAGCTTATGGGCGTCTATCAGGTAAGTTAATGTTCATCTCTAACACGTCTAAGCTGTCCTCGTGACGATGATGGATATTAACATCATCTATCTGAACACCATTAACGTATTTATTAACGACTTCCAAAATCTCACGTTTCATTTTTTCGATTCGATCAGCGGTTAACCTTGAGTTTAAACGGTTTTCACTAGCCACAATGACTTTTAAGCGTTCAGTAGCGGTATTGGCGCTGCCTGCTGAGCGATCATCAGTGCCAAATAAGCTGCTCCAAAATCCTTTTTTACGACTCATATCATCCTCCAAACCAACGCTGTAAGAAGCTCTTCTTCTTCACATCTATATGACGAAGTTGACGCTCTTCTCCTAAAAAGCGCGCCACGATATCATCGTAGCACTGCCCAGCGACTGAGTCCGTAAAATGAATCACGGGTTCGCCTTGGTTTGAGGCCTCTAAAACCGTACGACTCTCTGGGATAACGCCTAATAAAGGAACCTTCAAAATATCATTAGAAATGGTGTCGATATCCATCATTTCATGAGCAGCAGCACGTTCAGGATCATAACGACTGATAACCAAATGCTCACGAACACTGCCTGAGCCATCTTCTACTTTTTTGGTACGACTCTGTAAAATACCAATGATACGATCTGAATCTCTAACAGAAGAGATTTCAGGGTTGGTCACGATGATAGCTTCATCAGCATGATACATGGCCAATTGGGCGCCGCGCTCGATGCCAGCAGGAGAGTCGCAAATGATATAGTCAAATTGTTTTGAGAGCTCAGCCATCACCTCACTCACGCCTTCATCTGTCAGCGCATCTTTATCTCGGGTTTGACTGGCCGGGAGGATAAATAGATTTTCCAAACGCTTGTCTTTGACCAAAGCTTGCGATAATCGAGCATTACCACTGATAACGTCCACAAAATCATAGACAATTCTGTTTTCACAGCCCATGATTAAATCTAGATTGCGTAAGCCTACATCAAAATCTATGACAACAGTCTTATAGCCACGAAGGGCTAATCCTGCTGCAAAAGATGCGCTGGTGGTGGTTTTACCAACACCGCCTTTACCGGAAGTGATGACGACGATCTTTGCCACAATGGCATACTCCTATAAAATATAGTACCGAACCCAGGGATACCGGATTCATTATTCAACAAAAAATATTGGGTTAAATGCTCAAAGTTCAGGATTCATAATCAATTAAGGTAAACCATCGATTAAATTAACCAACATTTGAAATAAACAGTCATTTAAAATCAAGAAAGGCTCAAAAGACCACAATTAGGTCAGACCCCGTTAATGATAGCTATCCATTTAAGTAATTATACGCCATTGTGGTCGTCATCAGGGTAATATCGACCACTAATAAAGAAAAGTCACGATAAGTTAATACCGCAGTAAGCTTGTCTATCGACTCTTAATCGCTTGTTTAGCATGTCTAGTGGAGTAACT
>JAUNVX010000299.1 GCA_030540615.1 Psychrobacter sp. | reverse complement strand
CTTTAGTGACACTATTGTCATTAGCTTGGTTTTATTTTGAATAACAGCATGTATTTTTGCTAAAGAATATCGTAGCTGCTTATCATAGCTATCAATGAACTTAGCTATCAATCAACATAGCCACTAATACGATTAAAAACTACGCTGCATCTGGCCTACTTTTTAATTTAAATAATCTATTCTTACTTTGTATAATAGAGGGTCTATACAAAGACGAAGCCATGATATCTAAACTCTCTGGATTATAATATCTCGCCCAAGTAGCAGCATTATTTGGCCATAACGGCTCTTTGTCACTGATATCCCCTGCTTGCGCACTGGTCTCATCAGATGCGTTAATGGAGCTAACAAAATTATCAATTACGACCCAACTTGCCGCAAGCTTAATACTGACAATCGCTATCGCACAGCTTAATAGTAATGGAGAGCGATGCAATACCAGTATGGCTGTCAAAGTATTTAGACCTATGAGCAGCTTAGGCGTCGCTATAATATTATCAATTAGCGACCTAAAAGGTAGTTGCGACGTTGCTAATTTAGGCGTGCAAACGAAAGGTTTTTGCTGACCCCATAAAACAGGTACCCACGATAATGCGCCTAGCTCCCAAAAATTAATATGAACCAACCAAGCTTTTAATCGCTGGCTTATAGAATTAATATCAGTTGGGATGTCTTGACTATTAGGAGCACTATGAGAATCATGAGTACGGATAGATTGCTTAGCAGTAGACTGATGAGCGGCTGAACCAGCAAAATTATCTACATGTCGTGATGTTTGTGAATGTCGTGAAGTCGCCCATAATCGTGCTCGCAACTTTTTTAAGCCATGGGTCTTTTTCGCCCAAAACCGACTGGTGACTGAAAATAACGAGTCTTTGGCTTTTATGTGATGGCGTTTGGCAGGGGCTGTCTTTAACAAGGACTCAAATGACGACTGATATAAAGAACTAGGCCTCGTCACTTTTACAGTATTTTGCAGAGATTCCAAGGTCAATGGGCTGTCATCTTTTAAATAGGCAATCAACCGGCGACCTAAATAAACACCATAGCCTAGATAACTTATCCCTAGCAAAGTCAATGCAGGGCTAACTAAGGCCTCCTGCCCACTTATACTGGTGCTCACTAGCATACCAACCGCTATTGACTGCAATCCGATAAAACCGCCTGTGAAATTCACCCAAGCTGACAACTGTGATAAATGTGCTCTAATATGCGCAAGCTGGGACGTCAAGTTTAGTGGCTCTAACTGAGACTTACCAGTAATACCATCTTCGGCCGATGGCGAGGTTAAGAATGGGCCAGAGGCTAATAGCCGAGGATAAGAGAGTAACACCTGCATATTGCCATAAATCCAGCGTCGGCGTTGACCCATCAAATCTGTCAATGTCTGTGGCAGCACTCCTGTCGCAATAACTTCAGGAATGAATTTACTTTTTGCGCCGCTCTGGTGCATCAGCACGCCCATTTGAGCATCTTCAGTGATGGACTCGCCTGACCAACCGCCTAGTGCCAATAAAATATCTTTTTTAATAACAGCAAATGTACCTGTGGATAATGCCAAATTACGGTTAAAATTGCGACGCAAATGATAACTGAAATAATGGTTCAGCTCTGAATGAATATCAGGCTTATCAGTATCACGATAGTGTTGCGGAAATTGAAGTAAAGCATGATTTGGATTGGATTTTATGGCCTCAATAATATGATTTCGCGCCCAAGGCATTGCTTGATAGTCACTGTCTACCACCACGATATATTGGCAAGCTTTATTCATCATCTCCAATGCCAGATTTAAGGCACCTGCTTTATACCCTGAGATATAATCTTGATGAACAAATCGCACATTATCAGTATCTTTTAGCGATTGACAGTACTTTTCTAAAGGCTGATATAGAGCTTTATTGGTATGATTATTATCGATAATAATAATCTCATCTTGCGGCGCTTTAATTGCCAGCAATGAGTCAATCGTAGCCTTCACTAAGTCAGTTGGCTCAGCGCGGGTCATAATTTGAAAACTGATGGCTATAGAAGATAGTTGGGTCATTTTATTATTGTCTAAAGTGGTATAAAACGGTGGAAGAGAGAATTTAATCTTATGATTCAATTTTGTCATTCATTGCTATATAGCGAATTGAATTGAGATAAAGTCTCAAGAATAAGTTGTGGCTTGAGTCATTTAATAGCCATTAACCAATCACTTTTTGTCATTGGTCTATCATCTATTAGTTAATAATACAGTTAAGTCT
>JAUNVX010000046.1 GCA_030540615.1 Psychrobacter sp. | reverse complement strand
TTACTCATCAGTCACAAGTGAGTTGAGTTACAAATTGGACAACACTATTGAGGGTGAGGCAGGTTAAATATTTATAATTATTACTGAGTCAGTGTTCGATTATTTTTAGTAAATAACATCGTCTTAAAGCCCATAAAAATGCCCCTATTTAAGGGGCAAAAGATTGGATTACTTTATTATTCGTAGAAAAGTCTTACTTTAATGACCACTTAACTCTACAGACTGCATTTGCGACATAGTCATCGCTGGACTAACGAAGATAAGCCTGAATGTGCTCAAATTAATACAGCACACTCATCATCTGCCCCAACCGCATTGCCGCCGCAAGATTGACAGCTGTTGTCTCCATATTATCGTAGGCGTTGTCCAATACTTGCTGCAACGGCTCTATTTTTTGAATGGTAGGCATGACCACATCAAACTGGGTTGTTTGTTCCCGCTTTAACCCATCAACACTACCGCAAATCGCAATGACAGGAACGCCTTGAGCTTTTGCCATCTTGCTAATCCCGCCAGCGACTTTGCCCATCGCCGTTTGCGCATCAAGCTTACCCTCCCCTGTAATCACCAAATCCGCATTGGCAATATGCTCAGATAAATTAAGCGTCTGGGCGACGGTATCAAAGCCTGACTTTAATTGCGCGCCGCAAAAGCTCATTAAAGCAAAGCCTAACCCGCCCGCCGCCCCAGCTCCGGCAATATCCTGACTATTATCCAGACCATACTGCTCACAGACCGTTGCAAAGTTGGCCAGTGCTTTATCAAGCTGTGCTACCTGAGTCGGATTAGCACCTTTTTGTGGGCCAAATATAGTGCTTGCCCCTTGATTACCACATAAGGGATTGGTGACATCACAGGCCACTTCAAATATGACGTCGGACACTCGCTTATCAAAGCCTTCTAAATCTATTCGCTTTAAATGAGCAAGCTCACTGCCACCTTGCCCTAATAGCTCGTCTTCCTCATTATAAAATCTTGCGCCTAAAGCGCTTAACATGCCTAAACCCGCATCATTGGTCGCGCTACCACCCAGCCCAATGATGATTCGCGTCGCTCCCTCATTTAGCGCATCCATAATCAGCTCACCCACGCCATGACTGCTCGTGACCAAGGGATTTCTTTCATCACTTGTTAATAAATGTAGACCACTGGCACGTGCCATTTCAATAACTGCCGTATTATTATCTAGCAGCAAATATTTGGCGCTAATAAGCCGCATCAGCGGGTCATGAACGCTAACTTCTTTCCAGTGGCCGCCTAAGGCATAGGATAGGACGTCGGATGTGCCCTCACCGCCATCTGCCATAGGGAGCAAAGTATAGTCGGCATCTGGGAATATTTGACTGAACCCTGACTCAATAGCTTGGCAGACCTCACTAGCTTGCAGACTTTCTTTAAAGGAATCAGGGGCAATTAATATTTTCATGAGGCGCTCTCAAAGTCTTCGCTAATAACCTTAGGTCAAATTAACCCTTACAGGTATTAGGTAAATTCAATGACGTATAATCAATCTGTTAAATAAACACAAGTGTCAGTAACCAGATAAAGATGATACTGGTCACGCCTTGAATCCCTGTCGCAACCGAATGCGCCTTGTAAGCTTGTGCCACACTCATGCGGCTGAACTGACTAACAATCCAGAAAAAGCTATCATTGGCATGTGAAATTGTCATAGCGCCTGCCCCAATAGCCATGACACAAAATACGCGGCCAAGTTCGCTATCAAGGCCAATTTGTCCTAACAAGGGCGCCACCATTGCTGAAGTTGTAACTAGTGCTACCGTTGTAGAGCCTTGGGCGGTTTTTAACGCGGCGGATACAATAAATGGCATAAAAATACCAAGACCCAATGCCGATAAAGTTGTCCCTAAATAATCGCCTATGGGCGTAGCTTTTAGCATAGCGCCAAAGGCTCCACCCGCCCCAGTAATTAATAAGATAGGTGCCGCTACGATTAATCCTTGCGAGATAGCATCGCTAATCTGCTGAGTTTTGTCTTGACTGCTTTTATCAATCAATAAAAATGCCAAAAACATACCTATGAGTAGAGCAGTCAAAGGATTACCAATAAAGACCACTATATCAACTATAGCCCCTTCACCAAAAGGGTTGCTAGGGAGATTAGCCACTGAGGATAGGCAGATTAATATAATTGGCACCACAATAGGTAAAAAAGCCATGGTCGCTGAGGGCAACTTTGCATAATCTTCACGGCTTTTCATAGTGTCAGGCTGGTGTGCCGCTAATGCATCTACATTATCTATATTATCCGGCTCGACATTGAGAAAGCGATTTGACCAAAGCCACCCTGCCGCTACGGCGACAATGGTGACCACCATACCGACCATGATGACTAGGCCTAGATTGGACTCTAAGCCTAAATTACCTGCGGCAGCAATAGGGCCAGGGGTAGGCGGAACAAAGGTATGCGTGGCATAGAGTCCAGTTGCTAAGGCAACACTCATGGCCACACTAGAGACTTGAAGCCGCTTGGCCATAGACTCTTTGAGTGAATTGAGAATAATAAAACCAGAATCGCAAAAGACAGGGATGGAGACGACCATGCCCACTATCGACATCGTCAGCGTAGGAAAGCGTGGTCCTAATATTTTAATGACCGTTTCTGCCATCACAATGGCAGCGCCCGTTTTTTCTAAAATCAGACCGATGATAGTACCAAATACAATCACCAAACCAATATAACCTAATATACCTCCAAAGCCGTCCGATATCGTTTTAGCAACCGTGTCTAGAGGCACTTGGTAGAATAATGCGACCAAAAAGGCGGAAAGTATCAATACTAAGAACGGATGCCACTTAAGTTTTGCAGTGGCGAAAATAATAAACAAAATAGTTAATACTAACCAAAATACTATCATCACTACCTCCATGTAGTTTTAGCACTCTAAATTTGGCATAGAGTAATATAGGTACTATTAGAACGAATTAAGACTTTGTCTTATTTAAATATTGAGACCGTTACCACCACTCAGGGTCATTAAGCTCTGAGTCAAAGCGCTCACCTCTGGCTCGGCCACGTGAGGACTGCTCACGGCTACCAATGATATCAAGCGTCTCTTCAGGGACTTCAGCAACGAACCTTGACACCTGGTCAAAGTAGCCAGAATAACTTGAAAAATAGTCGGGCGCGGTCAAATATAAATGAGTCTTTGCGCGGCTACAGGCCACATAAAACAGCTTACGCTCCTCCTCCAATTCCTCAAAGTCATGGACAGATCGGCGATGTGGCATCATGCCATCGACCAATGCATTGACGAAGACAATCGGCCACTCAAGCCCTTTAGCGCTATGGATGGTCGAGATGGTCACGGCATCCTTGGTCTCAGACTGGTCTTTGTCCATGGCCGCTACTGAGTCATTGGGTGGATCAAGGGCGAGATTTTCCAAAAAGTCATCGAGGCTGCTGTGCTCTTGGGCGAGATTTTGGAGCACGCGAAAGTCCTCTTGGCGCTCACGCCAATTCTCTTCTAACAGCTTGAGCATCGGATCATAAAAATCTATCAATTCATCGATAATCACCGCCACACTGTCTGATTGACTGGCTTTGGTCAGCGCCGCATATAGACTGGTCAAGGTTTCGTTCTTTTTGACGAATTTGGGGTCCAATAACGGCTTAAACGAGTGACCACTAGCATTAATCGCCTCAGTTAGCTTTAAGGCTGTGACACTGCCAATGCCCTTAAACATGGTCAAGATGCGTTGCCACGAGATAGCATCACTTGGGTTGTATAGCACCTTGACCAAAGCCAAAACGTCTTTGATATGACGGCGCTCAACGAACTTGATACCTCCGACCACAATAAAGGGAATACCACGCTCCATAAACTCAAGCTGGATATGGTTGGACTGATAAGAAGTACGACCCAATACGGCAAAGTCATTGTAGTCGTGCTCTGACTTTAGCTCTCCTATCTGACTGGCGATATACTTCGCCTCCGCAATCTCATTCGTTAATCGGGTAAATACGGGCAGCTGTCCTGTCATTGGGGCATCAGAGAACAGCTGCTTTTGATAGCCAAGCGTGATTTGCTCAGATAAAGCATTAACGTAGTTCAGTATCGCAGGGGTGCTTCGGTAGTTTTGTTCTAATTTGATTAGCTTAGCGTCAGGATAGGTGTCGCCGAACAACAAAATATTCTCATAATTGGCCCCGCGAAACGCATAGATGCTTTGATTGTCATCGCCTACTACCATCAGCGAAACGTTATCGGGCTCGCAGATATAGTCAATCAGCTGCTTTTGCGGAATATTGGTGTCTTGGTACTCATCGACCATCACATAACGATAGGTGTCTTGTAGGATTTTACGGAATTTTTTATTGATTTTAAGGTGGTACACCACTTGACCGATGATGTCATCGAAGTCATAAAGGTGATTGGCGCGTTTGTACTCATGAAAGTCTTGAGCTAACTGCTCGATGATAGGGATATGGACGGCCAAGTCTGGATAGTCGTTCTCAATAAGGTTTCGTAGCAAGATTCGGCGATTTCGAGAGGTCGAGATAATCTTTTGCAGGGTACCTTTACGGGGAAAGGCCTGCTTTTGAGTGTTAATGGGGTATTTTTTATCATCGATGAGCAGCGCCAGCGCATCTTCAGCGTCTGCGGTATCCAAGATGCTAAAGCGAGGGTTGATTCCGAGCAGTCCTGAATATTGGCGTAGCAGCCGATTGCAAAATGAGTGAAAAGTGCCACTGGTGATGCGGTTCACCTGAAGGTCATTATCAAGAGAGGCTGATAATAAGGCTTTGGCGCGGCCTTTAATCTCATTGGCTGCCTTTCTAGTAAAGGTCAATAATAAAATGCTACTGGGCGATGCGCCATTTTCAATCAGATAACTGGTGCGATAAGTCAGGGTTTTGGTCTTACCCGACCCTGCTCCGGCGATAACCAATATCTTCCCCTGAATGGTGGTGGCCGCTAGCAACTGGCTAGGGTTGAGCTCATCTGCATAGTCGATGGTATATTCCGCTAAAGGCTTTGTATGGATCCCGTTATGGCTATCGTTAGCACTATTAGTAGTAGCATTGTTACTAGTAGCATTGTTACCGCCTATAGCAGCCGCATACTCCGAGTCCACATCGATAAGGTTGGCCTCAAGCTTACGGATGGACTGTGCCAGCTTGGTTAGCTTCAGTTGTATCTCATCATGCAGCTGCGGATAGGTATAGCTATTGGTATCAAATGCCGTGGGGCTCATCGTTGCGTCCAAGTTGTTATGAGGGAGTAATGAGGTAGTAATGACAGTCAATTCAATCTTATTTAGCCTTTCTTATTTGGCCCATCTTAATTAAATTCTGTTATTTCATTTAAGCAGTAAAAGGCCAACTTATCACAATCATATCGTAACCTTGCTTAGGTTGCACCGCTTAAATGCTTGTTATGGTAAGCTAAACCCTTTAGATAAATTTAAAACCGCACATTAACGATAGGCACTGCTATTAGACATTGGCAATTGACGCTATCATTAGATATTGGCACTATTATTGCTGCATTATCATCATGGTAGGTCGTGAGGCAGCTAGCAACCCGCTCATCATTGATTGCACAACGTGGCAATTTTGCCATAATAAAACCACAATAAAACGCGGCCTAGCTGTTATATTAATCGCTTCATCAGCCAAATTTGGCCAAGATTATGTTTCGTCTTAACTCTGATGTTCATCATTTAACGCTTTTTAACTCATAATTACTTGATTCATTATTTACCCATTCATTTACTCATAACCAATTTTGTACTCGTCTCTTACTCATTAAATTTTAATTTGAGGCAACGCTTAACGCACACGACATCTCTCATCATTACGGTACCGACTTATGATCGATCAAGCTCCCTTTATATTAGGGACTGCTAATATCTACACTCCGCCCGCACCTGCTTCACTCTGTGATGGTCAGGTGCTCACTCCTGCCCTCAAATCATCAGCTAATGCTACTGACTTATCCCATAACCCCTCAATTGCGACTTCTAACCGTTCATTAAAAGTTTCTTCAAATGCGCCTGCTAGAGTAGCTCCCCTATCGCCTTTAAAAGACAGTTTTTCACGCCAGCTGACTTATCTACGCTTGTCTATCACCGACTTTTGCAACTTTCGCTGCGAGTATTGCTTGCCCAATGGCTATCAAGGTCGACGCCCCGATGATGAGCTGAGTATCGATGAGATTGCCACGCTTATTCGTGGTTTTGCGCAAGTGGGCACACAAAAGGTGAGAATTACGGGTGGTGAGCCTTCTATCCGAAAGGATGTGGTCGAAATCATCGATACTGTCAAAAGCACGGAGGGTATCCAAACTGTAGCGATGACCAGCAACGGCTATAAGCTTGGCAAGCATTTAAAGGCGTGGGACGCGGCGGGCCTTAATCAGCTTAACATTAGTATCGACAGCTTTGACGCTAGCGTCTTTGATAAGATGACTGGCTTTAATATCCTCCCTCAGCTGCTGCACGATATGGACACCTTGATTGAAACAACAGACATCAAACTAAAGATTAATGCCATTTTGATGGCGGAAACTGCCTTTGATAACCTAATGAATGCTATGGCTTATGTCAAAGACCGCCCCATTACCTACCGCTTTATCGAGTTTATGCAAACCAGCGACAATAGCGACCTATTCTTCGCTCAGCACGCTCAGTCTGACATCATTACTCATTACCTACTAGACCATGGTTGGCAACCTCAAGAGCGTGGTACCACCGACGGCCCTGCCATTGAATACAGCCACCCTGATTATTTGGGCCGTATTGGTATGATTGCCCCGTATGCCGAGCATTTTTGCGACAGTTGTAATCGGCTGAGAGTCAGTAGCCAAGGCCGAGTGCATCTTTGTCTATTTGATCAGGGTAATTATGATATTCGTCCATTTTTGCGCGCTGGAGATGTCGACGGCTTAATTCAGACTCTACATAACTTTATGCCAATCAAGCCAGAGCATCATCATCTGCATGAGTCGGACAGTGGTATGATGAACAACCTATCGATGATTGGTGGTTAAGCAACCAATCACTTGAGCTACTGGCCTCAAGACCCTTATACCACTATATTTTCTTCATTAAGCCAATTAGGAATCCTTTATGAGCAAGCCTGCTGCTGACTTTACCCCTCTCAATATCGCCATCCTCACTGTGTCTGATAGCCGGACGCTAGCGGAGGATACCTCAGGTCAGTATCTAGTGGATCAGCTCACACAGGCTGGACATCACCTAGCTGACCGTGAGCTTATCCCTGATGACATCTATCAAATACGCGCTGTGTTAAGCCGCTGGATTGCTGACCCAGCAGTGCATGCTGTTATCACCACGGGCGGTACAGGGTTTTATCTGCGTGATAGCATGCCTGAAGCTGCTAGGGTATTGTTTGACAAGACAGTGGATGGCTTTGGTGAGATGTTTCGTTTGATTTCACGAGATGATATTGGCATGTCGACCATTCAGTCCAGAGCTATTGCTGGCATGGCCAACGGTACGGGTATCTTTTGCTTGCCGGGCTCATCAGGGGCTTGCCAAACGGCTTGGGAGGGTATTTTAAAAGACCAATTTGACAGTCGTACTCGTCCCTGCAACTTTGTGCCGCACTTTTTGCGCACCAACCCCAGTCACGACTAACCAAAGCGAATAATAAAAGACGAGTGGCATACCACTTGGCCTGACCTATAGGAAAGCAGCTATGATTCTAGACAGCACTTCAGACACGACCCTAGACACCACGCAAGAAGCTGGTCAACAGACTGCTCAAAAGGCCAATCAGCAAACTGCTCAAGAGTCTATGATAACTATTAGTGTCTTATATTTTGCCAGTTTGGCAGATAAGGCCGGCTGTGATCAAGAGTCTATTCATATTGACCCTACCACCAGCTTGAGCGATTTATTCGCGCAGCTAGATGATCAATATCACTTTGGCCGCTGTCAATCGCAGCTACGTGTGGCAATTAATGATAATTTCGCCCAGTGGTCTGATGCTATCCACGACGGTGACAGTATTGCTTTTATTCCGCCCGTGGCAGGTGGTTAAAGTATTAGCGCCCGGCGCTCATTCATAATAGCTAGGATTAAACCACTTTATATTTGATTGAGAGTGACAAGCCAATAAGCAATCGGAAATCTGATATGACCGCTCAAATCACAACCTCAGAGACTCATGCCGTCCATGGCCGCTCAATGCACATTAATCGTAGTGCCGATGAGGCCTATCGTATTGCCACTGCTGATGGCTTTGCCCTACTTGATGTCGCTATAGATGAGCAGCGGCTCAAGCAGCTATTACAAGATGACAGCTGTGGGGCTTTGGCGACTTTTGAGGGCTGGGTGCGCAATCATAACAATGCCAGCAGCGTTAATCGCCTCACCTACTATGGCTACGAAAACCTTGCCCTAAATCAAGGTCGCGAGATTATCGCTGAGGCCAAACGCCGTTTTGAGATTACTCATGCCATCGCCATCCACCGCATTGGGGCCTTAGATATCGGGGATATGGCAGTTTGGATTGGGGTAGCTTCCGCTCATCGCTATCCCGCCTTTGATGCTTGCCGCTGGATACTGGATACCATCAAGGCGGATATCCCCATTTGGAAGCAAGAATATTATGATACTGAACCTGCAAAATGGTTGAGTAACAATGGCTGAGTGATATCGATTAAATAATATCAGTTGAGTAATATCGGTTGAGTTACCGCCTTTAATCAAATGAGCATTATCAAGTAATACAAGAGAAATCAAGTCATGACATAGTCAATCTGCTTTAGCCTAATCACCTAGCCACAGGACAGCTAACAGAAGACCCTTAGAGAATATTGCCCTATAGCCAAGGGTTATGAGTTAAGGTTTATAACTTGCCATTGGCTTATATTTAAGACCACTCAACTAGACAATCAATAGATTGGAGAGCTTATTATGAAACGTGCTAAACAACTTCAGCCCCTCTCACGTGAGCATCACCTTGGTCTGCATATCAGTCGCCATGCCAAAGACTGCGAGGCTCATCCTGACCAAATTAATGAGCATTGGTCAGCCTTAACAACCTATATCAATCATGACATGGCCCATCATTTTGACCTTGAAGACAATATTTTGGCTGCTGCCCTGCTACCACTTAAGGCAAGCCATCCTGATGTAGCTGCTGTCTTGAGCAATCTTGAAACTCAGCATCGTGAGATTGATGAGCTCACCCAATTAGCGGAGGGAGCCCGCCCTTCACAAGAGCAAGTCATCGAATTGGCCAATGCTCTCTACGATCATATCCGTTTTGAAGAGCGTGAGCTGCTCCCCGTCGCTGAGCAATATTTAACCCAAGAGACCCTAGATGCTATTTATGCGGCCAGTCCCGACAATGTCAAACGTATTGATGAAGGCCGCTGAAGATAGCTGAGCTTCAAAAGAGCTCAAGCTTATGGCCTGATGAGCCTGAAATAGACAGACTTAACCCTATCGATGGTATTGATTAACAGGTTATAGTCTGGCTATTGAGTTGAGCATCCTTTAAAACATAGACATCCTCTAAAACCTAGCTATCTTCTAAAAATTAGTTATCCTCTAAAAGCTTGGGGCACTTATGCCGGCAGTAGCTCATCAGTTTTGGCAGCCATAATGAAGTCATTGCGGTGCAAGCCTTTAATACTATGCGACCACCAAGTGACCGTTACCTTGCCCCACTCCACCAATATACCAGGATGATGTCCTGCTGCTTCGGCAATCTCTGTTAATTGATTGGCAAAGGCCATGGCAGTAACGAAGTTTTTGAATTTGAATTGACGTTGAAGCTGCTGGATGCCTTGGTCGCTGCTTTGGTCACTGTCTTGACTGCTACTTTGATTACCGCCTTGATAAGTGACAATAGACCACTGAGGCAGTTGGCTCAGCAGCTCTTGTGCCTCAGCCTCACTCACTTTGGGCGCGCCCACTCGGCAGACTTCACAACTGGCTTGGGATAATTGACTCATTGAAAACTCCTAAAATATGGCTAAAAGATAACTAAAACTAATTCAATAGATTAAGAAGCTATGCGCTAAACTAGGCGGCCAGCTTGTCTAAGCTTCACTCTCAAACACGCCCAATTGTATCGCTTGCTGCACATAACTCATGATGTCGCAGTTGACGATATCGAACAAAGTATCTAATCGATCAATCACATAATAAATAGGCTGAATTTGATTAATGCGGTAAGGGGTTCGCATGACATCTAGCAAATCAAAATCACGGCAGTCTGGGGCATCGCTTAAGGCATAAAGCGTCTCTGATGGTGAGCTCAAAATACCGCCGCCATAGATTCGCCTGTCGTTTGGATTGGACCCGACCAGACCAAACTCGATGGTGAACCAATACAGCCGCGCCAAATAGACCCGCTGTTTTTTGCTAGCGACTTGACCAAGCTTTCCATAAGTCTCATTAAAAGCAGCAAACGCAGGATGGGTGAGCAGCGGACAATGACCGACAATCTCATGAAAGATATCAGGCTCTTCAATATAATCCATGTCTTTGGGTCGTCGAATAAAGGTGGCAACGGGGAAACGTTTGGCCGCTAATAAATCAAAAAACTTACCAAAGCTAATCAATGCCGGCACGGCTGCCGTCCGCCAACCCGTATTGGCCTGCAACACCGCGTCGATATCCGCCAATTGAGGGATAAATGATATGGGTAGGCTGAGCTTGTCTAACCCCTGCAGATACTCATCACAGGCACGGCCCAATAACTGGCCTGATTGACGCGCCAGCAGCGCTTGCCACATGGCGTTCTCATCAGCACTGTAGTGAATGACACCAGTCTCATCAGGCTGACGCGACACATAGGGCTGTGGGTCAGTCGTCGCTGTTTGGCTAGACTCAGGATTGAGATTAAGACCAGCTTTAGACTTGACCTTAACTTCATTTATAAAGTCAGGGCAACTCTCCCTAGCATGAGGGGTAGAGGCAATGCGTTCCATGCAGCTCTCCTTTTGTCTTCATTTAGCTCATCGGTGCAAAATAAATAACCTATAATAAATAGCCTATTGAACGGTAGACGTTACCGCGTCCTCTGACTGCCCAATGGCTCCTCGGCGGATTTGGTCGCGCTCGATAGACTCAAACAACGCTTTGAAATTGCCCTCACCAAAGCCCTCTTCATAATCGCCCTTTCGCTGAATGAATTCAAAAAAGACCGGACTGCCGACGATGGTTTCGGAGAATATCTGTAGCAGAAGTCTGGGGGGCTGACCCGCATCGCAGCCTTCGGTCGTGCCATCGAGCAAGATGCCCCGCATTTGTAGCTCAGAGACTTGCTCGCCATGACCTGTGAGCCGCTCATCAAGCATCTCATAATAGCTGTCAGTGGGCGCTGTCATTAGCGGTATGCCCGCTGCTCTTAGCTGATCGATACTGGCAAATAAATCGTCACTTAACAAGGCGATATGCTGAATACCCTCACCATTGAACTGCATCAAGTACTCTTCAATCTGACCACCACCTTTCTCTGACTCTTCGTTTAAGGGAATACGAATCTTGCCATCAGGAGCGGTCATCGCTTTGCTGGTCAAGCCAGTATATTCACCCTTGATATCAAAATAGCGAATCTCTCTAAAGTTAAAGATGCGCTCATAAAACTTGGCCCAATACGCCATTCGGCCTCGGTACACGTTATGCGTGAGATGGTCAATCACTTTAAAACCGTAACCGACAGGTCGTCTGGCTACGCCAGAAAGATACTCAAAATCAATGTCATAGATGGAGCTGCCCTCATCAAAGCGGTCGATTAAATAAATCAGTGAGCCACCAATGCCTTTGATAGCAGGTAAGCGTAGCTCCATAACGCCAGTATGAACTTCTATGGGCTGCGCGCCATTTTCGATAGCCAGCTCATAGGCTTGCTTGGCATTTTTGACCCGAAACGCCATGCTACAAGCGCCCGCACCGTGCTCTTGGGCGAAATAATCAGCATGGCTTCTTGGCTCACGGTTGATGATAAAGTTGATATCACCTTGCCGATATAGAAGGACGTCCTTAGAGCGGTGAGTCGCCACATGCGTAAAACCAAGCTGAGTGAACAGTTTCTCTAGCCGCTCAGGCTCAGAGGAGGCGAACTCAACGAATTCAAATCCTTGAAGGCCCATGGGATTGTCAAATAAATCTGCCATCTCAATCTTCCTTAATTTTAACCGCTTTAGGAGTGCTTTTAATTCTGAGTTAATCAATTGGACTATTCACCATAGCGCTCGTCTATTGAAAGCACTACTTCAATAGCTATTGACCTTTTTATCATATTAGATTAGCTTGATTTATAAGACCAATCGTTTTTTATGATTTATTTATCAGGTTTTCTTATGAATACCAGTATTAGGCAACTTACCGCATTTATTGAAGTCGCTGATAACGGCAGCTTCACACGTGCCAGCGAGCAGATGCACTTGAGCCAATCAGCGGTCAGTGGCCTTATCAAGGAGCTTGAGAGTCATTTAGACATTGTGCTATTTGACCGAACCACTCGCCAGCTGTCTTTATCAGTAGTGGGACAGCATTTATTGCCGCAAGCGAGGCGCGTCCTCAATGAGTTGCAACTGTTCGAAAATGAAGCGGGTCGTTTGACCACGCTTGCTCAAGGCCACGTTCGTTTGGCAGTGTCACAATTTGCTGCCTCTTCTATGCCCGCTGTGGTGGCGAAATTCACTCGCAGTTATCCTAAGATTAAGGTCAGCTTGATAGACTGCTCTGCCAAGGAAGTGCTTGAGTATCTTCATGACATTGAGGTAGATTTAGGCGTGGGTGTTGAGCTCAATCATGAGAGCGCAAATGAGGACATCAAATCAGAGCTGCTGTATCAGCTGCCCTATTGCGTGGTCATGCCAGATAGTCATCCACTGGCTAACTTAGACACCATCACTTGGCAAGCCTTAATTGGCACGCCCTTAATCACGCTTAAAGGGCCTTTTACGGATGCCATTAAGACCGAACTTGATGAGGCAATCACCTTGCATATTGAACAGGATGCTTATCAAGTCAACTTTATGTCGACGGCTATAGAGATGACCCGTCAAGGCTTTGGCGTCACCTTATGTCTGCCGTATATGCCTGATGTGGTGGATTGGATATCGGCCAATGGTCTACAGACGCGGCCTCTGTCTGAGCCGACCAAGTGGCGACAGTTCTTTGTCTATCACCGAGCCTCAAGGGCGCTGTCTCCTGCCAGTATTGCCTTTAAAGCGTTTATGCAGTCTTATTTTGATGATGAGTTATTATCACAAAATTTTAAGTAGATTAAAGCTTGGCCGATTTAGTGATGATTGACTTATCGGCCCTTATGGCTGAGTCTGAATCTAGTTTAACGCCTAGTTCCCCATGGCAGCCCCTTACTCATTCATTATCCATTTATTAACTGCTCATTACCCACTTATTCACCCCTTACCTATCCAATGATATGGTAATTTCACCCCGTTATTAGGAGCTTTTATGTTTCAACACATCGATTATTACGCTGGCGACCCTATTTTAGGATTAATGGACAAGTTTACGGCAGACGCTCGCCCCACCAAGGTCAACCTAGGCATCGGTATCTATTACGATGATGCAGGTCAGTTGCCCGTTTTGGACTGTGTCAAAACCGCTGAGCAGCGCATCGCCAGTCCCATCTCCCCTCGCCCTTATCTGCCCATGGCGGGATTATTAGGTCATCGTCAAGGCTGTCAGCGCCTGCTATTTGGTCAAGAGGCGAAAGTCATCCAAGACAATCGCGTGGCCACCATTGCGACGATTGGCGGCTCTGGCGCTTTAAAAGTCGGGGCTGAGCTGATTCATCGATGGTTCCCCCACGCCAAGTGCTACGTTAGTGACCCTACTTGGAGCAACCATATCGCTATTTTTGAGGGCTGCGGCATAGAGGTAGGCAGTTACCCTTATTATGACCCAGCCAATCATAGCATCCGTTTTGAGGAGATGATTGGGTTCATTGAGACGCTAAATAAGCATGATGTTCTGATACTGCATCCGTGCTGTCACAACCCTACTGGCATGGATTTGACCCATGAGCAGTGGGACCAAGTGCTTCAGGTGGTGCAGCAGCGTGAGCTTATCGCCTTTATGGATATTGCTTATCAAGGCTTTGGTGAGGATATGGACAACGATGCTTATGCTATTCGAAAAGCGGCCCAGATGGGACTTGCGCTGTTCGTCAGCAACTCTTTTTCAAAGAATCTATCGCTATATGGCGAGCGCGTGGGCGGTCTGTCTATCCTTTGCCCCGATGCTGACCAAGCTGAGCGAGTCTTTGGTCAGATGAACTATATCGTGCGCCGAATCTATACCAGCCCGCCATCTCATGGCGGTCATGTGGTCGATTTGGTCATGAATGATGCTGCACTCTATGAGCAGTGGGTCAAGGAGGTGTATGTCATGCGCGACAGAATCCGAAGTATGCGCAGCGAGCTTAGGGCTCGACTTGAGGCCAGCCTGCCTAATCATGACTTTAGCTATCTCACCACTCAAAAAGGCATGTTCAGTTTTACTGGATTGGCCACTGAACAACTTGAGCGTCTACAGAGCGAGTTTGGTCTATATATGGTGATGAACTCTAGGGTATGTATGGCGGGACTCAACAGCGCCAATATTGACTATGTCGCTGAGGCCATGGCCACGGTCTTAAAAGGCTAATAGAGTTAAAAGCTGACAAACAAGAGCTTTGCCTTCATTAAACTGAGAAAATATTTGTAATGACAGGTTGTAATCAGCTAAGTAATAAATTACATTATTTATAATGGATTAATTATTACGTAAATTACGCCCCTTCAAATTATTAAAATATTTTCTCAGTGTGCTTAGTATTTTCTTATTGTGATTATAGTCATCCAAAATATATGACTATTAAAACACCGGCAAGGAGCCTTTATGCCAACGATGGACCCGAATTTAACCTCATTTATCGAGATTGAGGCCGACTCTGACTTCTCAATCCATAACCTGCCTTATGGTATCTTTAGTTTGGTCCGTGATGGTGCCGATGATAAAAGCCAGCGCCGAGCAGGTGTCGCTATTGGCGATCAGGTATTGGACTTGGCGCTACTAGAAGCCGAAGGTCTACTCAATCTAACAGGTGGTCCCTACTTTAATCAGCCGACACTCAACGACTTTATTGACTCAGGACGAGACAATTGGACCCGCGCTCGGCAGTCGATTCAGAAGCTGTTGTCCACTGACTGTGACACCTTATCAGGCAATCCTGAACTCCTCAGCAAGGCCTTATTCAAGCAGTCTGAGGTCCGCATGCACTTGCCGATTCAAGTGCCGGGCTATACCGACTTTTACTCCTCAAAAGAGCATGCCACCAACGTCGGCACCATGTTCCGCGATCCTGCCAATGCCTTGCTACCCAACTGGGCGGAGATGCCAGTGGGATATAATGGCCGCGCCAGTACTGTGGTCGTGAGTGGTACAGACATCATCCGGCCCTCAGGGCAGCTCAAACCCAAAGCAGATGAGCGCCCGATATTCTCCCCTTGTCGCCGCCTCGACTTTGAGCTTGAGACGGGCTTTATCGTCGGTCAGTCCAATCAAATGGGCCATCCTATTAAGGTTGAGGACGCTTGGGATCATATCTTTGGCATGGTGCTACTCAATGACTGGTCAGCGCGCGACATTCAAAAGTGGGAATATGTGCCGCTAGGGCCCTTTAATGCCAAGACCTTTGCCACCCAAATATCCCCTTGGATTGTCACTTTAGATGCGCTAGCGCCTTTTAAGACTGACTGCCCGCCACAAGACCCCAAGCCACTAGCCTATCTGTGCGAGTCTACCAGTACGAGCAGCTTTGATATTGAGCTAAGTGTCGAGCTGTTGCCCGAGGGTGCTGCTGAGGCCACCCCTATCTGCCACACCAACTTCAAGTACATGTACTGGTCAATGGCGCAGCAGCTCACGCACCATACCATCACAGGTTGCAAGGTCGAAGTGGGCGATATCATGGGATCTGGCACTATATCAGGGCCAACGCCTGATACTTTTGGCTCGATGCTTGAGCTGGCATGGAATGCGACCAAGCCTATCGCGTTAAAAGGAGGTCAAAGCCGTACCTTCATTGAAGACGGTGATACCGTTATTATGAAAGGCTTTGCCCAAAAAGACAGTATCCGGATAGGGTTTGGTGAGGTGCGCGGCAAGGTGCTGCCTGCCTTAGATTTTCAGTTCTCTGACTAGTTTATCTTTAAACCTTTAAGCCATTTTTATCAAAAAGGATGCTGATAATGAGCTTTAAAATAGAAAAAATTCACCACGTGGCTTATCGCTGCAAAGATGCCAAAGAAACCGTGGAATGGTACCAAAAGCACTTGAACATGGATTTTGTTTTGGCTTTTGCTGAGGACCATGTGCCCTCAACCCATGCATTTGACCCTTATATGCATGTGTTCTTAGATGCAGGCAGTGGCAATGTCTTGGCGTTTTTTGAGCTACCCCATCAGCCACAGATGGGCGCAGATCCAAACACACCCTCTTGGGTTCAGCACTTGGCCCTAAAAGTCAAAAATCGTGAGGAGCTGTTAGAGGCCAAAGCGCATCTTGAGGCAGGGGGTGTCGAGGTTTTAGGCGTCACCAATCATGGTATCTTTCATTCGATATATTTCTTTGACCCCAATGGCCACCGCATTGAGCTAACTTACGATGACCCCACCTCTAGTGACAAGATAGCTAGGATCACCGAGCAAATCAAAAAAGACATGTTAGAGGAATGGTCTCAGACCAAACGCGCGCCCCAGCACACTCATTTTTTGCATGCTCAAGAGCTTGA
>JAUNVX010000045.1 GCA_030540615.1 Psychrobacter sp. | reverse complement strand
GACGCATTGGGCACATCGACACCGACCTCAATCACGGTAGTGGCAACTAATAAATCCAGTTTGGCAGCTTTAAAGTCAGCCATCACTGCCTGCTTTTCAGCGGCTTTCATTTTGCCATGAACCAAGCCGATACGGATATCCAGACGCTCTGCCAAATCAGCATAAGTGGCCTCAGCAGCTTGCGCATCAAGGACATTAGACTCCTCAACCAAGGGACAAACCCAATAGGCCTGCTTGCCTTCAGCGCAATTGACTGCGATACGCTCAATCACTTCATCGCGGCGATTTCGATCAATCGTCACGGTAGTGATGGGCGTGCGGCCTGGGGGTAGCTCATCAATAATAGAGGTGTCCATATCACCATACGCACTCATGGCTAACGTTCGCGGTATAGGCGTCGCTGTCATAATAAGTTGGTGCGGTGTACTATTGGCCACGCCTTTATTGCTCAGTGCCATCCGCTGCTCAACGCCAAAGCGGTGCTGCTCATCGATAATGACCAGTCCTAATTTAGCAAACTGAACTTTCTCTTGAAACAGCGCATGGGTGCCCACCACGATTTGCACATCGTTATCCACCACAGCGCTCAAAGCCTCGCGGCGCTGCTTGGCGGTTTGTTTCCCCGCAAGCCAACCGACTCCCACACCTATCGTTTCGAACCATGCCTTAAAGTTCAGCAAGTGCTGCTCTGCTAGGATTTCTGTTGGAGCCATGACCGCTACCTGCCAGCCACTATCGAGCGCGTAGCAAGCTGCCAAAGCCGCTACTAATGTCTTACCAGCGCCCACATCCCCTTGTACCAACCGTAGCATAGGGATAGAGGTCGCCATATCCGTCGTTATATCATTGATAACTCGCTGCTGCGCCCCTGTCAGACTAAAGGGTAGATTGGCCAAGAGTTTTACTGCCAAGGGGCTGGTTTTATCGCACTTAGGCGCTTTGTGCTGATGTAGCTGTTGACGCCGGTACAGTAGACTAAGCTGATGCGCCGTCAGCTCCTCGATAATCAGGCGCTGACAAGCAGGATGACTACGATTTTTTAGCTGGGATAACCGCTGCGCCTGTTGTCCTAAATCGGTATGCATGGGCGGAGTATGGATGAGGGTTAATGCTTCAAATAAGCTAAGATTAAATACCGCTTGCTGCTCAGCACTCATTTCCGCACCCATTTCAGTACTGATTGAAGGGCTAGATGAGCCACTTACTGACGTATGGGTTGACCTGTCTACTGTACTTGACCCTGCTGAATTAGAGTCAATTAAATTTAACCCTATTAAATTAGGCGTACTAGTTGTATCAGCAGTATTGGCCGTAAAACAAGCAACCGGCAGCGCCCCCACCGATTGCCAGTCACTGGTATTAAATACTGTCAATGGCAAACCTTGCTGGCGGACGGTTTGCAAAGCCAGCTTAATGAGAGTCCTTAGCTTGTTCTGATGCAGACCCTTTACCGTAGGATAAATAGGCTGAAGTCCCGTATTGGTCAACGGGGCGCCTTGGGTGACCACGCTATATTCTGGATGGTGCATTTGCAGACCATACTTTGAGAGTTTGGCCTCCCCAAATAGCCGCAAACGCATCCCCAAGGCCATGGTTTGGATGAGACTGCTATAGACCTTAAAAAACCGCAGTGACAATCGTCCAGACTGATCCTCTATCATGACGGTCATGCCACTACGATTATTGTCCACATGGATGACTTGTCCCTCTACCAAAGCCAATTGACCATGGACCAAATCGCCAATTTGGGCCAAACGGCTACGGTCCTCATAATCACGCGGAAGATGCAGCAGTAAATCAAAGATTCGACTCACCCCCAGCTGCTCTAACTGACCCTCTACTTTGACCCCAACACCTGCTAAGGCACTCAGCGGCAAATCTACCGCTGTAGTCAGTGCTTTATTTGATATCTTAGGTGATTGAGAGACTAATGAGGAATCAGAGACAGACATAGATTAATAACTCAATGAGGAGACATAATATTAAACCATAAGTTTGGCGGTAATATAGAAAATTATAGAGACAATACTAGCCAAAAGCTTAAGAATAATTTCAAGACTTACCACCGGTCTATTGTCACCAGCAAAATCTACAAACTGGCCAACACTTGCGCGACGTTAGCCAAAAAGTTTGATAATATAGCGCTTCGAGATGATGGCCCAGGTTAATCGACCTGATGCTTTGCTTAGGGTCTATGTTGACAGCAAGTCTTAAATAGAGTCACTTTAATCCTCACCTGCTCATATTCGTCGCTATTAAGTCTCATAAATCCAAAACGAATATGAATTAATTAGGCAAGAACTATGTTTAAAACGCGGTTTAAAAAGCCATTGCAAAGCGCGAAACGAACGCTTGGTCACGCTTATGAGGCTAGGCTACCTATTGCTAAGGCAGGACTGGCAGCGGGACTCCTCCTGACCACGTCATCTTGTACCACGACCATGCCAGTGTCCGCTAGAGCGGTGCCTCAGCCGACTAAGCCAGTGATTGCTTTAGTACTAGGCGGCGGCGGTGCTAAGGGGCTTGCTCATGTGGGAGTCATCAAAGTATTAGAAGCCAGTGGCCTCAAACCTGACTTAATCGTCGGTAGCAGTGTCGGCAGCTTGGTCGGCAGCCTATATGCCAGCGGTATGACAGCTGATGCATTGACCCAACTGGCGTTAACGACCTCTAATGAGGAGCTTACTGACTTTACCATCGCTCATCAAGGGATTATCGAGGGAATTAAGCTTAGAGACTTTGTGAATGCGCAAGTCAAATCGCGCCCTATAGAAAAGCTGCCCATTCGTTTTGCTGCCGTTGCTACTGAGAATAACACCCAGCAAAAGACTGTCTTTACCAGTGGCAATACGGGCCTAGTGGTGCAAGCTTCCTGCAGCGTGCCTGGGATATTTATTGCGCCGCGAATCCCTGAAAAAGTCGGCAAAAAATATATCGATGGCGGCGTGACTAGCCTAGTTCCTGTGGACACAGCTAGAGCGCTGGGCGCTGATGTCATCATTGCTGTCGATGTAATGACAGATGAGACAGTCAATAATGCCAAAGTAGAAGCTAATAATACCGACCATCAAACCGCCCCTAACATTTGGTCACTGATGGAAAAGGGCTATAACAGCACCTACGCTAGTAAAGGCAAATATGCCCAGTCTCAAGCTGAGGTCAACCGTGCTGAGGTAATCATTCGGCCTAACGTTGCTCATATCAGCTCCATTGATACCTCAAGGCGTAATGAGGCGATTATGGCAGGTGAAGCAGCAGCAGCGCAGAGTCTTCCTGCCATTGCTGAAGCTATTGCCAATGCAGTAGCCAAGCCAAGTACTAGCGCCGCAACTGTCCCCAATTAGCCTTCTATAACGGCCACGCTAGCCTGCTTATAGCAGTCACCATATGCACAGTAGATTAAATCGCCCATCTCTACTGGCTAAAGTCTAACTCAAACACCCTAGAGGTCCCACTCACCTCAAAGCCTACGAGCAATAAAGGCTTGCCTGAGGGAGACGCCTCAGCGCTAACAAAGGTGAGGCCTTCAGGTCCCAAATCGCCATCAGCATTCGGAATGGCGCTGCCATCTTTGACTGCCTTAAGCTTGGTATTATCAAAGCTTCGGGTATTGATCTCCCCCAGTAATGTCACCTTATTAGGATCAGTGACATCAAAGGCCATAACGCTCGATATACGCTCAAGGCTGATAAAAGCAATCGTCTGCGAGCCAACCTGAGCAATAGCCACCCCTTCAGGCTCCACGCCTTTATTATCGCTGCGATTGTCCAAGCTATTTTTATCATTGCTGGCATTAAAGTTGTCTGGGTATTTTTCTGCGATATACTTAGCCATTAAGTTACCACTGTCATAGACCGGAGCGCTCATATCATTGACATCCCAGATACTAAACGAGCGCGCACCAAAGCTATAGAGCGTCTCATAGATGCCATCATTATTGCTATCTCCCATCACTTTGGAGAAGTCTATTTTGCCTAGAGCTTTTTTATCCCCGCAGTCCATATCATGACAGGTCGCAGTATTATATTTGCTTGGGTCAACCTTAACATCCTTATAATTCACCACTTCATTAAAGTCTCCCCATTCGCGCGCATCGCCCTCATTAGCGGTGACCAGATAAGTCTTATCGTTGACCGAATATGTCGCTATAGCATCTGGCATATACATACCCATAATCGGCCAAGTCGTTATATTGACTCCATCATCTTTATTACTCACATCTAGCTCATTACCAGCTTTAGCGTGGTCTTTAGCGCCCAATGCTTTGATAGCGGTCACTGTCGCACTGGCGATATCTATTACCGCCACGGCATTATTCTCTTGCAAGCTCACATAAGCGGTTTGGCCATCTTTACTTACGGCAATATACTCTGGCTCTAAATCTTCGGCGACGCTACTCATGCTACCATCGGCTTTTTGCCCAAAGATACGGACGCCGTCGTTGATAAGGCTTTGTCTTTGTGAATTAAAACCCGTAAATGACGCTGTCGCAACCATAGGCCGCTCTATATCTTCAATATTAATGATACTGACTGATCCCTCAGCATCAATACTGTAGTCTGCATTGGGCTCACCTTCATTAGCGACCAATAAGTAGCGACCCTCTGGCGTAAAAGTGACCATATCCGGTAGCGCTCCGACCTCAATGCTGCTTTTGCGCTCAAGAGTATTGGCATCATAAATCACCACATGACCATGATCTGTCTTGATGGGAGCTTGGACAGCGATTGCCACCCAATCATTAAATACCGCGACACTATTGACCGTACTACCAATGTCCGACACATCCAATGACTGCACCAAGGTCGGCTGCTCAATGTTGCTCAAATCTAGCACATCGACTTTTTTGTTTTGAGCATTGACCACAAAGCTGCGCTGACTGGGGGGATGGAAGGCGATAATCTCAGCAGCTGACTGATCAAAGTCGCCGTGCAAATAGCTCCCTGCGGGTTTAAAAGCCACTTGGGTGAATGCGGTGGGCGGCGTCCCATCATTGCCTGAGGCGCTGTCATCCTTGATTTGATTATCGTCATCACCGCAGCCACTTAAGCCCCCTCCCATACCTAAAAGCAGCACAATAGGCAGTAGCTTTACTTTACTCAATAGAGCCGAGCGATTGGGCAGATTGAGCCAATTTTTATTAGCGGCATTAGAGGGCCTATTAGGAGCCGAAGCTATAAGAAGAGGTCTAGATGAGACTAAGTCAGTAATAGACTGATGACGCATGATGGAATCCTTGAGGTGATAAATTGATGACTCTTGGATTACCATAACGCAACAATGTGAAAGCCAGATGAAAGCCAGATAATAGTTAAAGAAACCCACCCCCCTTTCGTTAAAAAAACATGCCCCATCAGGAGCATGTTCAAATTTATAGCATTTTAGTTAAAGGCTTAAAGTAAGGCTACTTAACTCGGGCCCGATACTTGGCCACTGCTGTATCGTTTAGCCCCAAGCCTTCGATATCCCAACGCACTGAGCGGTAATAAGTCAAAGGAATATCCTGAGCCTGTCCATTGACCATGCCTTTTAGTGGCATCGGGCCATAAACATTATTATCCACGCTAGCCTGCGGATATGCAGGAGAGATGACTTTAAGTAGCTCAACTTGCTCTGGGATACTCATGGTCACCGTCATTTTACGCACGCGGTCTTTATTGGTATTGGTAAAATATCCTTGATATTCAATCACGTTACCTGATTGCAATTTGGTATTGGCATCTACTGGCACTAGGGTTTCTTGTCCATTAGCATCGACACTCACGATAGCCGCTGTAATTTTACTGACCACCGCATTGGCATTAGACGCTGCATTATTACTCGCTGCACCCGCATTGCTGCCCATGATACTTTGCGCCGTAGTTAAAGCAGTGGTCGTATTTTGGCGAGCAATAGCAGCAGTCTCAAGAGAGCTTGGGTTATTCAACTCAGGCTCTGGTGTGGGCAGCATGGCAGAGGCTTGAGTCGTCACGGCAGCGGCTATAATGGTAGCCGATAATGCTGAATATAAACGGCGGTTTGAGCTTGTAGAAGAGGTCATTATTGTCATGATGTTTTTAATTCCTATAACAACTTAAGTAGGGGTTAGAAAATAATAGTGAGTGTTAACCAGATATCAGTACCAATACTGAACTGCCCTTAGTGTCTAGACTAGCAAATTTTTGCTTTACTCTACAAACCACTGGCTCGGTATTTTAATACCAATAGCATAACAAAAACTCATTGTGGGAACATAGGCTACGTGTTTAGGTTATGTGTCAGTGCTTTACAGGAGTTTATAAAGCTCACAATGGACAGTCGTCAATAAAAAGATAGCTCAACATAAGGATTTTTGCTATGGTAATTCAAGAAGGAGTGAGGTAGATAATACTAGCTGCGTCTTTCCCCATTACCTTAGTCCTAACCCTTTACTCTATTCCTTTAATTTTGAACTCTTATGATGACTAGCCCCATGCCAAAAATCAATCCTGACTACGTTCATTGGTTCCGTAACTCTGCTCCCTACATTAATACTCATCGAGGCAAGACCTTTGTGATTATGTTCGGAGGAGAAGCCGTCAATCACCCTAATTTTAGCAATCTAATCCATGACTTTGCTTTACTGCACAGCCTAGGCATCAAGCTCGTATTGGTTCATGGCGCTCGCCCGCAAATCGACCAAAACTTGCTTGACGCTGGTATCACGACTCCCTTAAACAATGATATCCGCGTGACACCACGTGAGGCCATGCCGCACATCCTTGAAGCCGTGGGTGCGATTCGGTTGCAGATTGAGGCACAGCTGTCTATGGGACTGGCCAACTCGCCCATGTATGGCTCTCGCATTGATGCCGTATCAGGCAACTTTGTGACCGCAAGGCCTTATGGGGTTCGCGATGGCATTGATTATCAAATGACAGGTGAAGTACGTGCTATTGACATTGAGGCAATCAAAAATAATTTATTACATAATCATATGGTTATACTCGGCTCCATGGGTTACTCGGCCACAGGAGAGGTGTTTAACTTGCTCGCCGAAGATGTCGCACTGAGCGCTGCTATCGCTTTGGATGCGGACAAGCTGATTTTCTTGGGTGCTGAGACGGGGATTAGCGATGGTGACCGCCTATTGCCGCAAATGATTCCCAATGAGGTTGAGCGCTTTTTACGTGACCGTGATATCAATATTGAAATCAACTATTTCTTACACTGTGCTAGTCTCGCTTGCCGTCAGGGTGTGCATCGTACTCATATCATCTCTTATGCCAAAGATGGCGCTTTGCTTGAGGAGCTATTCACTCGTGATGGCTCAGGCACGCTGATTAGCCATGATCCGTATGAAGAGATTCGCCGAGCTGTGGTCGATGATGTGGTAGGCCTACTTGAGCTATTGACCCCTCTTGAGGAGCAAGGCATCTTAGTCAAACGCACTCGTGAGCGACTAGAGCAAGAGATTGACCACTATAGCGTGATTGAGCGTGATGGTATGATTCTGGGCTGTGCAGCCTTGCATCCGCTAGATGACGACTCAGCAGAAGTGGCCTGCGTAGCGGTGCATCCTGACTACCGCAATGGCAGCCGCGGCGCTGACTTACTGGCCTTCTTAGAGCAACAAGCCCGTAGTCACGGTCTACATAAGCTGTTCGTTCTAACGACGCGCACGGCGCATTGGTTTGTTGAGCAAGGTTTTGCTGAAGTCTCAGCTGACGAATTACCTGAGCCAAGACGTGAGCAGTATCACAATGGCCGTAACTCTAAGGTATTCCAAAAGCTGCTTTAGAGATTAGCAGCTCTAAACTATATTTTTAATAGCTTTCTTCATCTTGTGATGCGAATACCTAATCTACCCAGCAAAAAGCCCCCAATATATTATTGGGGGCTTTTTTTTATCAGTACACTTCGTTATCGCTAATATTGCGCCGATGATTCCGTATCATCATTAGTAGATTGCTATTAGCTTACTAGTAACTTTACCTACTCAACTTATATATTAGCTACTTGACTCTATTTAGTAGGGTCAGCAGGCATAGCGGCGGCAGCAGCATTAGCTTGTGGCGGGTTCACTTGCAACAGCTCAACTGTGAATATCAAAGTGCTGTTAGGATCGATACCTTGATTACCTGTCTCACCATAAGCGAGATCAGCAGGGATAACAAACTCATATTTTGCGCCTTCTTTCATCAACTGAACGCCTTCGGTCCAACCTGCAATGACTTGATTAAGCGGAAACTCAACGGGCTCACCGCGCTCATAAGAGCTATCAAAGACTGTGCCATCGAGCAGCTTGCCCTCATAGTTCACTTTGACGATGTCAGTGGCTTTTGGCGACTTGCCTGTGCCTTCTTTAAGCACTTTATACTGAAGGCCTGATGGGGTGACCTTCACGCCTGCTTCTTTGCCATGTTTGGCCAGATAAGCTGCGCCTGCTTTTTTATTGTCTTCTGCTTTGGTCTTCATGTTACTCAGCATTTCTTTCTCTTTTTTCTGCTGATAGTCCATGAGGACTTTTTGCATTTGCTCTTCAGTCAAAGCCGCCTTTTTGCCTTCATAGCCATCACGAAAGCCTCGCTCAAAGGTATCAAGATTTAAATCGTTGACAGTCTCTTTATTACCTTCTGCCATCATATAACCTAGGCTATACCCTACTTTTTCGATATCTGTACTTTGTTCCGTAACCGATACGGCTGCTGCAGGGGCTGTCTGATTACTATTATTGGTACTGCAAGCACTCATTAATAGAGCACTGCTTGATAAGGTGGCTAACAGTAGGACAGTATTAGATTTCATAAGGTTCTCATTTAATATCGTTGGTTATCGGGCATTATTTATAAAACAGCTAACTCTCAATAACAAATAATAATCTGTTAATCGCTTGTCTGCTCATGAATGCTGTATTTGGATTGACCCTTGAATGTCATCTATATACAGACACTTGTAAGCGCAATCATAGCAAATATAGCTCTAGCAAGCTATGATTTACCAAAACACCTTTGACCAATGTTGTATTTTTGTTAATAAAAATTAGGATGAAAGTGGTGTAATATCCGATATTTGGAGGATTTTTACCTATATAGCTATATTCGCCGCCCCTTGGTGGTTACAGTAAGCCAGTTTAACTAATACCTAACTTTTCTTTATGTTACCATTGCAACTGGCTGTCATTAGGCTCAATCCAATAAACAGACAGTTTAGACATTGAATATTGGTTGGCTTCAAAACAATCCATCATTAATTCAAAATGTCATGTTTTTTTGGTTTACTATAACAACAGATTTGTATAATCGTATAGCGACGGCTTTTATCTAAGCTGACTATATGGCTTGACTTATATCATAGGAGAAAAACATGGACCACATGTTTGTAGATTTTAATAATTACCTTGGGGGACCTCTAGGCTCAATCATTGGAGCGATTTTAATATTCGTTCTTGGTTGGTTGGTTGCCTTGGGTATTGCCGCTTTGGTGCGTAATGTACTGGCTCGAATGAATGTCAATCAGCGTATGAATACCTCAACGGGTAAGACATACGATATTGAAGGCATTGTTTCAAAAATTGTCTTTTGGTTTATCTTTATCATCGCTATCTCTGGCGCCTTAAACCAATTAAATTTAAACTCAATTTCAGCACCATTCGCTAATATGGTTAATCAAGTCCTTGCCTTTATTCCTAATCTTATCGGTGCTGTTGCTGTTGGTGTCATTGGTTGGGTCATTGCTACTATCGCCCGAACTGCCTTAAATGGTGCCTTGTCCAAGACCAGTATGGATGAGCGTTTAAGTGCTGAAGCTGGCATGAAGCCCATGAGCTCTACAATTGCCGATATGGTCTATTGGTTTATCCTTTTAATCGTATTGACCATGGTACTGGGTAAGCTTGAGCTTGATGGCTTATTTGCCCCATTGACCAATATGGTTGATAAAATCTTTAGCTTTATCCCTAATATTTTGATGGCCGCTGTTGTCTTCTTTGTGGGTTACATCATCGCCAAAGTCGTCCGTGGTATCGTCGTAAACCTAGTATCAACGTTTAATGTCCAAGAGCTTGCGACTAAAGCTGGCTTGAGTAATGAAAATAGCATTCCTAATATTGCTGGTTCATTGGCCTTTTTAGTGGTCATTATTCCAACTATTTTAGCCGCCTTAGAAGCTTTAAAAGTGGAAGCAATTGTCCGTCCTGCGACCAATATGCTTAACAAAATCATGGAAGCCTTGCCTAATATTATTATGGCAGTGGCAATCATGGTTGTGACTTATTTCGTCGTTCGTATGGTAGCCAACATCGTTAAAAGCTTGCTTGAGAATACCCAAGTTAATCAGCTTCCTGCGAAAGTTGGTCTTGACCAAGCCATGGGTGAGACTCGCGTCTCTGACCTAGTGGGTCATGCCCTTGTGTTCTTTGCTATGTTATTTGCAGCCATTGCTGCCGCTGACCTGCTTAACTTTGAGGCCATTAGTGCTTTAATCTTAATGTTCATCGACTTTGGCGCTAGTATCATTCTTGGTGCAGTTATCTTATTCGTTGGGTTCTGGCTGGCTAACCTAATCGCTGGTATCGTTGAGCGCTCTGAGCAAGGGTCGCCATTCTTAGCCAATATCGTTCGTGTTCTTATCATGGGCCTAGTGCTTGCGATGGGATTAAGAGCGATGGGTATTGCAGACTCTATCGTCAATCTAGCCTTCGGTCTAACCTTAGGGGCTGTTGCCGTAGCTTTTGCTCTATCATTTGGCCTAGGTGGTCAAGAAGCCGCTGCTCGCTTACTTCGTAAGCTTCAAGACAAAGTAGAAGAAGAACGTACTGGGCTAAAAGTTGAAAGCACTCGTCATACCAAAGTAACTTCTGAAAATGACCGTGCCACCACGACTTTTAATTCGGGCTCTAGCGCTGATTTAGCGACTAAACCTACCCCAACCACTCCTTCAACTAACTTGACTACGCCAAGCACCACGCCATCTAGCACTATTGATCCTAAAGATCTGAAATAAGTGTGATGGTTGGCCTGCATTTTGTAGCGCTATAATCGAGTATTAAGTCATAACTTCAACAAAAAAGACAGCCTAGGCTGTCTTTTTTTATGGCTAAATTAATAGCTTAGTGAATAGGAATAGCTTACTTAATAAAGACCCTTAGCCCTTAAGACTGGCGGCTTTTTGCAGTTGCCGAGTTAACTGCCTTTCTCTAGCACTCATAGGCGTCACTGCCTTGATATACGCGTCTAGCTCAATAAACGTCTCTTGCTGTGACCTAGCAAAGCTGATTCCCAATACAATGATATGATGTAACTCACTGATAGGTAATCTACTAACCATATCGCTAGCTATGTCAGCAAGCTTGGGCTGAAGTATGTGCTTTTGATGAGTAGCTGCTTGAGATTGACCATAAAAAATCATTACATAGTGCCGACCCAAAGACTCATAAGAATGCTGATGCACCACATAGCCACTCTGACGTTTTTCAACGGGCTGATTGGCAAAGTTATAAAGCTCTGATACGAGCTGGTATCGAGAGAATAATGACTCATCTAGTAATTGTCTTAGCCAATCCTCATTAATTGATGCTTCAGAGGCTTCAGTGGCATCAGTAATAGGTACCATCTGCAAACATAACTGCGACCAAAGCGCTGCGGCGTTTAATAAATGACGTTGATTTATCGTCAACGAGTCTCTATCAAATAACGGCGTCATAATAGAACGATCATCGCTATTGGCCTTAAGGGCTTGTGACATCTCTGCCATTTTTAGAGTATGAATATTGAGCTCATTGGATACCCTACTTTGCTTGGACTCCTTGGCGATAGCGGCCATAGTCACTAAGCTTGCATTGGGGGCGTCCTTCAACCCATACTTAAGTAGCGTATTATCAACTTCGATAGCTGGCGAGAATAATGCCAAACTATTAACATAGGTCATTAAGCTAGATTTTGCCTGCGCATAAAAGCTCTCTTTAGCCGCTAGAGACTGAGATAGTATCTTATGATGATAGAGTAGATAGCGCCATAACTCTCCTGGCGTAGGCAGTAAAGTTATTATTTGCTCCCAGCCTTTTGGACTAAATAGACAAAAAGTTGGAATGGAGGCGGCTTGTGAGTTGAGTTGCGGCACAGAATTATTTTTTTGGATACGTTTGGCATACCAATAATCCAACCACTGCCCATTGTCCGGCTCTATATCTACAATCAACACGCTCAGCATTGGAATACTGGCTGATATTTGGCCCTCATCAGTCCTTGAGCTAACAGCTGCTAAAGTATCACTCATTATATCTAAAGCGCCATCTATCAGGGTTTCAATAGCTTGTAGCTTGCGCGAGGTAAGCTTCTGCTGCTCAACATCTATAGACAAATAAGTGACTGCTAGCCGTCCTAACGGTAATAAAAAAACTTTTACCTCGTTATTAAGGACTTCTGGCTCTTGATAACACATTAACCAGTTAGGAGGGTTCAAAGATTGATAGGTCACTGTTATCCCAATTACAATAGGTGGTTAAAGTCTGAGTAGTCATTACATAATGACTAAATCGCTAAAGCAATAAGGTCAATACGCTTTAATTATCATACACTCTAGCTAAGAGCTTAAGGTTAACCTTATCACCGCCCCCTCATTTATCAAATTTGAAAGGCTTAAACTCTAAGTCACTCAATTATACCAATGCGAATAAATAGCCTATACTTAGTCTTGGCTAAGACGGTTTTGAGCCGTACTTTAAGTAGATAATAGATATGACAAGTGGATAATAGTTGCAATACTATATTAGCAGACCAGTATTATAACCAAAGAGGAGAAGATTAAATGAAACGTTTTCAGGATAAAACTGTCATCATCACCGAGGCAGGATCAGCACTCGGACGGGCGGCAGCGATACGCTTTGCAAAAGAAGGGGCGAGCGTGGTATTGGTCGGCCCAACCGCTGCCCGTTTAGAAGAGACAGCGACCTTATTGCCCCAAGATCATACATGGATTCATGCTGACAACCATCTCACTATCACTTGTGACATTACCCAACCGAATCAAGTGTCTGCTATGGTTGAACATGCTCTTAAGAAGTTTGAACACATTGATGTTTTGGTCAACATCGCGGCACTGACGCATCTTACTAAAGCAAATGAGGTAAAGACGACAGAGCGACAAAATGCTTTAGAAAACGATTTAAGCCATACTCAGAGTATCTGCCAAACACTTATACCAGCTCTATGCCAATCAAAAGGCAATATTGTCAATGTCTTTTCATTATCAGATCATCAAGACACTGGCCGTGTAGCGACTTATGAACTGGCCAAAACGGGACTTAGTGACTTAACCCATCATTTGGCGATAGCCCTTGGCCCTAAGAAGGTCCGGATTAATGCCATCAGCTCGACCATCGCTGCGGATTCAACCAGCCCTGACTATCAAGCGAGCCAGTCCTTATTAGGATTAGAGGCCACGCCGAATGATATCGCTGCTGCCATTACTTTTTTGGCTAGCGAAGATGCCGCGATGATTACTGGCGCTACATTGCCAGTTGATGGGGGAGTTAACGTGAATGATAGCCAGTCTGCTAGCTAAGAACGAATTAGCTTAACATCTTTGCTCTAAGCTTTTATTACGGCTCATGACTAGTGCTTATTAACTCTACTTATTCACATCTTGTAGCGGCTTAGACAGTCGCTTTGGATACTTTGGCACTACCCCTTTATACTGCTCAATAATCTTTGGTAAGTCAGCCTCGATATCTCCTGTCGGCATGACTGGTGCCATAAAGCGTACTTCCTTGGTTTGATAATCCATGGCTACCGGTACGATAGGTACTCCCGCTCCATGTGCGATGTAATAAAACCCCGTCTTCCATTTGTCGGTATATGATCGAGTCCCTTCAGGAGACAATCCTAAAAAAAGAGGTTTTCCTGAAGTGAATCTCTCAATGCTATTTTGTAGCACTGACCCTTTCTTGTCTCTATTAATGGGAATAATCCCCGCCCAACGAAAAAACGTGGCCAAACCAGGGACTTTAAACAAGCTCTCTTTACCCATAATCTTGATGTCTAAATCTAGCGACAAAAGCGTTGGAATGGCATATAGACCATCAAAATTAGAGGTGTGCGGCAATGCTAGAAATACCGCTTGGGGCACATTAGGTATCTCGCCCACCACTTTCCAGCCCAATACCTTTAATATTTGGTCGGCGATAGGCGGTGCGACAATACCACCACGTCTAGGAACTTTGTCGCCAATAAGACGGCGAGTTAAGACACTGCGATTGGTAGAAGGGCGGGGCTGCTTAGACATGGCATGGCCTCTATAATCAATAGACTAAATAATAACGCTGCTTGATTTCGAATAATTGCTATTTAAAGTAGAACACTTGTTTTCCCAAATAGAGAGTCTTTATCATACCACAATATCTGCCAAATCCCCTTTGCTCTCAAGCCAAGTTTTACGATCTGAGGCGCGCTTTTTGGCTAGCAGCATATCCATCACACTGTTGGTCAACTGCATATCATCCATATCCAACTGAACCAAGCGCCGGGTGTCTGGATTCATGGTGGTTTCGCGAAGATGCTCAGGGTCCATCTCCCCAAGTCCTTTAAATCGAGTAATTTTGGGGCTCTTATTACCCGCGACTTTGCTCAATATTTGTTCAAGCTCACTTTGATCAAGCGCATAATGGACCTCTTTGCCGATATCTATTCGGTACAAAGGGGGCATAGCGACAAACAGATGGCCTGCATCTACTAATGCAGGGAAATGCTTGACGAACAAAGCACAAATCAGCGTGGCGATATGTAAGCCATCGGAGTCAGCATCGGCCAAGATACAGATTTTGTCATAGCGAAGCTCGGATAAATCATCAGAAGCAGGATCGACCCCGATGGCAATAGCGATGTCATGAATCTCTTGACTCGATAGCACCGTATCTGGTGAGACCTCCCAAGTGTTCAATATCTTACCGCGAAGGGGCAAAATAGCCTGAAAATGCCGATCTCTGGCTTGCTTAGCACTGCCGCCCGCTGAATCGCCTTCTACCAAAAACAGCTCGGCGCCATCGCGCAAATTTCCTCGGCAATCGGCTAGCTTACCAGGCAATGCAGGCCCTTGAGTGATTTTTTTTCGAGCTACTTTTTTGGCAGATTTCAGACGAGTGCCCGCTTTGGAGATAGCCAACTCAGCGATTTGTGCACCTAAGTCAGCATGTTGGTTAAGCCATAAGCTAAAAGCATCTTTGGCTTGTGCTTGAACGGCAGCGGCTGCCTCTCGGCTTGATAACCGCTCTTTGGTCTGGCCTGAGAACTGAGGCTCACTAAACTTTAGCGATAAGATATAATTGACCCCATCCCAAACATCCTCGCCTGTTAATTTCACACTTCGAGGCAACAGATTATGGATATCACAGAACTCACGTAGCGCCTCTAATATCCCGGTTCGAAGACCATTAACATGCGTCCCTCCTTGGGCTGTAGGAATGAGGTTAACATAGCTCTCTTGGATTGGAGTACCGCCCTCAGGAAGCCAAGACAAGGCAAAAGTAATCCCAGCACGTTCGCCTGGCTTGGCATCATAGGTAAAATAAAACGGCTCAGGGGGTAGCGTTTCAAGCCCATCTAATTGCTCATTTAAATACTCTACTACCCCATCAGCAAACTGCCAAACCACCTTATCGTTGTTAATCTCATCAAAGAACTCAATGGTGAGACCAGCGGCGAGGACGGCTTTGGCTTTTAAGTTATGCTTAAGCTGTTTGACGCTGAACTTAGGCGTATCAAAAAACGACCCATCTACCCAAAAGCGTACCCGAGTACCGCGCTTACGTTTGTTAGAGCTAACAGACTCCGTCAGCTTGGTAACCGGAGCGCCATTTTCAAAAGCCATCTCATATTGCACCCCTTCGCGCCAAACCGTTACCTCTACTCGGGTCGACAATGCATTGACCACGGATATACCAACACCATGCAAGCCCCCTGAGACTTGATAGTTACTGGTTGAAAACTTACCGCCGGCATGCAGCCGAGTGAGAATCAGCTCAATCCCAGACTGCTTATACTCAGGATGGATATCAGTGGGCATTCCGCGGCCATCATCCTCTACAGACAGCGAACCATCCTCATGCAGCTGCACTTTAATGGTTTTGGCGTAGCCTGCTAGCGCTTCATCAACGGAGTTGTCAATGACCTCTTGTGCCAAGTGGTTAGGACGAGTAGTATCGGTATACATGCCTGGGCGACGACGGACAGGCTCAAGGCCCTCTAAGACTTCAAGCGATTGGGTATTATATTGGCTCACAGTTTAATCCTTGGTGGCTATAGCTTCCCTAGAGTCTGCTCTAGTTCGTGGCTAATAGTCTAATAATAATAATTTTATGAGCCTATTATAGCGAATAATGCTTAAGATAATGGCCTAGAATCTAAATTCACGACAACTCATGTCGTAACTTATACCCACTGTTTATTATCATTAATCCATTAGCACCTTTACCTTTCCCATAATTATCGGTAGTTGCTTTTCAAAATCGCTCATTCGGTGGTCCCCACCCTCTTGAATTAGTACCTCGGCACCTTGTGAGCGATAAAATTCTGCAGCTATCTGCGGATTCAGCAGCTCATCACCAGTTTTAATAATTACCGCGACTTGCTCAGGATACTTAATCTCGCGCAGTTGATGCTTAGCAAACCACTCTAAATCAGCGGGAGTTATTCCCCAACCTCCTGACGTCTGATAAATCACCTTGTCTTGAGCGACATCATTTGGTTGACCAGTCAAAAACCTTTGTAAGCTAATATGTGGCTGAGTACTTGGATTTAATAACAGCATCGGGCAGCCCGTCGCATTACT
>JAUNVX010000298.1 GCA_030540615.1 Psychrobacter sp. | reverse complement strand
AAGGATTTAATCACATGACCCCGCAGCTCATCAGGGACGCCAATGGCTGCTGACTCGGCAACGGCACTGTGCTCCATGACGCAGTTCTCTACGTCCGTAGGGCCTACTCGGTAACCTGCGGTGATAATAATGTCATCATCCCGGCCAGAGAACCAATAGGTGCCATCACTGTGCCGCTCGACCACATCACCTGTGAGATAATAGTCATTATAAAAAGGGTCTTTTTCATGCCAACTGTAGCCAGTAAAATAAAAAGCGGGTGATTGGCTTAGCACCACCGCCAATTGACCCGGTTCACCATCACCTACTTCGCTCATTTGCTCATCAAGTACCGCCAATTTATGACCCGGTAACGGCAGCCCCATCGAGCCTATTGGGGCATCATGACTGAGCGCATGATGGACGCAGCAGGTCATCCCTGTCTCCGTCTGACCGTATTGGTCGCAAACTCGGCAGCCTAGGTTATCCGTGACCCAGCTGACCACTTCAGTATTGAGCGTCTCGCCAGCGGAGTTCGCCACCCGTAGTGACAGCTGATCAACTTTGCCTTCAAACACCCCGCTCGACTTCATCATACGAAAGGCAGTAGGCGATGAGGCCAGATTAGTAATCTTATGCCGCACCATAAAATCAAAGACATTTTGAGCATCAAAGCCAGCTTCATTAAAATAAGTGGTCATGCCCATTAGCAGCGGTCCGGTAATCGCATAATATAGCCCATAGGCCCAGCCCGGATCGGCCATGTTCCAATATACATCGTTATCTCGCAGGTCAATGGCATAACGCATATATAGATAAAATGCTGGCAGCGCTGCTAAGGGTATGCTGACCCCTTTAGACTTACCCACCGTGCCTGAGGTAAACATCTGCAAAAACGCGTCATCCGGCTCCAATAGTAATGGCTCATATGCCTGACCTTGCTCTGCCAGTACCTGATAATAGTTGTCGTCTGACCAAGAGTTATCATTGGCCTGATTAACCAATACCATCTTGGGCAGCTGATTAATATCCTCAAACTTATGACGATTGGCTGCATCAGTAAACACTACTTTGGTATGGGCCTTGTCCAAACGATACTCAATGGCCTCAATACCAAAGGCGGTAAACAGCGGCTGATAGATTGCCCCGATACGCCAAACCCCCAAAACGATGACCAACAGCTCGGGCGTCCTAGGTAGCATAGTCGCTACCCTATCGCCTGCGGTAATGCCATATGACTTGAGTAAATTGGCGACTTGGGCACTTTGCTTGGCCAGCTCATCAAAGGTAAGCTTGCTGACCTTCCCTCGGATATCTTCGTGAACCAAGGCTACTTTGTCACCTTTTCCATCACGGACATGACGACCACAGCAGGCTTGATAAGCATTGCGGCTGTCCTCCAAACACTCGCCAAATATCTCTGACATTAGCGTATCCATGTCAAATCTCTGACAGTAGTCATGATAGTCAAGTATAGCTTCAGATGAGACATTGATAGAGGATAGGTTAATGGCAGCGCTATTATTTTCAGTACTACTATTTACCGTACTGTTATTTATGGCATTTTCATTTTTGGTATGAGGGGGTATCTGAACAGTCATGGTCGCTAATCCTTTAGCTTATGAGGTAAAAACCAGTGAAAAGAGTCAGTCTAAGAGTGACTTGAAAAATTATAAAATTGCTAAACTATTAATACCGCATTCTTATTATTATTTCAATACATTTTGTATCGTTTTTATTAAATTAGTCGCCATACTACTTTGGAATGCGTAAGTTCAATTAGGTTAAAAACGGGCTTTACCAATCATTGGCTGATTTCAAAAACCCAAGCAAAGCTTTTTCATCGGTATGTTGGTAAGCTTTGGTGCGACCACGCCGTGCGCTTTTATAACGCTCATAAAAGGTGCCATTCAAAAAGCTATCAATGACTTTAGGGTGAATATAAGAGCTTCGGCAAACGCTAGGAGTATTACCAAGCTTGCCTGCCACGGTTTTGACCATATCGACTACATATTGTTCACGCTCTTTGCTATTAGCCTCGCTGGCTAACAAAGCTGCCTCGTCATCGTTTTGGCATTGCTCGTATAAGTAGCTGGCCGCCAATACTGAAGCCATCCAAGTGCGAAAATCTTTAGCACTATAATCCGTCCCTGTATATTGGCGCAGATAATCATTGACGTCACTGCTATCGACCACTTGTTTATCGCCATGCTCATCGATGTACTTAAATATTCGGTAGCCTGGCAGCTCTGAGCAAGCTTGAATGATATCAATGAGCCGCTCATCTT
>JAUNVX010000044.1:9059-16840 GCA_030540615.1 Psychrobacter sp. | reverse complement strand
GCGATGTCTGATAGTCTAAACTTGGATAAAATTACTGAGACTTTAAAGGGTTAACTCGCTCAATCTTAAGGAAACTAGAGATGGCATACGACTTATCGCAAAGGCTAGTGGTGGGACTATCCTCTAGTGCCTTATTTGACTTAACTGAGTCTGACCAGATATTTAAGGAGCAAGGTGAAAAGGCTTACCGGCAATACCAAAGAGAGCATCAAGATGATGTCCTTAAAACTGGCGACGCCTACCCTTTTATCCGCAGGCTTTTGAAACTTAATGAGCTAAGCTCGACCCCTGAAGACCCGTTAGTCGAGGTGATTTTGTTGTCCAAAAACGACCCTGATACTGGCCTTCGAGTGATGAACTCTATTGAACATTATGGTCTGCCTATTACCCGAGCGGTATTTTTGCAAGGTCAGTCGCCGCATCAATATATCCCCGCTTTTGATATTGAGCTGTTTTTGTCCGCCAATAAACAAGACATTGACCAAGCTGTCGCAAACGGCCTACCTGCAGGTCAAATATTAAAGGGGGACATGACCGATGATGATGCTGATGAGCAGCTTAGGATAGCCTTTGACTTTGACGGGGTCATTATCGACGATGAAGCAGAAGCCGTTTATAAGTCTGGTAAACTGGCGGCCTTTTATTCTCATGAGACCCACAAAGTCAATATCCCCCATCATGCCGGACCGCTCAAAAGCTTTTTGGCGCGTATTGCCTTTATTCAGCAAGTAGAGGAAGCCAAGATTGCAGAAGATGCGAGCTATCAGCGCATTTTGCGGGTGTCTATCGTTACGGCTCGCAGCGCGCCTGCCCATAAGCGCATGATTAATACCTTAAGAGACTGGGATATCTCTACCAATGAAGCGTTTTTTATGGGGGGGATTGATAAGGCCAAGGTGTTAGAGATTCTCAAGCCGCATATCTTCTTTGATGATCAAGTGCTGCATTTAACCTCTCCTAAGATTCCCTCGGTGCATATTCCTTTTGGGGTAGCCAATCAAGTCGATAATGGTAAAGGGTCTTAGTAATGCCAAGCAGTTGTCTACTTTATTGAACGCTCCCTTCTTAAAGCAGTTTACATTATAATATTCTGCTCTTTGAGCCATTTTAGTCCATCATTATCGGCAACTAAACCTTAATTAATAGACTTTCATTAATAGACACCATTTACTAAAAGACAAGCATGCCCTTATGACTCAATTTTCTATAAAACCTTTTGATGAACTGACCAATGTCGACATCTATCATATCTTAAAGGCGCGCTCGCAAGTCTTTGTGGTCGAACAGCACTGTGCTTATCAAGACATGGATGAGGTGGACTTTGATTGTCTGCATTTGGTCGCCCACCAAAATGAGGTGCTCATTGGTTATTGCCGGATTATCCCGCCAGAATTCACCAAACTAAGACCCAAGACGTTGGATGTCGATAGTGCCCTTATGACCAAAACCTCCCTCATGCCTTCAATCGGTAGAGTACTGGTGATGCCTGAGCATCGGCATAGTGGCCTTGCGCGGCAAATGATGATGCAGGCGATTCAATATTGCAAAAAACAATATCGTAAAGCGCCTATCATTATCTCGGCACAAACTTATTTAATTAGTTTTTATGAATCGCTAGGCTTTGTGGCAGATGGTATGCCTTATCTTGAAGATGGTATTGAGCATATCACCATGATTTTAAGCTTTGATAAAAAAGCTAAACCACTGGCGCTAGTGGCAAATGCCTCGACGGTGAATAAGCTGCTATATGGGATATTATTATTACTAGCATCGCTATTTATTATTGGCTTGGTTTATTTAGCGATTTAACCTCATTTTAATTTTATTTTACTTTGCAGCTCTATCATGACGTTACCAAGGTATCTGCTCCCCTGCCCAATCGACAAAGCTACCGGACTGCTCTACTGTCATTGTACTCAGCACCTCTAATAACTGCGCCGCGCTGTAGTCGGCAGTGAATAACTTGGCCTTAGGGACATTGCCTTGAAAGGGTCTTGACAGTTCAGTATCCACGGTTCCTGGCTGCATGACCACCACACAAGCGTTTTTGAGGGTTCGGGACCATTCGATAGCTAAGGTTTTCATACCCATGTTCAGCGCCGCTTTGCTCATCCGGTAACTGTACCAACCGCCCACTTGATTGTCACTGATACTGCCCACTCGCGCTGAGATAGTGGCGTAAATGGCAGGGCTGTCTTTAGTGCTAGATTGGCTGCTAGCGGCTTTTAATAAGGGTTTTACATGTTTGGCAATCAATAAACTAGGCAGTGCATTGACCGTCATATTTTCTATAAAAAACTCGCTCTCAAGTTGCCGAATACTTTTTTCAGGGCCATTATCTTTGCTTTGCAGCATCCCAACAGCATTTATCACGACATTTAGGTGAGTGGTTTTGCTTTGAATATCAGCCACTGCGGCTTGGATACTGTCCTCATTGGTCACGTCCATGTTTATCCAGTTCAGATTGCTCGCTTGCCTATCTGGGGTACGGCGATGATAAGTGGCGAACAGTTGCATTTGGATACCATCCACGCTGCTTGCCATAATCAGATGTTCTACTAGGGCGCGGCCGATACCGCCAGCGCCGCCAATGATAAGATAGTGGGACTGCTGCATGAGCCTCTCTCTTGTTTTATGATTATTTACACGGTCATTTATAAGGTCATTTGTATGACTACTTATACCGTAACCTATTATCGCTGCTTTAGCCAATCCCGTTAACGCTAGCGTCCAATAGCTTAAGAAAACACAAAAACCGCCTAATTGTTCAGGCGGTTTTGGGTCATAAAAGACAGCTAAATAGTCAGTCTTGAGGTTAATGATGAACCGGAGGCTGACCATCTTTTAGCGCTACTACGGAAATCTCATTGCCTTCAACATCAAATAGCTTGCCATCTTTAAAGTAATCCCCTTCATTTAAAGCTTGAACCACCAGTGGTCTCACTGTTCGGTCGGCGGTGCCCGCAACAAATACTGACTGGTTATCAGAGTTACCAAAAGTAAAATGATTAAACAGTAAGTTGAGCAAAATAGCCATGATAGCGGCCGAGCTAATGCCTGAATGAAAGATAGTCGCAAACCAATCAGGGAAGGCATCATAAAAAGTTGGGGCAGAGATGGGCAACATACCAAAGCCTATGGAGGTCGCCACAATGATTAAATTCATGTTGTTCTCATAGGTAACACGTGCCAAGGTACGAATACCACTGGCAGCCACGGTGCCAAACAGCACCAATCCTGCACCGCCTAGCACTGCCGTAGGAACCGTCGCAATGACTCGGCCCATGAGCGGCATGAGACCAAACAGTACTAAAATTAGGCCAGCAAAAAACACCACAAATCGGCTCTTGACCCCAGTGACAGCGACCAGTCCAACGTTTTGTGCAAAGGCACTTTGGGTAAATGAGCCAAAAATAGGAGCAATAGCGCTAGAAATCATATCGGCTCTCAGGCCATCGCCTAATCGGCGTGAGTCAATCTTAGTATCGATGATATCCCCGACGGCCAAGATATCCGCTGAAGTCTCAACTAAGATGACCAATACTACGATGAACATAGAGATGATAGCGGCAACTTCAAAGACGGGAGCACCAAAATGAAACACGCTAGGAAAGGCGAATATCGGACCGGTTAGGACTTTGGAGAAGTCCACCATACCGAGCATCCAAGCCACCCCAGTACCAATGACCATGGACAGTAGAATAGACAGTCTGCTAATGGCCGCGCTGCCGACTTTGCTGAGTAATAAGACCAGTAATAAAGTAAAAGCGGCCAAACCAATATTCGCCATACTCCCAAAATCAGGAGCTTTGCTATTACCACCCATTGCCCAGCGAGCGGCTACTGGCATCAAGGTGAGACCAATGGTGGTGATAACAGACCCTGTAACAATAGGCGGGAAAAATTTGATAATCTTGGAGAATATTGGGGTGATTAATAATCCGATTAACGAAGCGGCGATGACCGCACCAAACACCGCTGGCAGGCCACCCCCTGAGGTAACAATGGCCACAATGGTAGCCACGCTGGCAAAAGATACCCCTTGTACCAGCGGCAGTTGGCAACCAAAAAATGGAACGCCAATCGTTTGTAATACGGTGGCCATGCCGCCTACGAATAAAGAGGCTGCGATTAACAGTCCAATCTCAGCAGGACTAAGTCCAGCAGCTTGACCAACGATTAGGGGGACAGCGATGATACCGCCATACATGGTGAGAACGTGTTGAAAGCCATAAGCAATATTGGCCATCACGCCTAGATTTTTATCCTCGGGACGCGCAGCTGTAAGCTGTGTGTTGTTAACTGGTGGCATTAAAAGCTCCCTGCAAATGTCGTAATAACTTACACCTATTAGATATCGAACCCGCTTAGACAATAAGATAAAGCAGCATGCTCATAACGCATACTCCACATATGTCTAGCTTTATTTGAATATCCTTATAAATGGTATAAACTCAACCTAAAATAAATTTGTTCTATGATGCGCTCAGTAAAAAAAAATGTAAATTGAAATTTGCGCTACAATGACAATTATTCTATTTCCTCTACTCATTAGTGACTACTCATCATGCTATCAAAACAAGACCAATTAACAGAGCTGGTACGAGAGCTTGAGAGCCACCAGCATGTCTTTGCAACTGACCCATTGCTAATCACAGAAAAGTTGCAACAAGAAAGTGCTACGCCTATCCAAAAGCTGCACCGCCGAGCAGAACGTATTGACAGTAATGGCAAATTGGCCAGCACCCTTGGCAAGATAGACGGCCGCATCAAAGGCATCATCACCATCATGAGCATCGTCTGGTGTGTCTCAGGATTTTTGGGATTATTCACTTTGCTCCAGGCCAACGTGGTCAACTTTTTTTATGTTTTGGTGTGCCTGTTAGGGTTTCATACCTTGATGTTGGTGGGCTGGCTGGTGCTAACCTTAGTCAATCAAGGCAGTCAGTCGCCTAGCATCATCACCAGTTTTATCAGTCCCAAAGCCCTTATTCGCGGTAAAGATAACATTACTCAGGCAGCTGTTGAGCTGTATGACCGTCAGCTTCAGCACACAGGGATGCGTTGGTATCTCAGCAAGTTTAGCCATCAGCTTTGGCTTGCGACTTTAACGGGAATGCTATTTGCGATTATATTTTTGCTCATCGTGCGCCAATATAGCTTTAGTTGGGAGTCCACTTTACTCTCTGATGATACGCTGATGACGCTCACCCACTGGCTTGGTTGGCTACCAAGTTTAGTAGGTTTTAGCGTGCCTGATGCCGATGCCATCGCTCAAAGCCGCTTGGTGCAAGGCGCAATGCCTCTATCTATTGCGCGTCAATGGGCCAGTTTATTGATTGGTAGCTTGCTCATGTATGGGATTGTGCCTCGCGGCATCGCTTGGGCTTTTTGTGCGCTGATGTTTCGCCGCAAAAAAATGCGCCTCGACCTTAACCTGCCTTATTATCAAAAAATATTTAACTTTTGGCAACGTAAAGTGGTGGATGAAGATGACTTTGTAGAAAAGGTGGTGCCTGTTGCGCCCGTGGCGAGAGTCGCCCATGGCAAGAAGCTGGTAGCGCTGCTTGAATACCCGCATCATGATGAGTATTGGTACCAGTTTAGTGCCGGTCACCAGATTGAGGATTTTGGGGTTTTAGATGACCGAGATGACTTGGACAGATTGCTTGAGTATCTAGAGCATCATGACGTTCAAGTGCTGCTAGGTATCCATGCCAAAGCTTTACCTGACCGCGGCACTATGCGAAAGCTTGACAAAATCGCCGCCCATGCCAAGCAAGGCTTGATCGTTCAGTTATTAAAGGACGAGCAAACAGATGAAACAATCGATTCGGCTCGGAATCAGCAGTGGCAAACGGCACTGGCTGAGCGGCAGATAGGCTTGGTTTCGACAGGCTAATTATTTTATTCACATTGCCTTTCTTATCGCCTTGACCTATCTTAAACCTTATCAAAATAATCCAACTAAACTGTCTTTAAAAGCTATCACTAAAGAGATTAATATGCAAAATACCAATCAAAAGGACGACCCAACTGCCTCAGCGCCTCAGCATAAAAGCCTCTTTGCGGACAAAGCACTGGATAAAACGGATAATGATAAGCCAGTAGCACCCTATCAGCCGGGCAATCAATTACCCTCTCAACCAGATTCTCAATCGAATCCTCAATCGAAAGTGGCTGATAATAATCCACTGCTATCTGAGAGTGAGGTGATGACCAAAAGGTCCATGTCAGACATTTTAAAAGATGCTCCTAAGACCACTCTTGCTGAGGGCGAGGCGCTCAAGCTTGCTGTCGTGGGCCATACCAATACGGGCAAGACCTCTATCCTTCGTACTTTGCTGCGCGATATGTACTTTGGTGAGGTCAAAAACGAAGCGGCCACCACGCGTCATGTCGAGCGCGCTATCATCAGCGACAGTCAAACAGGACAAGCGCTAGTGGCACTATATGACACCCCCGGTCTTGAGGATGCCTCAGGGCTGATGGATTGGCTTGAGGATAATACGGCTTCGCGGCGTGATGGTATCGACCGATTACAGTATTTTTTGGCCAGTGATATTGCTAGTGCCGACGTCGTTAAAACCAATGCCAGTACAGCTACTACTGGCAATCATACTGTCAATTTCAAAACCATCGGTCAAACTGCTAGCCCAGCTAATGCTTATGTTGAGGACTATTCACAAGAGGCCAAGGTCATCCGTCAATTGCTGGCCAGTGATATGGCAATCTATGTGATTGATGCGCGTGAACCGGTCTTAGGTAAATACAAAGATGAGTTGGCGATTTTGTCTTGGGCCGCTATTCCAGTGATGCCTGTCTTCAACTTTACCGATAGCCAAGATACCAATATTAATGACTGGCAGACCATGCTCGCTAGGCGCAACCTGCATATCTCCACTCGCTTTGATTCGGTGGCCTTTGAGTTTGACGATGAGATGACCCTTTGGCGAAACTTAGCCACCATGCTCACGCATCCTGAGACCTTGAACCGATTGATTGAGCGGCGCACCGAAGACTGGGCGCAGTTATATGATGAGGCCAATATTATCATCGCCGACTTTTTGCTCAATGTCGCCGCTTATGTGCGTGAGATTGCAGAAGATGATGACCCGCTACCGGTGCTCAGTGAGATGAAGGAAGCAGTGCGTCAGACCGAGCGCGCCATGCAGTCGCAGCTGCTAAACCTTTATAAGTTTTATGACAATGCTGCGGTAGCAACGCCCCTTGAGCTGCATGAGTATCAGCAAGACCCCTTTGATCCTGAGCTGCTCAAAAGCTATGGTATCCGAACCACATCAGGCGCTGCTGCTGGCGCCTTATTAGGACTGGGTATCGATGCAGCAGCTTTAGGCACTACCTTAGGACTTGGAGCAGCACTTGGCGGGCTAGCAGGTGGCCTATTGTCTAACACCAGCAGTATCGCAGATAGACTAACGGGCGTTAAGCGGCTTTATATTGATCCTGCGACATTGACTTTGTTAGCGACGCGCTCCTTAGATTTGCTCACTGCCCTACGTCATCGTGGTCATGCTGCGACGACGGATAGCCCCATCGCTGAGCTGCAAGAGCAAGCAAGCTCACCTTGGGATGCCGGCAAGCTCCCAAGTGAGCTAAAAAAAGCTCGAAGTAAGCCACAATGGAGCAGTCTCAATCGAGGGACCAGTGAGCAAGCCCAAGAAATGCGGGCCGATAGCGCTTGGTCTCTGTCTAGAAAGCTGCGCCGCTAGCGACTGACATTATTGCGTTAGGCTGAGGGGTTAGAGCAACTATCGGCT
>JAUNVX010000044.1:0-8959 GCA_030540615.1 Psychrobacter sp. | reverse complement strand
TTCTAATCCTCTAATTTTAGTCACTTAATTCTAGCCACTTAGTTTATGGGTCAGATAACCGCCGTAACGCCTCAATCCCAATGATGTCTGACTGTTGTAGATACAGCTTATATTGAGAATAGTCAGTAAATTTATGCTGAATATCCAGCAATAGTTTATGCTGGCGAGTGGCGCGCTGCTGCCAAAATGGGTCGCTTTGATTGGCTTGAATGAGCTGATTAATAATGATGGCTTTAGGCGTAAGATTGGCTGCTTTTAATTGCTGTACAGCACGATAAGTCTCTGCTATAGGAAGCGTATCAGCAGTCATCACCAGTACAACGGCGGTCTTGGCCGTATCATGAAGCAGTGCCCCTGATTGTTTAAATAAATTTTTGCGCCGAGAGAGTACCTCGACCGCTTGTGACCAGCGATCAGAAGGGTTGTCTTTGGCAAAGGGGTTGCTCAACTGAGCTTCCCTAGTCCTATTGAGGTTAGACTGGCTGTTAGGGTTTGAATGAGAGGTGGCTTTAGGTGTTAAATGGTCGGCTGCACTTTTTAACTTCGCTTGTCGCCTCTGCTGAGTCAATAACCCATCAGTCCATGCCTCCATCATCTCAGGCAATACCAAAAGGCGCAGCGTATGCCCAGTTGGTGCCGTATCAAATATTACATGCTCATAGCCTGCCTCTACCGCCTCAATTAATTGACGACAAATCGCCTCTAACATAGCCGCCTCTTGCGCCCCAGGGGCAGATTTAGACAGCTGCAAATGCTCACGAATTTTGGGCAACATATCAGGATTGGCATAGCCACTAATCGTGCGCTCAACCTTAGCAAAGTGTTCGTCAATAATGAAGTCAGGGTCTAGCTCGATGACATCGAGATATTCGGTAACGAACGTCTTTTGATGAGCGAAAGTGGTACCAAAGACATCCCCTAAGCTATGAGCAGGATCGGTAGAGATTAATAAGGTTCGCTCTTTGTTGGCAGCAAATCTGACGGCTAGTGCTGCTGCCGTGGTGGTCTTGCCCACCCCGCCTTTACCACCCACAAATATGATGGGCATCTGCTGCAGTGATTGGCTCAAATCCCAAAGACTTTGTGTCATCGTCATTACCGCCTTATTGTCATTATTGGTTTTATCGTCCTAGGCTGCCTTAGGGCTAAGCAATTTCAACCGATCTGAGTTTGGATTTATTAATAATATTAGCCATCCTCTAACAGCAGCCACCATGTTGTAATGGGCAGCGCTCCATGCCCATCCGAGTATGCCAGTCATGGAACTTTTCTAAGAATATGGGCTGCAGCTCAAGGGTATAAAAGCTAGCAGGATTGTCTATCCCTAAACTTTCGGCGAACAGTAATAACATAAATAAGTCTTCCTCATCGCGAGCGGCACGAGCTAGCGTTTGACGATAAGGGGCATGATAAAACTCATTTAACCCACTAACGAATTTTTGCCAAAATGACGCCTCTTTACTCATGCGAGAATCCTTATAGGTAATTGCATAATTACGGTGCTGTTAATAGCTTTTTTTCAGGTTATTGAATGGCTGGGTCAGTGGCTGATTTAACTGCTGACTGCCTTAAGCAAAAACGCTAGCGATTGCTAGCGTCTTGTGAGTCCATTAGAGATTAACAGAGCCATTAAAGCGAACTTAGGCCAGTTGACCCGCTCTAGACTACTAGCCCAACTTTTTATGTTGGCGCCATTCTCGGCGAAGTACTGAGAAACTCTCAAAAGTGACCAATATAGTGGCAATCAGAATGACGACATCCATTCCAATTAACAACCAATTGCCTTCTAAATAAAATGACTTGAGCTGAAGTAATAGCGCTAACACTGACATGATTAATAAAAAAACCAATGGGGCTAAGGTGTACCACACTGTCTTGCCATTTCGCAGCAGAATAACAGTGACAATCATCAAGGTCAATGCTGCCATCAACTGATTAGTAGTACCAAATAATGGCCAAATAATCATGCCACCTGAGCCATCTAATCCTCCCGCACCAAATGCCAGTAGCAGACAGGTTCCCACCGCTAACAAAGTCGCTACGCTGCCTTTTCGTAACGCTGGTAAGTTGTAAATATCACCGAACTCTTGAAATATATAGCGCTGAAGTCGAACGCCTGTATCCATCGTCGTCCCAGCAAATAACGCTGCCATGACAGTCAGCATGGTCTGAGACAGCACCATATCGATTCCGACTCCCGCATTTAAAATCGTTGCACCGCCATCGATGAAAGCGCCTATAGAGCCGTCACCGAATTTTTGATAGACCGCTTCCCAGTCGCCTAAAGTGGCAAAGCCTGCTGTAGCGGCAAGTACAGCCCCTAACGCCAACATACCCTCGCCAATTGCACCAAAATAGCCAACGAAACGCACATCTTCTTCTTTATCGATTTGTTTAGAAGTCGTGCCCGTCGCTACCAGGCCATGAAAGCCTGAAATCGCCCCGCAAGCAATGGTGACAAACAATAGTGGCAACATTGAGGGCGTGTCAGCGGGTAAATTATGATTAATCGCTGGCGCGACAATGTTAGGCATAGCGATAAAGATAGCCCCATAAAGCAAGAGTAAGCCTACAAATAGCTGCAACCCATTAATATAATCTCGCGGCTGTAGCAGCATCCAAACAGGAAGTATTGAAGCCACGGCGGCATAAACGAATAAAATGATAATCCACATGGCATTATCAGGAAGGCCCATGAAAGTCTCTGGCAATACTACTGGGAACATAGGGCCAAGATATATCAAGGTATAGAGCGCTATCACCCCTATAATAGATACCAAAGGCAGGCTCATCTTATAGCGATAGATACACTGTCCGATGATTGCCGCAACCACTAGAGCACCCCAAACGGGCAGTACTGAGGATGGGGTTTTGATCATCATATTGGCAATCGCTACCCCAAATACTGCATTGACCATCAACAGTAATAAGAAAATAACGACCATCATTAAGCTACGTACACGGCTGCCCATGACCGAGCCTGCGATAGAGCCGATGGACTGACCCTTATTACGCACGCTTGCCCAGACCGCTGACATATCATGAACCCCAGCCATAAAGATGGTACCAAATACCACCCAAATGATAGCCGGTACCCAGCCCCAAATGACCGCGATTGCAGGGCCAATAATAGGCGCTGCACCGGCCACTGAGGTAAAATGATGCCCCCACAAGACATATTTGTTGGTGGGCACATAGTCTATCCCGTCTTTTAACGTATGGGCTGGCGTGGGAATACTGTTGTCTAGCCCTAAGATTTTACTAGCGATAAATTTAGAATAAAAAAGATAACCGCCTAGCATCGCGATGACGCCTAGAATCAGTACTATAGCACTGTTCATTTTACCCTCCTTGGTGGTTGACTACTCACGAATCAACTGCTAAAAAAAGCGACCATTCTATACCATATACTAAGCAAAATCCTAGTGATTAATACCAGCCAACTCCGGATTCTAGCCTTTAATGGTGAATACAAACAATTGTCGATAATAACAAATAACCCAAGACAAGTCATGGGTTGTCTTTCTATTCGCCCTCTTCTATATCAGTAGCCGCTTCTTCTACTATGGTTTCCTCGCTAGCCGCGTCTGCTACAGTGCTCTCTTCGTCACTATTTTCCTCGTTGTCTGCGATAGCTTCTTTGGTTCTCTCTTTATAAATAGCTTGATATATATCAAAGGCATTGAAAAGTATTTTGCCCAGTTCAGTCCCCTCACCATTTTCGTATCTGGCCTTCAATGCCTGACTATATTCTTTTAAGTCCACACTGTTTTGAGCGTTTGGCACTTGTACATTATTAGGAAGGTTAGGAAATGGCAGATAGTTTGCAGGGATGTCGGTGTATCTGATGAACATATCAAGAGTAAGACCTTTTAGCGCCTCTGCAGTATTGCCTAATTCCGCGGTAGAGTCCTGAGCATCCAAATCTTCGCGGTGCCAAACCCAAGCGAGTCGGCCCCGAGTATCGATACCATAGATTTCTTGAAGCACAGGCGCGCTGTCATTATTGAGCGCAGGTGGTAATTTGGCATAGTCTATTTTTGCAATTTGGTCGATTTTATCCTGATTAGCATTACGGTTGGTCTCTGGCTTAGTCTGTGGATTAGCCGCTGTTTTTATTTTATCTTGTTGGTTTTGGTCGGTCTCATCCAGCATCTCTTTAATGACGCTTAATATTTCGGTTACGATGACTTTGCTCGTAATATTCGTATCTTCACTATTAGCGCTGCCGTCTTCCACCGACTCTTTTTCGATATCTTTTTCGCTATTTAAAGCTTGAGAGTCTTTGATTAGCTCGGGATACTTTGAGCCAATGCGGCCATATAATTCTTTAAGATAATGGTTCAAAAATGCTTCACTAGATTGCTGAGTCGGAGTATAGCTAATGAGTAGATTGGCCTCATGCATAGCGGTTAAATGCTGAGCCGCTATAGGGGGCTCAAAATCTGTCTTCAGCTTATTTTTTGATAGAACTTGATATTCGGCTATATCAGACAGAGTATATGCTTGGTCCACCGCAGCAAAATGACTGGCAATCAACTCTCGGCCGAATCCGGCTGGCAAGCTGCCATCATTTAGGGAGATTTTTAGCCATTTATTCTGCCAGCTGGCCCCTAGGGTCTCATCCAAGTTTTCTGATAGCGGATAGACAAAGTTGTCTGCCCAAAGGTAGATAGCCCCTTCTTTGGCATCAAAATACATGGGCTGGTTGATTGCAGTGACATGGTTGCGCGTTTGATACTGTAGTGTTGGCAAAAATGTCATGGCGCCCTTACTGGGCTGATAGCTGCCTTGGCCATGGATGGTCAACGGCTTCAATAAGTAGGCCTCAATGAGTTTGGCCTTTTTGACGTCCAATCTGGTATGGGCGCTATCATAATCGGGCAAAAACGCCTGGTCCGAAGTGTCTTCTTCATCGCCCTCATCTTCCTCAATGACTAGCTCGCCTTTTAAATAAGCTTCAGCTTCTGCTACTTCCCGCTTAGCATCACTGATATCTTCATTGGCCGACGAATCATCGGGCAAAATATCATCGTTTTCACTGTCCAAAGGGTCGAGGTCTGATGGTTCTTGTTGGTCCTGGTCTTGAGCATAACCACTGTCATTATCCTCATTCCAGTAAGTATCATCAGCCTCCTCGCTGTTTTCCCATTGCTCAAGTGCTGACTGGCAGTCAAGGTAAGCCAGTTTTAAAGATTGGCGCTGGCTAGCAAATTGTTTGGCCCCGACCTCAAGCCCTTGCTGCTCAGCTTGCGTCATCAAATCAATATAAGCCTCATCGTGGACATGATCACAGTGCTCAATATCTGAGTCAGCCATGGATAGCTGCTGATGGCTAGCGTTGGCCAAATCTTTTTGTCGGCCTCCATTTGAGAGGATAATGCTGTTGTCATAGACATAGGAGCGGCGACGCTTGTCTTGCATGGCGCTAATCAAGGTTGATTTTGCCTGTTGTGCAGATACCATCGACGGTGTGCTCAGTGATGGTGAGGCGGGCATAGATTGACAAGCACTTAACGCTAATGATATCGCTGATATGGCAAACACACTGAGGCAATGAGACAACTGGTTGCCGAAACGATATCTTAAGAGGTAATGGACTTCATAGTTATTTGAAGCTTGGTTTTTATGGGTCACTAATTTTTGGCTAACCGTGGTAGATTTCGTTTTGGCTGATGTCGACATTATTATTACCTTAGACTTTTAATTTTTGGAGTCATTCACACGCTGAAAATAATCCGCTGTTTTTAATCAATTTTTAATCGATGATATTTTTAGCGGCTTAATCCTCTGTTTTTGGGACCATACGCTTGGTTTCGGTAATCTCTATCGTCTTGTGCTTTGATGGCCCCATGCTGTCTATTGAGGTAGGTACATTTTCTTCGACCATAGCTTCAATATTATTATCCGCATTATCTTCTTTATCATTATTATAGCCATCGTTGTATTGGTCCGCGGCTACCTGAATCGCCTCTTCGGCTTCTTTGATGTCATTTTCACGCTCATAGTCATAACGAGCATAGCGCGCTTGATCTAGTTTGGCGCGTCGATTCTGAATTTGCTCTACCCAAACGTTGCCATCCATTGGCGGCTGAGCGCCTCTTCCAAATGACTCAAGAAACAAAGGCGCAAGAGGATGCTGGTTAAAGCTGGCTAAATCATATCTGGTTTGAGCCAAGAAGGTAGATTTTGCGCCCGTTAAGTTACCACCGACCATGGTACGGACTTGTTTAGCAATCAGGCGATCGTTTGCATCGAGGTAATAATAATTTATCTTATTAAAAGAGATGGGCCCGATGGCCTCTATCAGTTGCAAGATTGAGCCGGCATCTTTGGTCTGATAATGCTCATTGGACGCCTGCCATTTTTCAATACTGGCTTTGAGCGCTGATCCTTCAGGGATTTGCTCAGGGTGCTCGTCAACGTATGTTTTAAGCGACTCTCCCATGTGTTTGATAAGGGCGCCAACGAACTCCCCTGTCTGTTTGCTACCGAAACTAACTTTGACTGCCCGAGCAGCTCCGACTTGCCTAGCAAAGCTATCGTCACGAATATCTTGTGCGGTGAAATAGCTGCTATCTAGCTCAGTCATACTCTTTTGAATAGAGTCAATAAACACATCATAGACTACCGCTGGCGGAAGCTGGCTGGTCATCATCTCTGGCATATCAAAGGTGACTGTGGGCGAGCTCATCTCCGAGGGTATCGGTGCATGCTCTGGATTAATAACGGCAACTATGGGCATTATGGCGCTAGGATCTATCGTAATCTGAGCCTGATTAAAGTCCAAGGCGATAGGCAGTTGCATGGACGATAGCATCGTTGGTGAGGCAAAGTCATAACTGTAAACGCTACTGATGCGTTTGTTATCGGCCTCATATTGACTGATGCTATTGAACGTCAAGTATTGATAATTGTATAAGTTGGCAGCGGTGATTTGCTCTGGTGTGCGCTTGAACCAATTTAAAAGCTTATGGACCACGCCTGAGTAACTAATATCGGCATCATCATTGCTCTCCTCATCATCGCTTTCAGCATCTGAGCTGTCGTCTTCATAGCCCTCTTCTTGATAGCCAGCAGCAACCGCTACTTCTTCCTCCTCCCCATTGCCTTCGTCACTAACATTGTCTAAGTAGTGACTGGTATAACTAGCATCATGATTATCGGTGTCGCTATCATTAGAGTCATAATCGCTATCATCATGGCCACTCTCATTGACCTCGGTTGGATAATAAGCATGGTTGTAGGCATCTGCATCACATGATTCAAAGTCATAGTACAAATCAGCATAGGCTTTGGGGTTGTTTCGGTAAGTGATTGACTTGTAGGCTAGCGCTTGCTGCTGCTCGCTTAACTTACTGGCGCAGTCGACTCGCTCGTTCTTATAATCCAACTGTTTTTTGGACAGCTCCATATAAGTATAGTAAGAGGGCTCCATCTGATAGCGCTGACTCACGGCCATATAGCAGACATCATAGCTTTGGTAGATACTGTCATAATGGTCATAGTCGACTTGTTTAGGGGTCCGAGAAGAGTTTAATAAGTCGGCTAATCGATTGTCATACTGTTTGACACAGCTAAGTTGATTATTGATATATTGACGCTGATAGCCGGTAGCAGCTTTGATGGTATCGACATAACTTTTTTGACTTTGTGCCAAGCATTCGCCATAGGCCTTTTTGAAAGGCTTTATTTTTGCATCATTGGCAGTGAGCTTGGGGTTATCACTGATTAGTTCATCTAGCTCGTAGGAGTAATCTACTAAACAGTCATCAATCGTATCGACATACTCTATTGCCCTATCGGTGGTCTCAACGAAATCCTCTGACATCCCTGTCTGCCTAGTAATGCTATAGCCCACTTCTGGCAAGCGATTTGCCAACTCGTCGCTATAGTTCAGATACAATGCTTTAGGGTCTTGCAGATACTCATCTTCATCTCTAAAAGCAGGCTCGTATGACTCCTCTTCATCATAGCCATCCTCTTCACTACTGCCCTTTTCATCAAGGCCCTTGGCAAAGGTATTAAATAGTGTCCGCAGCAAACTGTCTGATAGAGCATCAACACTGCCGTCTTTGATATAAGGCGCGGCATGATGGTTGAATTGGCTGACGCTAACATGATTATGGGTCAAGTGCTGATTGATTGACTTCAGCAAGCGCAGGCGAGCTTGGCCATCAGCACTCGGGTTGACTGATTCATCAAATAGCGTTTTATACGCTTGAGTATTGGCCGTAATCTTATCTCGATAATTGCTATCGAGAATGCTAGAGCCGCGCATAGTTTTATTGGCATCAGCGCTATTGGTAGCGTTATTTTGAGTCATCGTGGTCTGGCAGCCACCCATGAGTAGCGTACAGCTGGCGAGCCAGATAGCGTGGTGCAAATTTTTATAAGTTGGCAAGTTTTTAGGAGCTATTAAATTTTTAGGAGCCGTAACTGGTTCAGCAGGTGTTATAAGTGTCATAGAGGTGCTCGTGTTTTTATCATTATCATTAACATTAATGACTAAGACGGATTATTGAATGATATTCCATTAGCTTAAGAGGACAATTCCTTTAAAAAATATTTTGGCAATAGAGGTCTTTATTGTGCTGCGACTATTGGCAACCACTCACTCTAGATAAACCATCGTTAACTACCACTGCTTTAACCATCAAAGGTAGATTGACTTTATGTTTAAATATAAATGGCAGGGATAAAACGTTAGATTCGCCTTGCAAAATTTAATCTGAAATACTGTTCAAAGAGAGTTTTAGTGTAGTAGTTTATGAGAGATGTGGCAACAAATAGTTACACTGGTTGATACTGTAGTAATCTTTATAAACGGTCAAATAATACAGTTAGACGGATACCACTCTTAGATTAATGGGTTAACTGTCACAAAAAAGTCGTTTAACTGCGCACTAAGGGTAGACGGATTATGCTAGTCGTGGTTAAATTAGCCCTACCTATACTG
>JAUNVX010000043.1 GCA_030540615.1 Psychrobacter sp. | reverse complement strand
CCAATTTGACAGGCGACCCTATTACTTTAGAGATGGTACAATACGCGCTAAAAGACATCGTGGCCATGCGTGTTCAAGCCGTCAATATGGACAATATTCGTAAAGTAGTGGCTGAGTTTTATGATGTTTCGGTCAAAGATTTGATGGGTAAAAAAAGAACCCGTAGTATCGCACGGCCCCGGCAAATCGCTATGGCGCTCGCTCGTGAGCTAACGGGGGATAGTTTCCCTGATATCGGTCAGTCCTTTGGTGGACGAGATCATACAACTGTTATGCATGCTTGTGATAAAATTGCTCAATTAAGACAAGAAGACCCTATCCTTGATAAGGACTATCGCTCGCTTGCGATGATGCTTCAAGCGGGATAATCTAGCTACAGAGCAGGGTGATATTATTATCATAATGGTTAGCAGATTAGTTCCTGAGATTAGCTAAGCTGTGGATAACTGTCAGCAGTCATTGCTGTTATGAGCTATAAACCCCGTGGTTGTAAGCTTCATAGTGCTTATATTACCTGATATTCATATGGTTTATGCTAGTGAATATTGTGGGTAACTTTTTATGAACCGCTCTCTTTTAACGGCTTTTTATCATTGGCTGTTTATAGATTGATTCTTCAATTGGCTTTAAAGCTCTTGTTTTTAAAGCTCTTAAATGAGCCGTTATATGGTTTGTGTCGTATGTCGCCTAGCAATACCAGTACTTCTACCACTACCCTGACTAAAAATCTTTCAACCATCCAATTTTTACCCGTTAGGCGTTAAGTAAGAAATTAGTTTTTAAGTCATCTGATATCGCTTAGAATGGTGGATGTCATAACCATAGTGAATATAACAAAAAGACAGTAGTCATAACTGGCGGTCATCATTTTAGTTAGTTCAATGAGCTATCTAAGACTAATAGCGCTAGGATTAAAGCCCTATTAAAAACGACCTAATTTCAGCCCAAGTTTATTCATTCCCTCTTTGCTTTGTACGCACTAAACCCTTAAAACAAGATCTAAAACAAGAGTAGTCATTATGCAGCTAACGATCAACCGTGAATTATTCTTAAAAGCCATTAACCTTATCGCCAAAGCCGCAGATAAGCGTCATAACATGGTGATACTGGGTAATATTCGTTTAGAAGTCACCGAAGAGATGTTAGTTTTGACGGCTTCTGATTTGGAGGTCGAGCTCAAGGCGACGCTCAAATTGCCAGCAGGGGCTTGCACTGAGCCTGGCAGTCTGACATTGCCTGCCATGAAGCTCAAAGACATCTGTAAGTTGTTGCCTGCTCAGGCCACCCTTCAGCTTGCTACCCAAGATAACGAACGCTGCTTGCTCACTAGTGGCAAGAGCCGTTTTACTTTGGGGACACTACCAGCCAAAGACTATCCAACTTTAGGCTCACCAGAGCACATTACCCCTTTGCCCATTAGTCGTCACAAATTGTCTGACTTGATGCATAAGACCTTATTCGCCATGGCCATTCAGGACGTGCGGTACTACCTTACGGGTATGCTGTTTGAATTAGAGCAGCGTCAGCTCACCACAGTAGCGACTGATGGTCACCGCTTGGCATTGGCCAAAACGGTGGTGGATACGGCCGAAGAGGTGGGTATGCAGGCCATCTTGCCACGTAAAGCGGTTATTGAGCTAGACCGGCTTACCACTGAGCTGGCCAAATTACTCTCTGAACAAGACAATATGCTGACCTTAAGCTTTGGCCGTGAGATTTTGCAAGTGAATCTTCCTTTTGGTGATGTGGACAGTACAGGTCAGATTAGCGACAGCTTAGTGGTCACTTTTACCGCTCGATTAATCGATGGTAAGTTCCCAGACTATCGCCGAGTGATTCCGCGTGGCAGCGATAAATTAGCGCTGTTTAATCGTGAGAAACTCACCGATGTGCTGCGCCGCGTCTCTATCTTAAGCAATGAGAAGTCTCGCAGTGTCGTTTTTAGCTTTGCACCTGATGGTATGGTAGAGGTTCGGGCCAATAATGCTGAGCAAGATGAGGCGCGAGAAACCATTCAAGTCAAGTACCAAGGCGAGGCTATTGAGCTGTCTTTTAACGCTGCTTACTTGCAAGATGTCTTGGATGTGGTTGAGGGCGACGTTCAACTGCATATGAGCCAGTCCAATGCCTCAGTACTAGTGAATCAACTGGGCGACGAGCTGCATCAGTATGTGATTATGCCCATGCGTATCTAAACAATCACCAAGTTGACCCCACTCTCAAAGATTAAGACAATATGATAAAGACTATTAGCAGGTGCCAATCAAGTAGTCAGTGTTATTTAAGGCAGCAATTTTCAGATGATTGAGCGTCTTCAAGTGACCCACCTGCGTAATATTAGCCGCGCTGATTTAAGGTTTGCCTCGTGCAATGTCTTGATAGGGGAGAATGGCAGTGGCAAAACTTCTTTGCTTGAAGGGCTGTTTTTGCTGTCACGTGGCAAGAGCTTTCGTCATCACCAGCCCAAGCGCTACATTCAGCATCATCAGCCCTCTGTTACCATTCATGCCACGTTTTATGATGGGGTAACCGTGGCCATCCAAAAGCAGCTAGATGCCACTACCGCTCTAAGGCTAAATCAAGACACCATTTATACTCAAAGTACTTTGACCCAGCAGCTGCCCACGTTACTCATCGACCCCTCATCAATGGATATGCTCGAGCAGGGCAGTGCCAGTCGTCGTCAGCTATTAGATTGGTTAGCGTTTCACATGAAACCTGGCTTTCATGCTCAATGGCTTGCCTATCAGCGCCTACTCAAACAGCGCAATCGACTGCTCAAACAGTCTCGTCAATTGACCCTTATTCAGCATCAAGAGCTAAGCGCTTGGGATACAGGTCTGGCCCATCATGCTGCCTTAATTCACCACTATCGTCAGCAAGTTTTTGAGGCTTGGCAGCCCTATTTTGAGCGCTGCGTCACCGCCTTATTGCCTAAATATAGTGGCAAGCTCTCATTAAGCTATCTGCCAGGTTATGATAGCGAGCTTGGGCTACAAGAGCAGCTTAAGGCCAGGCTAAGCCAAGATTTGCAGCAGGGCTTCACTAGAATGGGCAGCCATCGAGCTGATATTCAGGTCCATTGGCGATCGCATGGTCTATCAGAGAAGTCTTCAATAAATAAAGAGGTTGAAGGCTCAGAAGGGGCAAATGCAGATAGAGCGATGACTGACACTCATGATAGCGATTATAGTGATATTGATGATGCTGATATTGAGTCTAGAGGAAATGACGATTTCGATGACGATTTTGATGAAGCGTCAAAAGATTTTGAACCGCTTAAAGAGCAAGCCGCCAATGTGTTGTCTCGAGGCGAGAAAAAGTTGCTAATCACCGCTTTAAAGCTCTCGCAGCTGCCGTTGCTACTGACTGAGACTGCTTTTGAACCCCCAGCTTCAGCCACTACCTCTACTTATTCTGAAACTATTTCTGCTGCCACTACTACTGTTTCTGCTGCCAGCACTTCTGATACCTTCTCTAATACGGCTCATATTGATAGCTCTCCGTCTGACAGTCATTATAAGACCATTAGCCAGAGTCATGCTCCTGCTGTGTTACTCGATGATATAACCGCTGAGCTTGATAGCCGAGCTATTGAGGTGCTGCTAGCGACGTTATCCGCCTTACCTTGCCAGGTATTTATCACCAGTTTGACTGAGGATATCGTCCCAGAACTCAAGAAATACTGGCCAGATTTTAATTTGTTTCACGTGAAACATGGTGAAATCACTTCTTTATAGCCTCTCATCAAAGATGTCCTTTGGACTAATTAGGCCGACTTCATAGCTCAGTCGGAGCTGTCACGTCATCTGTGCTTATCTTTTGCCTATCCTCTGGTAGAGATGGTCAGTCAATCCACTAAATGAGCAAAGATTTGTGAGGTTGGTTGGGGGCAATTTGCTGTTAGAGCAGTGCTTTTATTGGGATAGTAAGGCTAGGTAGAATATGACTTTACCGTCAAAAAATGTTATAATTGGCCGTTAAGAAAATAGCGCCTAACAGCGACCAAATTGCTAGATTAAATATGATGTCATTTGACATCTCTGAATATCAAGTCCTGACCTCAGGCCTGTATCAAGGAATGCCCATGAGTGAGCAACTGCCCCCTATCGACGTCGATAACCTAACTGAAGCAGAACTAAAAAACCTACCAGAAGAGTATAGCTCCAAAAATATTCGTGTCCTTCGTGGTCTTGAAGCCGTACGCGTGCGCCCTGGTATGTATATCGGTGATACGGACGATGGTACAGGCCTTCATCACATGGTGTTTGAGGTGGTGGATAACTCTATTGACGAAGCGCTCGCGGGCCATTGCGACCAAATCGATATTATCATCCATGAAGATGAGTCTGTGAGCGTCATGGACAATGGCCGAGGTATCCCGGTCGATGTCCATCCTGAAGAGGGTGTCTCAGCGGCTCAGGTCATCATGACCGTGCTCCATGCAGGTGGTAAATTCGATGACAACAGCTACAAAGTATCCGGCGGTCTACATGGGGTAGGGGTGTCCGTGGTCAATGCTTTGTCCAAGAAGCTAATCATGAATATCTGGCGTGACGGCTATCACTATCAACAGACCTATACCGATGGGGTACCAGACAATGATATTCAAAAGCTAGACGCCACGGAAAAGACCGGCACGCAAATTCGCTTTTATCCTAGCGATGAAGTGTTCACAGGAACGGTCTTTGAATATGATATTTTGGCCAAACGTCTGCGTGAGCTGTCATTTTTGAACTCTGGGGTGCGTATCGTTCTGACTGATGAGCGTATTGATAAGCGTCATGAGTTTGAGCACAAAGGCGGCTTATCCGAGTTTGTCTCTTATATTAACGCAGGTAAAGAGTCGCTCAATGAAGTGTTTCACTTCGTTAGTGAGCAAGATGATGGTATCTCAGTGGAAGCCGCGCTACAGTGGACGGATACTTATAACGAAAAGGTACTTTGCTTTACCAATAACATCCCGCAAAAAGATGGCGGAACGCATCTGTCTGGATTTCGCTCGGCCTTAACCCGTTGTCTCAATACCTATATGGACAACGAAAAGATGATGAAAAAGGAGAAGGTGGCCACCACTGGCGATGATGCCCGTGAAGGCTTGACTGCTATCGTTTCAGTCAAAGTGCCAGACCCCAAGTTCTCCAGTCAAACCAAAGATAAGCTGGTCTCAAGTGAGGTCAAGTCTGCCGTTGAATCAGCGATGCATGACAAGTTCAATGACTATTTGCTAGAGAATCCTGGCTCAGCCAAGGCCATCGCAGGCAAAATTATTGATGCTGCTCGCGCCCGTGATGCGGCCCGAAAAGCGCGCGACTTAACCCGTCGTAAGACCACTTTAGACATCGCTGGATTGCCAGGTAAGTTAGCGGATTGCCAAGAAAAAGATCCTGCTCTCTCTGAGCTGTATATTGTGGAAGGGGACTCTGCAGGTGGGTCAGCCAAGCAAGGCCGAAGCCGAAAAACGCAGGCGATATTGCCGCTCAAAGGTAAAATCCTGAACGTTGAGCGTGCACGCTTTGATAAGATGCTCTCCTCAGTCGAAGTGGGTACCTTAATCACCGCCTTAGGCTGCGGCATTGGCCCTGATGAGTACAACCCAGATAAAGTGCGCTATCACAAAATCATCATCATGACCGATGCCGATGTTGATGGGTCGCACATTCGTACTTTGCTGCTCACATTCTTCTTCCGTCAGACCCCTGAGCTGATTGAGCGTGGCTATATCTATATTGCCCAGCCGCCACTATATAAAGTCAAAAAGAACCGCCAGGAGCTCTATCTCAAAGATGATGAAGCCCTAAAAGCGTATTTGCTATCCTCAACCATTGATGAGACTAGGCTACACATTCATGAAGATGCGCCAGCCATTACCGGTCAAGCGTTAGAGCAGCTACTGAATGACTATAACCAGACTCAGTTGGTTAAATCACGCTTGCAAATTCGTTACCCCTCTATCTTATTAGATGCGCTGACCCATGTGCCTAAGCTCACCACAGACATGACTTATGATGAAGAGGTGATGAAGGCTTGGACGCTGCAACTGCAGTCTGAGCTTGAGCGCTTTGGTAGTGATTTGCGGCCTCAGATTGAGCTGGATAATATCAATGCAAAAATCAAAGAAATCGCTGACCAGATTGCTGAGCCAGACCCTACCTTGGATTTAGAAGACGGTGAAGTAGTGGCCGCCGCTGAGAATGACAGCCAAGCACCGGCCCCTCGAGACCAATGGTTGCCTCGCATCACCATCTATGTGCATCAGTTGGCTCAGCATTATCTATTAGAGCCTGGCTTTATTCATTCAGGTGAGTATAGCCGGTTAATGAGACTCTCTGCCGAATGGAATACGCTACTTGAGGAGACGTCATTCATCCGCCGTGGTGACAAAGATACGGTACTTCGCGACTTTGATCATCTATGGCAGCAGATTATGATAGATGCTCGTCGTGGCCTAGCCATCCAGCGCTATAAAGGTTTGGGTGAGATGAACGCTGACCAGCTTTGGGATACCACCATGGACCCTGAGCATCGCAGAATGCTGAGAGTGACCATCGAAGACGCCATCGCCGCCGATCATTTATTCACCTGTTTAATGGGGGATAATGTTGAACCGCGCCGCGCCTTTATTGAAGAGAATGCTCTGACCGTTTCAAATTTAGATATTTAGTGGTTTAGTCAAAAATTGACCATTTGCGAACGCCGTCCTAGTCATTAGGGCGGTGTTTTTGGTTTCACGTGAAACAAATTAGCATGACTAACGGATGGGATAAGAAAAGAGGTAAATAGTCCCTTAACCGATAAATCATTAAGCTATTAACTTATTAATTTCTGAATCAGTAAGGCTTTATCAAATCTACTATCAACAGACTGACTATAGCCAGCTTAACAGCGAGTGACTGTTTATGATTGAAATATTATTGTTGGCTATCGCTTTGGCCATGGATGCGTTTGCAGTGAGCATTGGATTGGGTGCAAAACTGGCGACTGGCCTAGCGTCAAAGACAAATCCTACCATAGCGAATGGCTTAACCCCCTCTTCACGAGTGCTGCTGAATTTGGCACTCATGGCAGGGCTGTACTTTGGACTGGCCCAAGGGGTGATGCCACTCATTGGCTATCTATTGGGCGCTGCCTTGCTGGGCTGGCTTGCCTCGTTAGCGCCTTGGATAGCCTGCATTATCTTAGTAGGTCTGGGGAGCAAAATGCTCTATGAAGCCTTAAAATCGGACCCTCATGAGGCAGATGACAAGGCGGGCATAGAGAAAGAAGAATTAGAGGAGGCGACGCTAAATAAAGCAGTGACTCATGGTCATGTCCAGCATAAGATTATGGCGACGCTAGCCATTGCTACTAGTATCGATGCTATGGCGGCTGGCTTTACTTTGAATCTATTACCAGTGAATGCTTGGTTAGCTTGCATTATCATTGCGGTAGTGACAGCCATGTTCAGTATTTTTGGGGTATATTTGGGCAAGCAATCGGGCACTTGGCTAGAGGATAAAGCGGAGATATTGGGCGGGGTCGTGCTGATTCTTATTGGGATTAAAATGGTATTATAGTAGGTTATTATTAATAATTATAAAGTTTCACGTGAAACAAATTGATAGGATATCACCATTTTGAATAATGACCCCATAGTGAATCACGAGCAGTATCTAATCCTATCCAAGCTTCCTGCTCCTGCATTGGCACAGTTTATCGCTGATATCTATGGAATGGAGAGAATAATTGACAAAAAAATCGATAGACTGCTGCTGCAATCAGATAAAACCAAACTCATCAAAAAGCTAACCTCCACGATTAAGGCGCTGAATCGTCGGCGTAAGCTCGTTGCCTATTGGGAAGCGAGCGAGTTCGCTCTAGAGCTAAGTCATATCCTAAGCGATGTTTTGCTACTAGCCGATACTAAGCCAAGACAATGCCTTGAGCTGTTAGAGCTGCTTATGGAGACGTCAGCGAATAGCCTCAGTCGGTGTGAGGATTCAAATGGAGATATCGACCGCGTTTATCGTAGTCTACCGCCGCATTGGCTGAAAATCGCACGCAGTTGCTATGAGATGGATCAGCAGCAGGCGAGCGCTGAGGAGTGGCCATTACTCAGTCAGGCTTGGCGACATAAAGTAGCTGCTCTGGCCCAAAGTAACGACTTTGGCGAGAGGGATGAGCTGCTGCCCAATGTCAATCTGCTGTTTGATAGTGATGAGATGATAGCGCTATTAATGCATTATCAGCTGCTTTATCAAGACCAACTCACGGCTGAAAACGCTGATGACATTAAGAATGACGAGAACAATGCTAACGACAATAATGATAACAATGAGAACGACGATGACCTTGAGAGTAAGGTGACTGCCACCCACCTCATTAGCGTCGCCAAAGCCACGGGGGATGTCGACTTATTTGAACGTGTTTATCTGCAGGTCGGTCATCCTAAAACGGCTGATTATCTTCAACCTAACCCTCTCAACCAAGACCGTCTCAACCAAGATTGCCTGACGACGAGGCAATTAGAGGAGATGATTGGCTATTTTTATGACCATCAAGCTTATGACAAAGTCTTTTATTATCTCAATGAGGTTTGGGAGAGCGAAGCTAATAGCGGTGATGAGCAATACGGGATTAAAAGCGATGAGGTGAGACGTCTGGATTGGCTGCTGCGACTTTATGAGGCCATAGGCGATGCCGATAAGAAACTAGCCACCATGAGTGCAGTATTTGAGATTGACCCGACACCTGAGCGGCTCAGAGCCATTTTGCAGACCGTCCCTAACTCCCAAAAACCGCTTTGGCGAGACAAAGCACTTATGCTGGCCAAGCAGCAAGATAGCGTCATCCAAAAGCTAACTTTACTATTGGATTTAGGAGAGCTTGAGCTAGCAGATGCTGCTGCTATAGAAGCTCAAGAGTATCTAGCAGACTGTCACTATACAACGCTCACCGAGCTGCTCAAACAAGCCCCCATGGACGCTTATCTTACCCAAGTCATCCTTCATCGAAGTCTCTTGGATGACATCTTAGACCACGAGCGCTTTAAAGCCTACGGGTACGCCGCTCGCTATCTCAAGCAGCTAGGCCGGATAGATGATGCCGTACAAAGACAAGGCAAAAGTTATGAGGGCGTCATGACCCATCAAGCGTACCTTAAAGCGCTGCAAGAGCGGCATGCTAAGAACACCAGCTTTTGGGACAAAGTTTCGGCTTAGCCGCAGCTTTTACGCACTTTACCCTTTTAATGCAAAGCGCCAAGCCAATATCCGGGTCATCTTTTGACCGTGTTTCATGTTTAACACGGTCACTTTACGCGCCCCACTGTTTTCGGCCAGCTCTGCTAGGTTTTTTAGATTTTCTGACTTGGACACCAAAGTGGTGAACCAACCCACTTGCTGCGCAAACTTTTTGCTCTCTTTAATCATTTGAGTAATAAAAGCCACTTCGCCACCTTTGGTCCAAAGCTCAGACTGTTGCCCCCCAAAGTTCAGGTTGTTTTTGGCGGTCGGTATCGCTTGCGTGCTTTGACCACGGCGGATACGGTTCTTTTCTAACTTGGCTTCTTTGGTGGCATTGGCCGCCATGGCTTCCTCAAGAGAGGCGTGAAATGGGGGGTTACACACCGTCAAATCAAAGTAATCATCTGGGCCAATAACCCCTTCAAATATATGCTTAGGGTTGTCTTGAAGCTTAATCTTAATCAAATCTTTAAGATTGGGGTTGGCTTGGCAGATGAGCTTGGCAGTATTGACTGATACCGGGTCAATGTCTGTACCCGTAAAGCGCCAACCGTAGCTTTGTGAGCCGATAATCGGATAGATACAGCTTGCACCCATGCCGATGTCCAGCACATGGACTCGTTGACCAGAAGCAGGGGCGTCATTGCTATCATGCACAGGCTGTGCATTGAGTAGGTCAGCCACTTGATGGATATAGTCAGCACGGCCGGGGATAGGCGGGCAAAGATAGCCCTCGGGTAGCTCCCAAAGCTTCACACCGTAGTGATGCGCGAGCAGGGCCTTATTGAGCGTCATCACGGCTTTGGCGTCAGAGAAATTGACCGTCGGTTCGCCGCTAGGGTTGGTAATGGTGTACTGGGCCAAGTCTGGAAAGGCTTTGGTCAATACCTCAAAGTCATAGCGGCCTTGGTGCGGGTTGCGAGGATGTAGGGTCGAGGTCGGTGGGCTAGCAGGCCGCTGGTGCTTGGATTTAGGAGCGGGGCGAGAGTCTGGCGAATAAGCCCGTGATTGCGGTTTGGGTTTGTTCGGTTTGGCCCCTTTGACCGCTTTATTGGCGTCATTAGAGGACGTGCTAGCGTTCTGCGACTTTGGCGGTTTAGGGGTGGTCTTGTCGGTAGAGGGGGGCTGTTTGCTGGTCATGGTCGGGCATCTTTAATAAGGTGGTAGAGTGGTGCTCAGTGTAGCAGATTTTGCTGACTATTAAGCGTAATCTCACCAAAGCCTGCCATCTCTCAACGTCTAATCCTCTCAACCAGACTAGACTATGACTGAGCTAGCGACTGCGCAAAATTAGGTTAAGCCCAAGCCCTATCATCGCTGCCCCCAATACTCGGTCAATCCAGTGCTCAACTCGAGCGAATCGGCGCTGAATAGTGGGAATAGACAATAGCATCACCACCGTACTGAACCAAGCCACCTGTAACACCATCATCCATGTGCCATAAATGGCCAGTTGCCAAGTCGGCATCGTGGGCGACAGCACAAGGGTGAAGATAGCGACAAAATAGATGGGCGCTTTGGGGTTGAATACATTGCAAAAAAAGCCACGGCGTAAGGTCTTAGCGGCTGACTCTGATGAAGGTAAAGGGAGCAAAGTAGGGGTCGCAGATAGGTTGGCCACTGCGGCAGGGCTGATTATTGCCTCTGAATCAGTCAATACTTTGGGCTTAGCGCGAATGCCTTGCCAACCCAAGTACATCAGATAACCGCCACCCAACCACTTAATCGCAGTCAGTAGTGGCTGCGAATGGGCGATTATGGTGGCCAGTCCTAGCACTGAATAGATGATATGCACTGCCAGTCCTAAAGTGATGCCAAGGCTGCAAAGCAGACCAGTGCGTCGACCTTTGGATAAGGTTTGCTGTGACACCAAGACAAAGTCAGGGCCGGGAGAGGCCGCAGCCAATAGATGCACCGTGGTTATCACCATAAATCCGTGCCAAAATGTCATCTCATCCTCCAAGTCGCAAATCCTCTAACCATCGGTTAAATGTAAGTGGGTTGCCCTAGCGCTGTCAACCCAAGGTTGCTCATTAGCGCTGCTTGCGCTGGTGACAGAGGGCGACTATATTAGGGAGAGGTGTCTGACAACTATAATGGACGTTAGATACCTAGCCTAGGCCCTCTCATTCTTATAAAAAGGACGCCCCATGAGCATCAATCAAACACCCAATAATCAAACCAAAACCACTGATAATATAGCCTATTCAAGGCTAACCTTTGAGAGCAATGGTCACGTCTGCTTAATCGGTCTAAACCGTGCAGAGAAGCGAAACGCCTTTGACAGTCATATGATTAGGGAGCTGTCGGCAGCGCTCACTCAATATGACAATGATAACAATCTGCGCTGCGCCTTGATATTCGCTCATGGTGACCATTTTACGGCAGGTCTTGATTTAATGGAGCTGCAAGATAAGCTGGATAAAGGCGTGTTTGAGTTTGACGAGAGCCAAATCGATCCTTGGGGTATCACGGGCAAACCGCGAACCAAACCTGTGGTGGTGGCCATTCAAGGGACTTGTTTTACCGCGGGTATTGAGCTGATGCTGAACAGTGATGTGGTGGTGGTGAGTAGCGACTGCAACTTTGCCCAGATGGAGGTGCAGCGCGGTATCATGCCTTTTGGCGGCGCGACTGTGCGCTTTGTGGCGGCGGCGGGTTGGCAAAAGGCTATGCCGTATCTGCTCACGGGCAAGCCATTTGATGCGGCGACTGCGGATAGGTTGGGTCTGGTCAGTGAAGTGGTAGCAAAGGGGCAACAGTTTGAGCGTGCCTTAGAGCTGGCAGGGGAGATTGCTCAGGCAGCACCGCTTGGGGTGAAAGGGCTGCTTGAGTCGGCGCAAGATGGCGTGCGTAATGGGGCAGCAGTGGCTCTAGCCAATCTCCCCAGCTATTTGCCTGATTTGTTTGCCTCTGAAGATGCCAAGGAGGGGGTTATGGCGATGGTTGAGCGGCGGGCGGCTGTTTTTAAGGGGCGTTAGGGATAATTAAGTTGTCAGCAGACCAGGGAGGTAGTGTTATTTCGAAAGAGATAATTCCTTTAAATATTAGAAGTTGAGAGCTACCAGACATGATAGAAGCTATTGCTTCAGCTATGACTAACATCTGGCGGCGAGGCCAACCAGATTTTAAAAAGGTACTGTCTTATCCTAGTGCCGATATTAGCTATGGTTTTAAGGTCGAGTCAAACCCTGTCAGTGACATCTCATGGAATATTACTTATTCACAGCTTTTGGCCATGAATATAGGGCAAGTAATCTCTGGCGTGACTGATAATAAAATATATCAGTTTGCTTATCCTGTCATCATCGGTAGGATTAAATTCAATCATCTAAAAATTACATGGGACTTAAAGACGTTAGACTTCCCCGTGAAGCACTATTTTATTGACATTGATGACAGCCGCGCCGCGATTGATAGCTTCTCACAATTAAGATTGTTATTTACTGAGGATGACTCCTATTCAGAAAGTTCGGCCTATATAACTAGCGTTGATAGCCCTTTATATTCTATAACTACAAAAGACATTTTATTTAAACTGACTCGTTGTGCGTCTACTAAAAGCACTAGGCTTGAAATCATTAATCAGCATCACTATGCTCATCCTATCTTATTAGCCAATCATTACTGTAATTACGGAGCAGTTAGCCATCTTTATCACTTAGGCCAAGACCTAGAGGTGGCATGTGAGCTTGGCTATTATGATTATTGTGTCAAGTCAGTACCTAGCTTTGTCACTTCCGCTTGTACTCAGGATGAAGATAATATCGTATGGATTGATGAGATAAATCAAATTGTTGGTTTCAAAGGCAGCCATCACTGCCTGATTATACCCAATAAGATTGAAAAGATACGCATTGATAATCTACGCCCAGCAAAAGGGATAGGGGGATCATGGTTGTATCTTAGTATTGAGGGGTTTAAAGAGGAGATTTGCCCTTACGTCTATCAGTACCCTTTTACTTATAATCGATATGCGGAAGGATTGGCTGATTTTTTGGGGATAGACATTGAGGTTAATGATTTGGGTGGTGATTGTTAGGTCATAATTTCATAATAGCAATGATTCGCTTCTTATATTGAGGTCTGTTCAGTAATGACGTTTTGAAACTTTAGAAGTAGTCACTCTGTCATCGATACTTTCTAAATTCCTATATTATTCTGATAATGCCTATAATATTGAGAAAGGTTATAAAATTTAGGATTTTTAATTTATAAGGACATATTCATGGCTTTTATTTCTAATTTGACAAATAAAATTGGCGAAGTTAAACAAGGATTTGCCAATAAAAAGGATTTTAAGCAGCGTCTGATAGAGGTTTGTTCTGACGGAAAAATTACCGATGCTGAGTTAGAAGTTATTAACCGCTTAGCTGAAGAGTACAATATTGAAGAAGAAGACTTTAAAAAAGTAAATGCTGCTGCTTATGAAGCCGCTTTTAAAGCGATTATTAGTGATGGTGTTATTACAGAGCAAGAAGAAAAAGATATTATTGAGACGCAGCAGACCTTGATGGTATTAGACCAACAAATTCCTAAGCATTTGGCAACCTTGCGAAAACACCGCGAGCTGCGCAATATTCAACGAGGTATATTACCTGTCGTTAATAGTTATGGATTGATATTAAAGGGCAATGAGCAAGTACATTTTAGAGCAAATGCGAGTTTACTAGAGGAAAGAGTGATTAGTAGAAAATACCAAGGTGGCTCCTCAGGCGTCAATATCAGAGTAGCGAAAGGCGTAAGTTTTAAAGTAGGCCAACAAAAAGGTCGTTCGGTGAGTGAGAAAGGTATCGTCACTGTTGATGAAGGGGATTTTTACGTTACTAGCCAACGGTTGATTTTTAAGGGAAGCAAAAAGAACTTTTCGCTAACATTTGCTCAATTGGTAGGCTACGAAGTATTTAAGTCTGGTATTGATATCAGTGCTAATAAAGGAAATACAAAAATGCTGAAAATAACGGATAATTTTGACCCTGATATGTTAGAGCTTATGATTAATATCGTGATAACAAGATAATCTAAGTTGAAAATATTATCCTCTAAAAATAAAGCATCTAAGTAATAAGGAAAATATATGTCTTCATTGCGACTTTATCCCGTTTCTTTAACGATATCTGCTATCTTGATGACAGTCATATTCACGGGATGTCAATCACAGCCATCGTCCCAATCAATCAATCAATCGCAGCCGCTACTAACCGACAATGTAAAGGTCACTAGTGAGAAGCCAACTTCTGAGTTTAGTCGAGTCAAGGCAAAAGCAGAGGCAGGAGATAAAGAAGCTCAATACGACCTTGCCGATATGTATTTCAGGGGAGTAGGAGTAGAAAAGAATTATCAAACGGCAGTTAAATGGTTTTTGGTTTCTGCACAACAAAACTATGAGTATGCCCAAGAGATGATGGCAATGGTCTACTACAGTGGCTATGGTGTTCCCCAAGACTATGGTAAGGCAAAACAATGGTTAGACCTATTAATCAGTAAAAACAACCCAAAAGCGCAAAACTTATTAGCCACCATGTACACCTATGGACAAGGGGTGGAGCAAGATAATCATAAAGCACTAACGTTGTTTAGGCAGGCAGCGAATCAGGGCTATAAAGAGGCACAGTTTAACCTTGGGCTAGCATATGAAAAGGGTCGAGGTGTCGAACAAGATTATGAGCAAGCCTTTCATTGGTACTATGAAGCCGCAAGGCAAAGTTTTCCCCCAGCAGTTTCTAAAGTTATGCTGTTAAAACAGAGCCATTCCCTTAAGGAACCCCTTCTCGATAATCAGTCAGTGGAAATATTAGCTATGGAAGGCGATGCCAAAGCCCAAACTGAGCTGGCGAGAATTTTTAAACTTACTGAAAATAACAATGCGATGGCGATATTCTGGTATCAGAAAGCCGCGGAGCAGGGCTATATGGAGGCTCAGTATCATCTAGGATTGCTCTATCATCAGGATGATACCCAGCCGCATGATTATACCAAGGCAAAATATTGGTATGATCGGGCGTGTCAAAATGGTCATGAACCTGCTTGTCAGCAATTAGCAATTCTAAAGACTTTAAAAAAATAGACCACTTTTCTCTCTATAATTCAATCAATATCAGTTTATAAAAGAGTTGGTAGCGTGGTGTGCAACGTAGTGGCACCCATAGGTGGCTGGTAGGAGGTTTTAAATCAATATATTGATAAACACTCATTTGTCTGTTTCGTAGGTTTTATGGTAAGCCTGCTTCTAGTTGTTTGGTTTTGGTTATTCAATAATTTGGCTAATTGGCTCTGGACACTTAATGGTCGCCTCGAAAAGCGATTTAGCCCTGACATGGAAAACGTTAAAAAATTGCGCTGCAATTTTAGTTTCGTAACAGGAATGCCCCAAATCCACCCCAACTCTCTTTTAGAAAAGCAGGGAGCGTTCTTTTATAAATTTGATTGTTTGGTTGAGCGTTTCTACACGATTAATGGTTGGCTAGGTGAGTCGATAATAGCGGGGGGCAGGATGAGCTCCAACCCCTCTTATATTGAAACTAAAGGGTGGTCATATAAAACACCAAAGTCGCTATTAGAGTGATAGAGCAACGAGAAAGATGGCCTTAACAAGTCACGCCAATCAGATAATGAGTGGCATCAGCGCTTTGTTTGTCCAAGTCAGGACGGCGCTTAAGAGGCTCAGTACAGCCGCGAGGCTTGATATAGTCGATGGCAACCACTTCGGCGGCGTGTTTGATAAAGGGCGCGCCGTTTTGCTTGCGAACCAAAATATAATAGGGCTGCTGAAAAGGAATGATATAGGAGTCGAGGATATAGCGGTCTGGTCCGATAGTGGTCACGTGATGGTTTTCATCGACCAACGTCAGGCCTCGGGTTAAGGCCGCTTCGGTTTGTGAGGTTGGGGCAGTAGAGGAGACAGCCGCAGTAGACTGAATGGCAGGGGTGGACTGGCAGCCGGCTAGCAATAGAGCAGTGCTAAAGATAGCAGTCAGGGCCGTGGCTGTTCGGGTAAAGGCTGGCGTGTTAGGTTGGGTCATGGTCGTCTCCTGGGTGGCGAAGGTAATAGTGAAAAGGATAAGCTGTAGGCAGTCAGATAAGCGTTGGCATAAGACTTAAGCAAAGTTAAATGGTCAGCCACTGCAAATCATGGGCCTAATTGGCTGCAATTGGGGCAGATAAACAATGACTCCTTCTCAGTCGCTTATATGAATTACCCTAATGTTTTGGTACGTAAAATTTATTTTGTAGACTCTAGAATGTCGGCATAAGCCCAATAATGAATGGGCCTAATTGTATGATAGATCTATCATGATGATATCACTGTCTTGCCGCATTTTTGCATGGCTTTAAGGCTAAGATAATCTACAGCTCAGGATAGCCAGTGATATCTTGAATACTATGATACAAGGGCTGCAAGCGATCATACATCTTCAGATACACCTCATTGTACAGCCGCTTGTACAGCTGAACATTGGCGGGAATGGGCAAAAACTCATCACCCAAATGGGTCATCGCTTCGCACGCCGTCTGATGATCAGGATAAACCCCTAAGCCAACCGCGCAGTTAATCGCTGCACCCAAGCCCGCCGCCTCGTAAGTATGCGGTCGGTAAGCGGGCATGCCAAAGATATCGGCAGTCAGCTGCATCGCTTTGGGAGCCGCCCCGCCTAGGTGAGTCGATAATAGCGGGGGGCAGGATTG
>JAUNVX010000042.1 GCA_030540615.1 Psychrobacter sp. | reverse complement strand
CTGCAACAAAAGCAAGCCGGTTGGCAGTCAAGACTGGCAGGAGCAGGGCATGCCTATGCGATGCAAACGGCCAGCCGCGGCATGAGTCGTCAAGCGCATCTAGAGTATGTACGAAGCGGTCTGCCTGCACTCAATGCCTTAACAGACTTTTTGGCCCATGCTAAAGAGGATTCTAGCCAGTGGGATAAGTTGGCCACGAGTCTGATGGTACTGCATGAGCGGGTTATGAGCTTGCACAAACATGCGCTCCTTATCTGTGAAGCTGACCAAACCGAGCGTTTGACCAAGCTCATTGAACAAAGCTGGCAGTTGCCAGAATCTCAGGCTGCCGACAGTAGCGCTGCTCATAGTGATGATAGCTCATTATCGAATCAGTCATTAAATCAGCCAACAGAAAGTCAGGTTATTGAGAGCATTCCTACTGACTTTAGTAAGTTGCAGCTATTGGCAGCAAAAGACTATGTCAATGATACTGCTGATATTGCTTGGCTAGTGGCGACCAATGTCTATCACAATGCAGCGGTTTATCCAGCTACCACGGCTGACGATCCTGACACAGCGGCGCTAATGATACTGGCCCCTTATCTACGTAATGGTTACTTGCATAGTGCCATTCGTGAAAAGGGCGGGGCTTATGGCGGCGGTGCAGGCTATGATGCCAACTCTTGTGCTTTTAAGTTCTTTAGCTATCGCGATCCGCACTGTAGCGAAACCTTTGAACACTTTGCCCAAAGCATTGAGTGGTTACTGAACGAGCCGCAGACCGAAGCGCAGTTAGAGGAAGCCATTTTAGGGATTATCTCAGCGATGGACAAACCAGGCTCTCCTGCGGGCGAGGCGGTCAAATCTTGCTTTACGGACTTGCATGGCCGCGGGGAGGCTTGGCAGCAAAAGATGCGTGCCAATATCTTGGCGGTGACCATAGAGGACTTAAAGCGCGTCGCGGTCGATTATCTTCGAGACAAGCCTTGTGTACGCTCTGTATTAGCACCTTTTGATAAAGAAGCCGTGGTCACTGAGTTAGGCTTTGTGGCCAAGCGTGTCAAAAGCTAGTGGCAGTTAACCTGCGCCTAGCTCATATAGGTGGGATTAAGCCATAAGCGCTTCAATCATGACACCTTGAGCACTTATCATTAATATAAGCTTATACTTATAAAACCGCCGCTTTGGTTATCCAAGGCGGCGGTTTTTGTATTAAAGTAGTCGTGTTAAGGTGAGTAGCATTTTACCAAGCTACTTTTGAATCAAATAACTGGCCAAGGCGCTATACGCGGGTAAGGAGGTCGGGTCAATTTTGCCGTTGCCCGCTTCAGGATATGAGGCAAAGCGCACGATAATCATATCAGCGGCTGGATCAATATAAATGGTCTGACCATGGACACCGCGAGCGGCATATACAGGGGTTGGGTTATCGAATAACCACCACATGCTCTTATAGCTGCCGTTTTTGAGCTGATCATATCCCGCTTTGGCAAAGACTTGTTTGTCACCGCCTTGCATAATACTGTCGGTAACTGAAGCCGGGAATACCTGCTTGCCATTGATTCGGCCATGGTCATGGACCAATTTGCCGATTCGCGCTAAATCCCTAAGTCCTGCACTGATGCCGCCTCCCGCAAAAGGCGTGCCCTTGCTATCGATGGTCATATAGCTGTCTTGCTCAGCACCGATTTGCTGCCAGATACGCTCAGAGAGTAGCTCATTGACTGACTTACCTGTCACGCGCGAGATAATCCAGCCAAGCGTATCACTATTGATGGTGCGATAGCCAAAAGTCTCGCCATGTTTGCCATCTTTTTTGACGGTTTGCAAATATTCAAAGTAGCCGACAGGGCCTTTATAATCTTCTGCTTTGGGCAGCGGATCAGCCGCTTTTGAATACGTCCAGATATCTGCCTTGGGATCAGCATAGTCTTCGCTATAATCTAAGGCCGTGGTCATGTTCATCACTTGGCGCACCGTGGCATCACCAAAGCCGCTATTGGCCAGCTCAGGGATGATGCTAGAGACTTTGGCACTGTCATCAAGTTTGCCTTCTTGAATCAATATTTCAGCGAGTAGACCCGTTAATGACTTGGTCATCGACATGGCGGCATGTTTGCTCTGTTCATCTAAGCAACCAAAATATTGCTCGTAAACGATTTTGCCATGATGCATGACTAGGATGCCATCGGTATAGTTGGCATCTAGCGAGTCACGCCAAGTCATGGCTTTATGGCTACCCGTCGGCTTAAAGGTTACCTTATCAATGTTAGCATCCAAGGCATATTCAAGAGTTGATGGTGCACCAAGACCTCGGCTCACCTCCGTGGTAGGCATCAGCTCGCGGATGTGACAGACCGTCCAGCGTAGTTTGGGGAAGCTAAAAAAGTCTGATTGAGGCTGTGAGATGAGCTTGTCCTTTGGCGGCGGGAACCCTTGCATCCAGCCCATGGCTTTAGGGTCAGACTCTGTAGCGGTTAATGGAGCAGCAGTGGCTGCTTGAACCGTTCCTGCACTTAATGCGCTCAGGCAACTAGCGAATACGAGAGGTAAAGATAAAAAAGAAGGCTTTTTGTGGTTCATTATCATCCCTAAATAAACAATTAAAATCAATAATCTATCATTAAACAGACTCTATTAAACCATAGCGCCTTACCTCAACTTGCTTAGGGTTTGTTATGGTTTGGGTATTTTGTGTTACCCACCATTGTCCTAAATTTAGAAAATGAGATGAATCAGGTTAAGTATTAAAGTACTTAATAACGCTTAATGCCCCTATCTTTACTGATGTACTCTTGATGCAGCGGAAACTGATTATGACTTTGGTTTGGGTCATCAAAGGGTATGCGGTCTCTAAAATAATGGGTTAGGGTCCGGCGCACTGCTTCAAAAGCTATCTCATCCCAAGGTATCTCATCCTCGCTAAACAGGGCACATTCTAGACTCTCGGGACCTACGTCAAATTTGCCATCTTGTAAGGTGGTGAGATAGAGCATATAAATCTGCCCAATATCAGGGATGTCAAAGATGCAGTATAGATGCGGGTCGATGGCAGTGGCCGCGGCTTCTTCAATGGTCTCACGTGCTGCTCCTTCAGCAACGGTCTCACCGATTTCCAAAAAACCTGCCGGTAAAGTCCAAAATCCATAACGCGGCTCAATAGCACGGCGACATAACAGTACTTTGTCTTCATGGACCACTAGAGCCCCGCAAATAACCTTGGGGTTTTCATAATGAATATAGCCGCAACTTGGGCAGACCAAACGAACATTATGGTCGCCTTCAGGGACTTTATGTTCGGCCAAATGACCACATTTTAGACAATACGACATAGCAACAGTTCCAAAATAAAAAGTTTAAAATAAAGAGGATTCTTTAACATGTAAAGACGCATCATACTGCGGGCAATACTTTATAACAGCAGTGCTCTAGATAAAATATAAAGTCTAGATTAATAGGACAGAGGTTCAGCTTTGATTCTTTAATAAAATGAACAGGATATAGATTAGGCTGCAATACTGAGTCACACAAAGACTGTGCAAGCTATCACTCAATAGGCTAGGCTAAGTATGGCCTTATAAGTTATGACGACAGCTTGTATCATAGCGGCTTTAATCAGTCCTATGATAGCTTCGCCTTTTAACCATGATAGCCTTTTAATAATAGCTTTTTAGCCGCTTTTCAAAAAAGTTAAAGACAGTCAAGGAGACTGATATGGCGCAGCAACGGCACTCGGCGATTTTTGATGAGTTGGCAGTGATGACGGCCTCACAAATAAACCAACCTAATCTTGCTCAGTTAACCAGACGCTTACAGGCTTCTTTATTACCTAGCCAGTTGTCTCTGCAAGCGCTAAGCCTCGATGAAGTATCGGCTCACCAGAGTCGCTATTGCCAAGATTTATTGCAAGCTCTATATCAGACCCCCCTAGCGGATGCTTCGGTATTGGTCGCCATCACTAATGAAGCTCGTCCTAGACTGCTGTTAACACGGCGCGCTGGTCATCTCAATGCGCATGCAGGAGAGGTGTCATTTGCTGGCGGTAAATATGAGCCTATTGATGGCAATAATGTGGTAACAGCGCTGCGTGAAGCTTGTGAAGAGACGGCACTGCCTACCAGTCAAGTCCATATCATCGGTCAACTGCCTACCCAAACCTCCAAAAGTGGCATGAGCGTGCGGCCTATTGTGGCTTTGATACCTCCCAGTCTTACTTTAGTGCCAGAGCTTGGTGAAATATCACGGATATTCTGGGCCGACTTTGAGTCTTTGATTCAGCAGCCTGTTCAAGAGTATGCGATTGATTACAAGGTCAAAGGCGAGGTCATGACCTTACTGACACCCTGTTGGCAAGTGGAGGGAGAGACCGTCTGGGGACTAACGGGCCGTATTATCGCAAGCTTACTAGAGATTGGATTTGATCGGCAAATTGAATGGTATTATCGCGCCCAAGCCTAGGATGACTCAACTCAATGCTATTATTAAGCTACTTGACGGTTAACTGCTACTGAATACTTCTTGATAAAGCTATATTGACTGGCGTAATCAAGACTCTATAAGGCTAACGTTATAGGCTGCCATCCACACGGTAGTAGTCGTCATGCTGTTTGAGCCACCAGTTCATATTGTCTTGCCGGCGGGCTCGAAAGGCCTCTAACTTATCCGCTGCGGTGTCACTATATTGACGAGCGGTATCGAGGCCAAATAGGATAGGGACGGTACTAAGTACCCCAAAGCGCAACTTAGATTTGGGCAAATCTAGACCATCACCAATGTCATCACCCACCAAAGTTCGAGTGACGCTAGCATTGACCAGCTCAACGAACTGACCACGGCGGTTGTCCTCTCCCATAATCTGACTGGGCAAATCATGCAGGGCGCGCGCTAGCGGTTTGCCCATCTCAAAGTCGAGCTGCTGAATCGACAGATAGCTATATAACCATGACCAGCAGGCAGTTTCATCCTTGGGCAGTCGCTGCAAATCTACCCCCATCCAATAACTGGCCATGTTCCAAAGATGGAGTATGCCTTGCGCTTCCTCTTCACTAATACGTGCCCCTAATAGCCTCAAGCCTCGCATAATGAGTAAGGAGAACTGCAAGTGGGTGGCGACCATATCAGTCTGGTTAATAGGGATTCCCCAATAGTCACTGTTCCAGCTGCCATCAGGATGTTGATGAGTGTCTATTCTGCCCCTATCTTTGGCTGGATTATCAGCATAATCGTCGCCTATCATAGCCAGCTTTTGCGCTTTAAATTGACCTTTGAGCAAGCCTTGTCGTACCATGGTATGGATTTGCCGAACTCTAATAGATTGCCGCCAACCTTCAGAGCCAATCGTGAGCACGCTGTCTGCATTATTGATGGCAGGATACTCAGAAACGGCTAGGATATAAGCATAAGTACGCATCAATCGAGGCAGGGCTTCATGGGTCAACGCGCCCGTCTGTACCAGTGGCAAGGATAAGGCGGGGATACTATATCCTGCCATCAGCGCGACGTTACGCAGCAGCCAAATTAGCATTAAAGGGTAGCGGCGATAGGCGATGGCACCAATCTCGGCCAGTTTCGGGTCATACCAGCTAGGATGGGCGCTAAATTGACTCACCAGCTGCTCAAAGTCAGCGTTATCTCGAAGCTCTATCGGGATATGACCGCTAGCAATAGTCTGCTGTAAGGGTTTGGCAAAACGAACGTCGTTAGCCACTAGATTATCGGCGATGGGGTCACCAATGTCATAGCCATCGACCATCTCTTTAAGCAGGGTAGCTTCGATTTGAAAATCGCGCGGCAGCAGAAACCGGCGAATGCGCTTGAGCACTTGCAAGTCGTCATGGTCGTCAATAGCGGTGGTTCGGCCATGACGGAGATAATCTGTCGACAGTGTTTTGCGAGCAGGGTTAGCTAAAGGAGCTCTAATACGAATCATGGCAGACAAAAACTTATGTAGGCGGACTTAGAATACTCAAATACTGCTTAAATAATAATAGCAAAAATATCAGTACTTAAGATGATAAAAACGAAAATGTGACTTGAGACTTTTGATTCTAGAATTTAACTTATGAGGAATACCCCATGACCACCACTTTGCTCAGTATATTTTTGGGTATTGGGCTTGCCGCAAGCGCAGGCTTTCGTGTTTTTGTGCCATTATTTGCATTAAGCTTGGCCGCTTATTATGGGATATTGCCCCTCAATGACAGCTTTGCTTGGGTGGCTTCTACCCCCGCTCTTATTGTATTAGCTGTCGCTAGCATCGTAGAGTCTATTAGCTATCTGGTGCCATTGGTAGACAATCTACTTGATACTATAGCGGTGCCATTAGCAGGCATCGCTGGGACGATGGTTATGGCGGCCTCTGTGGCGGATTTATCTCCTGAGATGACTTGGGCACTAGCGATTATCGCAGGGGGCGGAGCAGCGGCTACTATTAAAGGCACAGCCGCTACAGGCCGTGCTATCTCGACAGGGACGACAGGCGGACTTGCCAATCCAGTGTTGTCAGTGGGAGAGACCGGTACAGCTATTGGGTTATCAGCGCTCTCTATATTCTTGCCCGTTATAGCCGCGATTGTCTCGGTGCTAGTGCTCTTAGGCATTATCTGGTTGGTCATGCGTTTGCGAGCCAAAGTCTCCAGGCCATAAGACGGCTGGTCTTATTTAATCAGTCGCTCAGCAGTCGCTAGATTTAATGAAACCAGCGTAGCTTAAGGGCTCTTTGGATATTGTAGCTAATGGGGCAGTTGGTCGAGTCGTCTTAAGCGCTCTTCAGCATTAGCGATTCGCTGCCTACTAGAGCGAATCTTATCAGGTAGAGACAGTAGTCTACTCCGAGCTTCTTTTTCGCTCTTAAAGTCTAATAGCTCACCTTCGCGCAGCCTTTTGAACTCGTCTTGGTATTTTTCTAACTGACGCTGCTCTTCAAGTAATTGATTGTTTAAAGTATAGTATTCGCGGCCTTGAGCATTAAGCTGCTGCAATTGATTGGCCATGTTAGCAGGACAGACGCCGTTTAACTGCTGACCGCGGCGACCTAGCTCATAAGCATTGGTTGGGGTGCAGTACTGCTTGAGGCCTTGTTGGCGACCCCGCTCCCAAGCTTGATAGTCAGGGGAGACGCCAGTTTTGGCACAGGCTTTGGCGTGAGAGGCAAGTCTATCTGCATAATATCCTGCGACCCCATCGGTATAGCCGATGGCTTGCCAATTGCCTATGGTGCATTGCTCTTTGGTTAAGGTGGCGCACCCAGCGCTCGTCACAATAGCGCCTAACAAGATTAGGGTAGTGCCCAAACGTGGTGATAGTCTCATATCAAATCCTTTTTTATTATAGGTCATCTAATTTGAGTTGACATAGGCCAGTTAACTCACGATTCCACTCTATAGCTTATTATTAAATCGGCCTATTTGCTATTTGCTATTTGCTACTTAATAACCGCTATTGTATTCATTAAGGTGACTCTCTCTTTAGCCATTAAAGTCAACTATTACAGCGTTCTTCTACTAATTAAGCCGCCTTTTTATTCATTAGTTTGTCTTAGGAAGAGATTGGGTCAAATCGACTGAAGTGCCATCACTACCTTCTTTTAAGGTCGCCTTGAGCATCAGATAACCGGCGATACCAGAAACAATAGAGCCCATGATAATGCCTAGGCGCTCATCGAATAATGGACTAGCGCCTCCAAAGGCTAGGCCGCCAATGAATAAACTCATGGTAAAGCCCACACCGCAAAGTAGCGCCGCGCCATAGATTTGCTTAAAGTCCATACCCGTGGGCATTTTGCAAGCGCCTAACTTAATTAGAGCCCAACAAGTCAGCATAACACCGATTTGTTTGCCAATGAATAACCCCGCAGCGATACCTAATGGCACGGAGTGAAACAGCTCTGCTAAGCCCGCCCCTTTTAACGAGATACCAGCATTGGCAAAGGCAAAGATAGGCAATACGCCAAAGGCCACCGTATTATGAAGGTCCTCTTCAAGCTCCTCAAGCGGTGAATGCTCAGGGTCTGTCTTATCCAGTAAAGGAATAAATAGCGCCAGTACCACACCGGCAAGCGTCGCATGAATGCCAGATTTGAGCACAGCTACCCACATGACCAGTCCCACGAGCAAATAAGGGGTGATAGAGGTGATATTGCGGCGATTGAGCAAATACAGCACCGGCAAGCAAGCCCCAGCGACGGCCAATGAGCCTAAGGATAAATCACTGGTATAAAACAGGGCGATAATCAATATCGCACCAATGTCATCAAAGATAGCAATCGATACCAAAAATATCTTTAGAGAATTGGGAACACGGTTGCCAAGCAAGCTTAAAATGCCAAGAGCAAAAGCGATATCAGTGGCCGCTGGAATGGCCCACCCTTTGATAAAATCAGGCTCATGATAGTTAAAGGCAAGATAAACCAAGGCAGGCATTAACATACCGCCAACCGCAGCGGCAGCAGGCAAGACAATTTGGCTAAAGTCAGAGAGCTCACCGACCAGTACTTCGCGCTTTAGCTCCAGGCCCACCAAAAAGAAGAACACTGCCATTAGGCCGTCATTAATCCAGTGATGGGCATCTTTGGCAATCTCAAGACTACCGATGCGTAGCTCTACGGGCGCATGAATAAAGGCTTCATACCAATGATGAAGGGGCGTATTGGCGATAATCATGGCAAGGATAGCCGCAATCGCTAATACGATGCCCCCTGCTGCTTCTAAATGAAAAAACGCTTTTATCCTGCCTATTGCCATACTGTCCTCAGTTCATCAGCCGTCAATATCATGGCGAAGTGGTGATATATTGCCATGGGTTATTAAGGTGATTTTTCTATGTTCTAAAAAGAAATGATAAATGTTTTAAAGTAAATATTAAATTTATTGGGTTTATTTTACATGAAAAAACGTTATCTCACACAATTAGCGAATTAAGAGTCAAGACAGAGCGTGGATTGCCACTATTTTTGATTAAAACATCGCCTTTTTGACGAATTTATTATAAAAGTTCAATGGCAGCACTGCCGCTGGTAATAAGCAAAAGCGCAGGCTAAAAAACTAACATATCCCCAACTGGGCTTTATTTATTATAGCTTTAAGCGTATCGTATCGAGGGGCTAAAAACCTTAGTGCCCAAACTCAAATTTGTGCAAATCAAATCAGCAGCCCTTTATGGGGCTGACACTATAGTGAGCGTTATGGACATACAACTGACCCTTGAAACCATATTAATGCTAGTCGCTGTGGCGGGCATTGCAGGCTTTATCGATGCTATCGCTGGTGGCGGCGGTTTGCTCACCATTCCGGCGATGTTACTTGCCAATATTCCACCTGTATTGACCTTAGGCACCAATAAGCTTCAAGCAGCCTCAGGCGCTTTGGCGGCCTCTATCACTATGATTAAAAAAGGGGTGGTTCAACCCTCTAAAATTAAGTTCGCCATTTTAGGCGCTTTTATTGGTTCAGTCTTTGGCACAATAGCAGTGCAGATGTCGCCGCCTGATATGCTCGAGACCCTCCTGCCATTCTTGATAGCGGCCATCGGTATCTACACCTTATTTGCGCCAAGCTTGGGTGAGGTCGAGTCAGCGCCGCGAATTAAAGAGACCACTTGGCAAAGAGTGGTAGCACCGCTCATTGGCTTTTATGATGGCTATGTTGGGCCGGGCACGGGGATGTTCTTTGCCCTTGGCAACGTGGCGCTGCGAGGCCGCGAAATTATCACCGCGACAGGCACCGCTAAGGTGCTAAACCTATCGACCAACGTGGCTTCGCTCATCTTCTTTATTTTGGGCGGTAATGTGCTGTGGAAAGTAGGACTGGCGATGATGGTCGGACAAACTATTGGGGCGTATGCAGGCTCACATATGGTGGTTAAGGGCGGTAGCAAAATTATTCGACCAGTGATTGTACTGGTCTGTTTGGCGATGGTGACCAAATATGTGCTTGGTTAGGGTAGCGCGTCTCTTAACCCATTAATCATTCATGATTTTGTTTACGGTTATAACAACGCCCCAATCTACAGTTTTGAGCTTAAGTTTAGCGCTTAGAGTTAAGACGTTTTTTGATGGCTGATAATGGCAGGCGAACCTCACCTTCTGCCATTATCGCCAAGGGTTGACTACATAAACGGCAGTTTGGTAAATATTTGCAATACGGTCGCGTTGACGATATCGACAAAGAAAGCGCCTACCATTGGGACAATTAAAAAGGCCTTAGGCGAGGGTAAGTAGCGGTCAGTGACTGCCTGCATATTGGCAATAGCAGTAGGAGTCGCCCCCATACCAAAGCCGCAATGACCTGCTGACAATACAGCCGAATCATAGTCTTTGCCCATAATCCTAAAGGTAACAAAGTAGACGTAGCCAATCATCACCACAGTCTGAACCAATAGTATAATTAAGACGGGTCCTGCCAAATCAGTTAATTGCCATAATTTTAAAGACAATAAAGCCATCGCTAAAAACAGACTCAACGAGGCATTACCTATTACATCAATGGCGCGATCAAACATCTCAAAGTTGAATACCAAGGTCAACACATTACGGATAATTACCCCTCCTGCTAGCGCCCAAACGAAAGTAGGTAGCTCAAACCAAGTGCCTTTTGCTACGAGTGTCATAATATCAGCAAAGGCTAGAGCGGCTGCAAATAGCGCTAAGGACTCAATAGTAGAAGACGCCGTAATTAAGCGGATATTATCTGGCTTTTCAAACATCTCCTTATTGGCACTGACTTCTTTTTCGCTATGTTTGGTACTGTAGAGGGACTGCTCGGCCGCGAGCTTTTCGACCTGACTTGGATTGGGATTGACGGGGGTGGGCTGCAGCCCAAGATTACTGATTAATCGGCGCGCTACTGGCCCACCAATCAGCCCGCCTGCGACCAGACCATAGGTGGCTACAGCAATACCTAAAGTCGTGGCACCTACAACGCCATATTCTTGTTCTAATACGGTGCCCCACGCCCCTGCAGTGCCATGACCACCTGTTAAAGCGATTGAGCCAGTGACTAAGCCTAATAAGGGGTCAAGACCAAGCGCACTGGCCATCGCGACCCCAACCACATCTTGTAAGACAATGAAAAGGGACACCACGATGGTGAATACTAACAATGGCGTGCCACCAGCTTTTAATCGTCCAAAATCAGCGCTCAGTCCAATTGAGGCAAAAAACATCAACATACAGGCGGTCTGAAGGCCTTGATGAAAGTCAAAGCTAAAGCCCCAAACTAAATTAAGTAAATAAACCACGATAGCGGCCACTAAGCCACCTGCAACAGGCTCAGGAATATTAAAGTTCTCCAAAAAGCTGACTTTTTTTACCAAAAATCGGCCCAATAAAAGTACAAGGGTCGCTAGTATAAGCGTGTAATAGCCATTTAAGGTTACTTCCATAAGTGAATCCTTTTGAGAAATCATACCCTAAGATAATGCTTTGGCTTACCGATGAGTTAAGGGCGGTAGCCATTATGTGGTAAAAAGCGTCACAAATAATAAAGGGTTAGGGGGAGCTTTGAATAAAGCTTGAGAGGTGATGCAGTAGTATAAGTATAAATACTAAAAGCTATTAGGCATAGAATATAAAAGATAAGTTACAGCAGGTGCAACTATTTTGGCAGCTTTAATAGTAAATTTTTGCAAGCAATGAAAAAGCCCCGAATTCCGGGGCTCAAGCGTAAAACTGAGGCTAAGAGAGTTGATGGAGCTTTGCCTCTATAGGTTCAAAGCAATAGCTTTATAAGATAGCTTCAGGACTAATAAAGCCTAGCGGTAGGCCATTAGTGCTTATTAATGTCATCGTACTCACTGCCCATCAAGCCATCTTCAAATACATTTGACAGTTCACGCTCATCTTCAGGATTGATATGACCATCGAACACTTCTTTGGTGCCAGCTTCTGGATCATTATAAATCGCTAAGTCCATCTTACCCTCAGACTTGGCGACAATAGCAGTCACTGCCACATCTCCGCCTACGTTTACAGCGGTGCGAAGCATATCTAGGATACGGTCAACCCCTAAAATAAGAGCGATGCCTTCGACCGGTAAACCGACTTGTGCGAATACCATGGATAGCATGATAAGACCGACACCTGGGACACCAGCAGTACCCACTGAGGCCAATACTGACATCAGGATAACAGTCAGATATTGCATAGGTCCTAAGTCAATGCCATAGATATTGGCAATGAAGATAGTGGCCGTCCCTTGCATAATAGCCGTACCGTCCATGTTGATGGTGGCACCAAAGGGGATGGTAAAGGATGCGACGGAGTTGTTTACCCCCATCCGCTTGGTGACCGTACGCAGCGTCACAGGGATAGTGGCATTAGAGCTTGAGGTACTAAAGGCAAAAATTTGAACTTCACGCATTTTAGTCAAAAAGGTCTTAATAGAGAGCCCAGACATGACCTTTAAGATAATCATCATAGTGACAAAGAAATGGAAGAATAATGAGCCGACCAGCACCGCCACATAACCAAGCAATGACCAAATTAAATCAAGACCCAAATCGGCCATGGCTTTGGCCAATAAGACAAAGACCCCATAAGGCGCGAGATTCATGATGATAGTCACCATCTTTAAGATGACTTCATTGATCAGCTCCAAGCTCTGCACCAAGCCCTTGGCAGGTTTGCCCACCATTAAGATACTAATACCCACTAAGATAGCAAAGAAAATAATCGATAGCATATCGCCATTGGCCATGGCGCTGATAGGGTTTGAGGGAATGATATTTGAAAAGACATCAATTAAGGGAGGCGGGGCCTTGGCTTCAAAATCCGCCTTCATGGGGATATTCATACCTTTGCCAATACCAAATAATGACCCTAAGCCAATGGCGGTGGCGATAGCAATGGCAGTGGTCATCATATAGATAAAGAAAGTCTTGGTACCGATACGACCTAGCAAACGAATATCACCAATTCCGCAAACCCCGCAAATAAGCGAGATAAGCACCAAAGGCACCACCAGCATCTTCAGCGAGTTGACAAACAGCTTACCAATGATTTCAAATAAACCGTTGGTCAGGTAGGTATTAACAAAACCACCCGCACCATTGAGACCAGAGTAGTTAAAAAACAGCCCTAGTAGCATACCTAAGGTCATGGCAATCATTATCTTGCCAGTCAATCCCATGTTCTTCCACATAATATGTGCCCTTTTAAGTTAGATATCCGAATCCTTTTGGATAACCGAAAACCGTTAAATAATCGTTAATAAATAACGTTAACCAATAATGATTGACCAAATTCAACTGTCTTAAAGTCTGTATTTTGAACTGCTAACCTAGTATTAAAAATCTAGTAATCTTGGTGCTTTTGACAATATAAAAGAAAATTTATAATGACTGCAACTACTATTTATCATAAAAAAAGGTAGCGTAGACTACTTTAATCTACACTACCTTGCAATAAAATATTGAGTATTAGGCGATTTTAGCGAGAATAAACCAATAAATAATTTTCTTAAGCTATCAGACTTCGCCTTTTAATCAAAAACTAATTATCCTAATCCTCACATCCATAGGGTGTCATCAATATCAGCTACTGTTTAGGGTCAGTATTTGACTCAGAGTGACTAGTATCAGCGCTGTTAATACTCTCGCTAGTTGAATTATGAGCTTGGTCAGTTTTAGTCAGCGACTTATCAGCTTCTACTTGGGCTGCCTTAGGCTCGCGGCGCAAACCGTCATGCCATGTCTCAGTCTTCAAAGGCTCAATAATTATTTTACCCTCATTGACTTGACTGGTCTCATGCTGCTTAAGCGAGCTATGGTTGGCTTGCATGCGAGCGCTTAGATTACTGGCGGCATCGCGTTGACGAGTATCCAAAGATTCGGCATCAGGATGGGCTTTATTAAAGTCAGCTTGATCGACTTTTTCGGTCAATGAGTGCTGCTCATCGGCCATTTTGATATCGCCATCTTGCTCATAGCCATGCGCGGCATTTTCATCCCCTGTCCTTTCTTGAATGGCATGGTCTTGAGCGGCCTGATCTTGAGTAGTCTGATCTTTGACTACCTGCTCTTGAGTCTCATGTCTGACAGCGGCATAGTTGGTCAAGTTGTCGGCAGCATTGGCCAATGAGTGCGGGTTATAGCGCTCTTTGGCCTCAATCATGTCCATGTCAAAGACATCAGTGAGTAAGGAGTCAAAGCGCATGGCATTGTATTCAATCAGTGATTCAGCTTCACTCTCACTAATATCGCCATTTTGAGTGGCATTGACAACATGATCCTCAAAGGTTAAGCCCTCAAAGGTGCCTTTATGCTCCGCCTTTTTGAATTTTTGCCATAAAGGTTCATGAGCGAGCAAAGTCTGATACGTGTGCTCAAGGCGACCCGTTACGTCGTCAGGCTCGACGGAGTAATAGACCATCGACTTAAGAAACTCACGAAAGGGGTTGTCTTTACCATCTTGCATAATGACATCACCCAATTGACGTTTGAGCTCATCGCTTGGCGGGGTAAAGATACGACCGGTCGGGAAAGTGACAAACTTGACCAGTCCTGCTGCCATCTTATTCGGAAAGTTGGCAAAGAAAGACAAAAAGGCCTCTTGAATGGTGAATAAAGCGTTTTGCAAGGCCATTTTGGCATGCAATCTTTCAGATTCTGACTTGCTACCATGCTCATAAAACTGCAAGATGGCCGTAGCAATAAACAGGTGACCGTGGATATCGGCTAGACGGCCTGAGAGCATCTCTTTACGTTTAAGATCGCCTGCTAATAAGCCCAGCGCCATATCAGCGGTCAAAGCAAAGTCAGCACTCAAGCGGTTGATGTGCTTGTAATAAGGCCGTGTAAAGCTATCGGCAAAGTTTGGGGCATGGCTTGAACCGCCAATATAACCGGCTACAAAGGCTTTAGCACCGCGATTAAACGTATAGCCAAGATGCTTAAAGAACATATCATCAAAGCTTTTAACAGCCGCTTCTTTATCATCGCTTTGCAGCAGTTGTAGCTCATCAAACAGGTAAGGATGACAACGCATCGCCCCTTGACCAAATATCATCAAAGAGCGCGTTAATATATTGGCACCCTCTACCGTAATCGATACGGGAATGGCCTGATAAGGCAGTGCCAAAAAGTTGCGAGGCCCTAGCTGAATGGCGCGGCCACCGACCACATCCATGCCATCGTTGACCACATGGCGCATGGTTTCAGTCGCATAGTATTTGGCCATGGCTGTCATCACTGAGGGAGTGCCACCTTGATTAAGACCGCAGGTAACCAAATGGCGAAACGCCTCTAACATATAGGTGTTGCTAGCGATGCGACTGGTGGCGTCTTGGACGCCTTCAAACTTACCTACTGAAATCTTGAACTGCTCACGAATCTTGGCAAAAGCGCCCACAGTCAGATAGCTCATCTCGCCAGCTGAAGTGGATAGGGCAGGCAAGGAGATACCACGGCCCACACCCAAGCACTCCATCAGCATGCGCCAACCACGGCCTGCGTTTTCAACGCCGCCAATGATGAAGTCAAGCGGAATGAACACATCTTTACCATCAACCGTACCATTCATAAAGGGCGAGCCACCAGGGTTGTGACGATTGCCAGTGACCACGCCTTCATGATTGGCAGGGATTAGGGCACAAGTAATCCCGTAGTCGCTCTTGTCTTTATCGCCTAATAATCCCTCAGAATCGTACATCTTAAAGGCTAGGCCGATAACCGTTGCAATAGGGGCAAGGGTAATCCAGCGCTTAGAGAAATTCATTCTGAGACCAAGGACATGCTCACCTTCGTGCTCGCCATAGCAGACCACACCTGTATCAGGAATGGCGCCAGCGTCAGAGCCTGCTTCAGGGCCCGTTAGACCGAAACAAGGCACTTCCGTTCCTGCGGCAAGTCCAGGGAGCCAGCGGTCTTTTTGCGCCTCTGTCCCATAGTGCATTAATAGCTCACCAGGGCCTAAGGAGTTGGGTACCATGCAGCTCACTGCAGCCGTAAGACTACGCGAGGCAATTTTGCTCATCACTCGGCTTTGGGCGTAGGAGGTAAACTCGCGGCCGCCATAAGACTTGGGAATGATTAACCCCAAAAAGCCATTGTCTTTGATGAACTGCCAAGCTTCAGGAGGCAAGTCTTTGTCTTTATGATGGATTTGCCACTCATCGAGCATGCCGCAAAGGGTTTCGACTTCGTTGTCGATAAACGATTGCTCTTCTGCAGATAAGGTAGGATAAGGGTAGCTGGCAAAGGTATCCCAATTGGGCGCTCCCATAAACAGCTCTTTTTCCCACCAGCTGGTTCCCGCGTCTAAAGCCTCTCGCTCAGTATCACTCATGCTTGGCATCGCGCCGCCTAAAGTCTTATAGACGGGTTTGGTGATGAGAGACTGGCGTAATGGCTCAATCAATAATACTAGGCACAAAAGGGCAATGGGCACGCCTAAAAATAGAGACCAGGGGCTGATAAAGGCGGTGACAATAACCGCTACAATTGCTACCACGCTGCCGGTCACTCGGGACAATCCTAGCAAAAATATCGCTAAGACCACGGCCAGCTGAATTAATATTGCTAAAATAAATAGGCCAATCGCCATGATTGCCTCCTTAGCGTCAAAGTAAAATTAGAAGAATAAAAAGGGTCGGGACCACTGCGCTCTAATCGATTGCAAATCAATGAGTAGTGTCAATTTTACTTAGCAAAAAGTTTATTTGGCAAAACCAATATGGGCTGATTCAAGCTAAGGACAGCGCAATAATCGAGCCTATCGCTATTAAAGCATTGTCAAGTGAGGGATGTGGTATTAATAACGTGACAGAAATGATGACTTTGGCTAAATTTGATTGTTAGGCGTCTAAATTGACTTAACTGGGCTTAGAATCTTGCTTACGATAACGCTTTAACCACTCAAGTTAATCAGTCGAGCTATTGATACTGCTTTCAGATTAAAATATTGACAACATGGGTTTTGAGCGGCTGGTTAACCATAAAGCTGCTTGTTTGAGCAATTCCTGTTTGAGTAATTCT
>JAUNVX010000297.1 GCA_030540615.1 Psychrobacter sp. | reverse complement strand
AACTCATTACACCAAACACTATTCCATCAATAATTTTAAAACGTTAAATAATATTTTTCCAATCAGGAGGTGGTAGCCAGTTTTTATTAGATTATTTATCCATATTAACTTATAGAATCATTATGGATAATGGCTACTGGTTGCTCATCACGATTTAATAATAAATAGTAATATCTATATCTAAGGAGTATATCGATGGCTGAGATTAAAGCCCCCGTTTTTCCAGAATCGGTTGCCGACGGTACAATCGTTGAATGGCATGTCACTGAAGGTCAACAGGTTAATCGTGATGATCTATTAGCTGAAATCGAAACTGATAAAGTTGTATTAGAAGTAGTGGCTCCAGACAATGGTGTTGTCACTAAAATCATTAAGCAAGTTGACGATACCGTATTGTCTGATGAGTTGATTGCTGAATTTGAAGCGGGTGCTACAAGTAGCGCTGATGCTCCAGCAACTGATAAAGAAGACAGTTCTGCACCTACAGAAGCACCAAAGCAAGAAGGTTATGGCGATCTACCTGGACGTCCACCTGCTCCTCATATTGATGAAAAAGATCATAAAGACCAAAGCCCAGCAGTACGTAAAGCTGCTAAGGAATCTGGCGTTGATCCTAAAGACGTTGAAGGCAGCGGTCGTGGTGGTCGTGTGACTAAAGCTGATATGGCAAGCCCAACAATCAAAGCAGATAGCAGCATCAAAACAGATAGTGGTAAACCTGTTGCTGAATCTGTTGGTGAACGTAGTGAAAGTCGTGTTCCAATGACACGCTTACGTAAGACTGTTGCAAATCGTTTGCTAGCCGCTTCTCAAGAAACAGCGATGCTAACGACGTTCAATGAAGTCAACATGAAACCGTTGATGGATATGCGTAGCAAGTATAAAGATCAGTTCGAAAAGCGTCATGGTACGCGTTTGGGCTTTATGTCGTTGTTCGTAAAAGCAGCTACTGAGGCACTAAAACGTTTCCCAGCAGTGAACGCATCATTAGACGGTGATGATATCGTTTATCATGGTTATTATGACATCGGTGTTGCAGTATCGTCTAATCGTGGTCTTGTCGTGCCAGTATTGCGCGATACCGATCAGATGAGCATGGCGGATGTTGAAGCTAAAATCCGTGAGTTCGGTGGCAAAGCACAAGAAGGTAAACTTGGGCTAGATGATATGACTGGCGGTACGTTTACGATTTCAAACGGTGGCGTATTTGGTTCACTTATGTCAACGCCTATCTTAAACCCACCCCAAACCGCTATTTTAGGAATGCTTGCTATCAATGATCGCCCAATGGCGGTTAATGGTGAAGTTAAAATCTTACCAATGATGTATCTTGCCTTGTCTTATGACCACCGTATGATTGATGGTAAAGAAGCGGTACAATTCTTAGTAACGATTAAAGAATTGGTTGAAGATCCAACTATGTTACTTTTAGACCTTTAAGTTTTTGGGCTTGTATCAGTGATGACTGATACAAGCTTTTTAGCTTTGTATAGATTATCTTTTAATGCCTTTTAGCTTTTTCAGTTCTATCTTATGAGCAATAAGCTAAGAATACCAGCAGCCATCTTTATTGTCTTTTTCAAACGCATCTATTATCTAACATTTAGATATCGTATTGATTATCGAACAGATAAGCGATGGTTTATTAACGAGATAAAATTGGTTTATAGGGTACCTAAAAATAAAATAGGAACGTATTATGAAAGACAGTTATGATTTAGTCGTCATCGGTGGCGGTCCTGGTGGTTATGAAGCTGCTATTCGTGCCGCCCAGCTGGGTATGAGCGTCGCTTGTATCGAAAAGCGTACTTATAAAGGTGAGCCTGCACTTGGCGGTACTTGCTTAAACGTAGGTTGTATTCCGTCAAAAGCATTACTTGATACATCTCATCGTTATGAAGCGACCAAACATGACCTTGGCGAACACGGTATTAGCACCGGTGAAGTCGCTATTGATATTGAGCAAATGATTGGCCGTAAAGAAGCTATCGTTAAGCAATTAACGGGTGGTGTTGCCGCGTTACTAAAGGGTAATGGCGTAGAGTGGCTTCAAGGCTGGGGTACATTAATTGACGGTAAAGGTGCTGATAAGAAAGTTAAGTTTACTGCCCTTGCTGATGAAAGCGAAGCCACTATTACGGCTAAAAATGTTATTTTGGCAGCAGGTTCAGTGCCAATCGATATTCCAGTCGCCAAAACAGATGATGACCGTATTGTCGATTCTACAGGTGCACTAGATTTTACAGAAGTGCCTAAGCGTTTAGGTATTATCGGTGCTGGTGTTATC
>JAUNVX010000041.1 GCA_030540615.1 Psychrobacter sp. | reverse complement strand
GCAAGTGCTCATGCTCCCACACCATGACTGCTTGCAGGCAAGTTTGACGCTGCTCATCAGAGAGCGCTCGACCATCAGGCCATTTACCAATCTCAATGGCCGTGCGAAATCTATCTACAATCTCTGGGGTTAAACTGGCCAAAATCGTTTGTTTGTCCATGGGATATTCCTATAGGTATAATGAATAAAACTGCCTAATCCTCGTCTTCATCCAAACTAAACTCTTCAGCATGGACATTCCAATGCAGTTTGGTGCGGCAAGCCTCATAAAAGTCAAAGCCAGGTGGATGTAATAAAGTTAGCTTATCAGGGTGTTTTCGGATATGCAGGCGATGATTTTGCTCTAGCGCAATGCTGGCTTTACCATCGGCACTCACCATCGGCTGCGTGCGATTGTCCTTATGGATTTGGATGACGATTTCACTGGTGCCACTGACCACAATGGGGCGACTAGAGAGTGTATGCGGGTGCATGGGCACCAAGCAAATGGCGTCCATACTAGGGTGAATGATGGGGCCACCGCCTGAGAGGGCATAAGCGGTCGAGCCGGTTGGCGTTGCAGCGATTAGGCCATCACTATGCTGCCGGTAAACATCCTGACCATCTATTTTCATCTGAAAGTCAATCATATGCACTGACTTGCCAGCGTGCAGTACCACATCATTGAGCGCCATGTCCTCAAAGAGCACTTTGCCGTCCTCTCGAATCTCCATGGTCAACAAAAACCGGTGGTCAAGTTGATAGTCACCCAACAATACTTCTCTGAGCTTGAAGGCAACCTCATCAGGGTTGACATCTGCTAAGAACCCCAATCGGCCTCGATTGACCCCTAAGACCGGAACGCGGTAGCCTGCCAAAGCTTCAGCAGCATGCAAGATGGAGCCATCCCCTCCCACCACGATGACCAAGTCGCAAATCTCCCCTATCAGACTGCGCTTGACAATCTGAACTTGTGACAATTCAGTTAAATCCAAAGTGGGCAGATTGGCAGTCTCGACATCCATAATCAGCGACATGCCCATCTCGTGGATGGTTTGGCCTATCTGAACCAAAGTCGTGGTCACCGTGCGTTTACCGGCTCGACCCATCAGGCCGATACGCCGAAAGGCCGGGTTTTTAATCTCGTTAAATAGCTCTGAGGTATTCAAGTGCGGTAGTCTTGCTGACTGCGCTGAGTTTTCCATACAAAGGCTCGGGGTTACCAAAAAGTGCGGGTCAATCATAGCGACATTTGAGCGATTAGACTAGCAGATTTTGTTTAACATTGCAGGAGCCTTATGGTTATGCCTAGATTGACATTACGCAAACTCAGTTGACAATATTTCGCAATTTGCTACAGTAAGAGCAATGTCTAAGCAGTCGTAATAGTGGTCAAAAAACTATTTGCGCGCTGATTTTTGATGATTAGATGGCTTATTAATTATATTGCTCTACTTTATCTTTTTAATATTAACGATTTAATTTACTGAGGACGCTATTATTATGGCAAATCCAATTGTCAGCCGAGCCGAACTTGAGATCGGTGCCAACCCGATGACGGTTAAAGGCGTGATTCGCAAGACCAGTATGCTATTAGGTCTAAGTGCCGTTTCTGCCTTACTTTTCTTTTTTTATGCCAATATGGCTGGTCTTAGCCTTAATTTTGTTTATATGACCGCCATCGTCAGCATGTTTGCGGCGCTAGGTCTAGCGATTTTTATTACGTTCAAACCCCAAATGGCCAAAACTTTGGCCGTGCCCTATGCCTTACTTGAAGGGTTATTATTGGGCGGGATTTCGCTGGTGGTTAGCAATTACTATCCTAGTGTCCCTGTTACCGCGCTTTGTGCTACCTTTGTGACCGCAGCGGTTATGCTGGGCTTATACCGCTCAGGGGTTATCAAAGTCACTGAAAAGTTCCGCTCTATTCTCACCTCAGCCATCATCGCTATCATGCTCGTTTATGTGGTGCAGTGGGTATTGTCGCTCGCCTTTGGCTCTACCCTACCTTACCTATTTAATGGTGGCCTTATCTCTATCGGCTTTAGCTTATTTGTTGTGGTGATTGCCTCTTTTAGCTTGCTACTAGACTTTGACAACATCGACCGCGGCGTTGCCATGGGTATCTCAGAGGACTATGAGTGGCTATTTAGCATCGGCCTTTTAGCCACTTTGGTTTGGATGTACATTGAGTTCATGCGTCTGCTTAGCTACCTTCAAGACTAATCAGCCGTTATCTAGATTGACCATCAAAACCGTCTCAGTGATTGAGGCGGTTTTTTTATGGCTTTAGCCAAGTCAGCTCGCTAGGGTTTAAAAGATAAAGGACTTAAAAGATAAAAAGACTGGCCTTGATACTGTGGACTCTATAAGAGGAAGAAATATGCTGTGCAGCGGTAGCCTCAATTGCAAGGCTATGTCCGCGCCTCGTCCCTCGGCAAAGCACAAGCTATCGCACCCTATTATATTGGGCTAATAGCTATTTATTTGCACTAATGCCTATTTATTAAGCGAGCTTAAGACGCAGTGCATTTAACACCACCAGCAAGGAGCTCAGCGACATACCAATGGCCGCAAGCCAAGGTGGCACATAACCTAAGATAGCAGGGATTAATACCAGACCATTATAAATCAAGGCCCAATTAAAGTTTTGTTTGATGATTCGGTTGGTCTTATCCGCGATTCGTTTAGCATCGGCAATCGCTCCGATTTGACCATTTAAGATAATGCTGTCGCTTGAGACCTGAGCTAAGTCAGCGGCCCCTGCGATAGAAGAGGACACGTCAGCGGCGGCCAGTACAGGCGCATCATTGATACCATCTCCCACCATCAGCACTCGAGCGCCTTGGGCTTGAAGCTTTTGGATATGGTGGACTTTATCTTCAGGGGACAAGCCATTGTAGGCTTGCTCGATTCCCAACTGCTCTGCCAATACCAAGGCTTGCGGGCTAGGGTCGCCTGTTAGCATCACAGGGATGAGCTGCTTATCAGTCAACTGGTCAATCAAAGCCTTGGCATCTTGGCGAACACTGTCATTAAAGTAAAAGTAAGCCAATGGCTGCCACTGACTCTCGTTAAGGCTTGACGCCTTATCTGATACTTGGACCGACAATACCACTGCTGAACTCGCCCGGTGCGCTATCAAGTCAGGTCCTTTCTTGCCTTGAAGCGAATTTAAAGGCTCAATAGAAGACGGAATTGTTTGCTCTGCCCCATCTTCTGCTTCCTTGCCTGTCGCAAACTCATAATGGCCGATTCTAAAGACCAGTCGGTGCGCCTCTTCTAAATTGTCTGACTCAATGGATGAACCAGTTGACTCCAAAGAGTTTGCCGAATACAGGGTCACCACCGCTTGAACACCGCCCGCCGGATAGCTTATCCGCTCTTGGGTCACCGGCAGGTGCATTTGGTAAGCGGCTGTCAATAGCGCATGGGCAACCGGATGACGACTTCCTACTTCTAAAGCGGCTGCGATAGCCAGTAGCTCATCAGCACTATAGCTCGCCAATTGGGCAGCAGCCGTTAATGAGTTGACGGCAATGTCGCTTTCAAAACTAGAGATATCAGCAAAATCAGTGGCGATTTCCAAAGGGACATCAGCAGAGTGATTGTGGTCAGTAGCGCCACTGAAATCTACGCCAACCTTCTCAATCTGCAGTAAGTTGGGCTGACCATAAGTTAGTGTTCCCGTTTTATCAAAAGCGACATGGGTAATCTCAGCCAAAGTCTGTAACGTGTGACCGCGAGTGGTCAAAAAACCATAGCTGGCCAGTCGATTGGTCGCCACTGTCAGCGCAATAGGCGTGGCTAAAGAGAGCGCACAGGGACAGGTCGCCACCAACACTGCTACCGTTGCCCAAATCGCCTGACTTGGGTCAACAATGTACCACCCGATGAACACCAGTACTGACAGTACAAGAATCCGAGCCACAAACCAACGCGCCAATTCATCTGCTTTTTGAGCTATCTTAGGCTTTTCACTCATGGCGCGGTTCATTAGCCTATCAATCAGGCCGATTTGACTGTCTTTGGCCAGCGCCGTCACTAGCATATAAAAAGGTTGGCTGTCATTTTGAGAGCCGCCCACGATATAGTCGCCTTGTTGCTTGACGATTAAATCCCCTTCTCCCGTGAGAAGGCTTTGCGATACCGTGGCATTTGGGCTAAGCAATATCCCATCACTGATGATTTCACTGCCCGCTGCAATCATGACAATATCACCCACGCGTAAGCTTTGGGCGGTAATCATCTCATCAGCCGTCTTATCAGTTATTTCGTCAGTTATCTTACGCTTTGCCCGACCTATATGCTGACGATTGTCGCCATCAGCACCACTCGCACTATCAAATAGCGATTGATAAAGCTTGATGGCGACACTTGAGGTCACTTGTTTGATAGGAGCAGGCAGCTCATTGACCACCATCATGGCTTGATTAGAAGCGTCAATGGCAGAGGGGTTTAAAGCGGCTAAGTTAGAAGTTGGCTCAGTGCTGTTAGATAACGGCTCAGGGCTATTTGGTAATGGCTCAGGGCTGTTCGCTTTCCACTGAGTATTGGAGGCCAAGACGGTCAATACTTGCTCAGCGGCTTGCTCATCATGAGCTACCCTTTGCACCAGTACCGGCTCCAAAACGATTAAGTCATTGGCCATTGCCGCTGCTTTTAGCCGAGCATTATGCTCGATATATCGTCCTGCCAGCAAAAAGAAAATAAACATACTGACTGAGTCATAATAGGTATGCCCATAGCCGGTTAAGGTCGCGTAAAGACTAGCAAAAAACGTCACGATTAAGGCAATACTAACGGGCACATCCATATTGACTTGACGTATTTTGATAGCCGACCAAGCCGAGGTAAAAAAGGGAATACCCGCATAAAAGAACACCGGAATGCTGACAAACAACGATACCCAGCGCAAAAAATCACGCTGCGACAGCAGCATCTCACCATACTCACCAAAATATATGGCCACCGCAAACATCATGGACTGCATCGCTCCTAATGCTGCAATGCCGAGTCGAAGTAGCATCGTCTTATTATGCCGTGCCAGCATGGCCTCGTGGGAGTCTTGGCGATAGGGTTTGGCTTCGTACCCAATTTGATTGATGGTGGCGAGTATCTCACTGATGGGCAGCTGAGTCTCATCCCAAATGACCCGCATTCTTTGATTAGTAAGGTTAACTTGACAGCCGCTTACCCCTTCAAGCTCATTTAGTCTAGATTCAATCAACCAAGTACAGGCTGCACAGCGTAAGTTATTAACGGATAGCTCAGCGACTGACTGTCCCTCATCATGATAGACAAATTGTGATTTGATATCGTCATGATCATACGCCTGCAACCGCGTCAGCTCTGCTGGCAAGCTAGCCGTCCGGTTAATCTCAGAGCGATCAAGGTAATACTGCTCAAGCCCTGCCTCTACGATACTTTGTGAGGCTAACTGACAACCTAGGCAACACATCTCACGCTGCTCTCCTAGCACCTCGCTATAAAAAGGGGGGCTTGGCACTAGATCGCCACAATGAAAGCAATACCCTTTAGGCGGCAATACCAACCCATGAGTGAGGGTATCTTCTATAAGAGGATTAGCAGTCAAAGTAGCAGATGATTTATCTTGCACGGGCATTACCTATGATAAGCATAAAAAGGATAGAGGATGAAACGAATAAAGAAAATCAGGGGCGCATCATTATAACATTAGGGGCCAGCTCGCGAGCGGATTCATCAGCGTTCCATAATGATGGATTGAAAATTTTATAGATTTAAGTCATTATGAAGCAGTTTTTTTTGATTGGTATCTGCACTGTGCAAAGTAAACGTTCTCTATCTTTACGCCCGCGTTCTATGACCACTACCCTGCCGAGATCTCAACAAGGTCTGGTGTTAGGCGTCGTAGTGCTCATCATTATTATCGTCGCCTTACTGCTAGCCACTTTATATGTCCTTAAACTTGATCGTACCATCACCAATAAATTTGAGGGTAAGCGTTGGGATATCCCTGCTAAAGTCTATTCAAAACCGCTTGAGTTGTATCAAGGGGCGAGTGTTGATGAAAGCACGATAGATACTTGGCTTGATTTGCTCAATTATCAGACCAATAGCAGTTATGACAGAACCGGTACGTATAGCAAAAAGAGAGACACTTATTTTATTCATACCCGCGGCTTTAGCTATAGTGCAACTGATACTGACAAAGAACAAGTCATTAAGCTGACTATTAATGGCAATAAAATAACCAATGTGCAGAGTACAGTCCCTAACGCCGCTGGCATAATCCGGCTTGAGCCTGTGGGTATAGGCGGTATTTACCCTGATAATAATGAAGATAGGATTGTTACCCCATTAACGGACGTGCCTCAGCCCCTTATTGACGCGCTAATCTCAACTGAAGATCGTGGTTTTTATGAGCACAAAGGCGTGTCTATTCGCGGTATTGCTCGCGCTATCGTGAATAATTTTTCTGGGAAGTCGATGCAGGGTGGCTCAACCATTACCCAGCAGCTTATCAAAAACTTTTATCTAAATTCAGATCGGACACTTAAACGTAAAGTCAATGAAGCGATTATGGCGGTACTGCTTGAGCTTCACTACAGTAAAGATGAAATTCTTCAAGCTTATCTAAACGAGATTTATTTGGGTCAAAACGGCAAACGCTCTATTAATGGCTTTGGCTTGGCTTCACAGTTTTATTTTAACAAGCCCTTAAGCGAGCTGCGTGTTGATCAGCAAGCCTTCCTAGTAGGGCTTGCCAAAGGTCCTAGTGTCTATAATCCAAGACGCTATCCAGACAATGCCTTAGCCCGGCGAGATGTGGTACTCAACAATATGAAAGTCATGGGCAAATTGACAGAAGAGGATTACCAAGCTGCTATCGCCAAACCTCTTAAAGTCATTGATAAGCCAAGCGTAGGTAAGAGCCGCTTTCCTGACTTTTTGGATATCGTCAAACGTGAACTTAACGAAGTCTATCACGCCGAAGACCTTAAAAACGAGGGTCTAAAAATCGTCAGTACGCTCGACCCTATAGCACAGATGGCGGCTGATAAGTCGGTTGAAAACAAACTCGCTGAACTACGCAAAAGCGGTGCAAAAGCCAAAAATCTGCAAGGCGCTTTGGTCAGTGCCAACCCAGAGACAGGCGAGTTGGTAGCAGTCGTGGGTAGTGGCAGTGAATTTACTGGTTTTAACCGTGCGGTTGATGCCAAACGTCAAGTTGGCTCTCTTCTTAAGCCTGTGATTTATTTAACAGCGCTTGAAAGTGGCCGTTATAATCTTGCCAGCTCCGTTGATGACTCTCCTATCACCATTAATTTGACCGATGGCACTAAGTGGACGCCACGAAACTACGATGGCCGAGATCATGGATATGTGCCATTGGCCACCGCTTTATCTCAGTCTTATAACCAAGCAGCAGTCAGACTAGGAACTGAATTTGGCGTAGGGACTTTTATTGAACAGTTGCGCCGAATGGGGGTTAAAGATAAGATTCCTGCGTATCCGTCAGTGTTATTGGGGTCTGTTAACCTTAGCCCTATGCAAATGTTAGGGGTTTATCAAGTTTTTGCGACAGGCGGGTTTAAAACGCCTATTCATAGTATTCGGTCTGTAGCTGACAGCAAAGGCAGGATACTTCAACGAACAGGGCTTAATACAGAACGTAGTATTCCACCTGAAGCTAACTTTTTAACCAATTATGCCTTACAACAAGTCGTCAAATCTGGCACCGCTAAACGAGCCCAGTCCTTGGGAGAAGACCTTAATTTAGCGGGCAAGACAGGCACCACCAACGATTATCGCGACGCTTGGTTTGCAGGCTATAGTGGGAATTATGTTAGCGTGGTTTGGGTGGGCCGAGATGACAACAAACCTATCGGCTTAAGTGGGGGTAGTGGGGCGTTACCGGTTTGGATAGACTATATGAAGCGCCTTAAACTTACCCCTGTCATGATGCCTGAACCTGAAGGGGTCGAATGGCTTTGGCTCGAAAACAACTCTGGCAAGCTCTCTAATGAGCGCTGTCCTAATGCTCTTTATTTGCCTGCCATGTCCAAATATTTACCTGAAGAGGCTAGCCCATGTGCGATTCAGGTTTATGAGCAGGAACGTGCCCAACAGCAATCGCAGTGGTTTGATGCTCAGCGCGATCAGATGCGTCAGCGTCGCCGTGAAGGTCTCTCTATCCCCAATAGCCGTGTGACTGATCAAGATGGCAACCCTATTGAGTCTCCAGATGCTGAGTCCCCAGTGGAGTCTCAACCTGATTCAGAAACAAGCGAGCCATCACAGCCCGTTGCGGATACTTGGTATGAAAAAGCAGTGGAGTGGTTTTAACTGCGGCTATTTTGACCATTTTTATTGATATTTTGATTATTTTTTATTGACAGTATTGTATAGCGCTAGTCATATATTGAGGTAAAAGCATGTTCTTTAAGTCGCCACAATCTAAGTTAACATCTAATGATTGCCTTAAAACGATTTATAGTAGTAACTCTCTAAAGCATCAGAGATTTGAGACAACAGATTATATGGCTCAACTCTTTAAAACCTCTCATTCAAATATAGGCAAAGCCGCCATCGTGGGCCTTTGTCTACTAGGGTTGAGCGCTTGCGAAACGATGCCGCCTGCGGCTAGCCAGTCAACTAATCAAGTGACGAGTGATAGCTCCACTATTTCTAACCCTGCTAGTTCTAGTACTAACCATGACGCTATATCAGAGTCGGTGCCCTCTTTTGAAAAGCCAGCTTCAGAGAGTCCGATGGCGGGCTTAGTGATAGAAGAAAGCCCAGCGGCTACCAGACCTTCTGCATTTGACACTCAGCCAACCCTCAGGCAGCCAGTGCCGGTTTATAATTTACCAGCTGATAACCCTTCGACGTCTCAGGCCACTAACGCTCATCGCAATCCTTTAACGATTGACGAACCGTTGACCAACCCTTCGCCCAATGTCATATCCACCACACCTAATCGCAATCCGTCGGTTTCTGCTCCTGTTAAATCCAGCAATAACTCCCCAACTGTTCCTTCTATTATCATTACCACCCCTAATCCGGCTAATGAGCCCGCTAAATCAGCGCGTGAGGCTTTGCTTGAACGAGCACGGCAAAATAGCCAACCAAACTTTGAGACCAAGCCTGCCCCGGTTAGTGATGGGGACAACCTCCCTGCTTTTCGCAATCTGATGCAACAAGGCATTAATGCTCTAAAGGCAGGCAAGCTCACCGAAGCAGAAAGCAGCTTTACCAGAGCGCAAAGACTAGCACCTCGATCCTCAGCCGTTTACTTTTATTTGGGACAAGTAGCAATCAAAAAGGGCCAACCTCGCAAGGCAGAAGCTATGGCTCGGCGTGGCTTGGTGGTGGCACAAGATACCTCACGTAAGCGCGCGTTATGGCAGCTAATATTACAATCTGGGCAAATGCAAAATAATGCCAAGGTCGTTAACGAAGCCTCTCAAGCACTCAGGCGATTATAAAAAGTCAGGCTTTGTGTATTTTGTAACTTAGTGCCAGTTTATAGAGAGCTAATACTTATATAATCCTTATAGCTAATGTCTCTATTGAGGGGCTCTTTTTGTAAAGCACTTATTATTTGCGTTCTATAAAATCTTTTTTACCTAATTTTTTACTTGCTGATTACTTTTAAGGAGCCAAAATGGCTTGGCAACAGATTCATATCCAATGTGAAAAATCACAAGTTGAGCTAGCAGAAGCGTTATTTATGGAAGTGGGCGCAGTTTCTATTGTTTTAGAGGATGCTGGTGACCAACCTTTATTTGAGCCGCTTCCTGGTGAGTCTCCACTTTGGGATGAGGTGGTTCTGACGGCTATATTTCAGCTGTCCCCAATATCTGATGATGATTCAGACTCGGATATGACGCCTCAAAGCTTAGACTTTGAAGCTTTAGGTCATGATATTGCCGTTCAGGTTCAGGCTAGCCGAGTTTGGTTGAGCTCGCTTGAGGATAAAGACTGGGAGCGCGAATGGATGAGCCATTATCATCCTATCCCCTGCGCTAATAACTTATGGATTGTTCCCAATTGGCTGACGCCGCCCGACCCTAATGCGGTCAATATTATCATGGACCCTGGCCTAGCTTTTGGCACCGGTTATCATGCCACAACCCGCTTATGTATTGATTGGCTAACTGAGCAGCCTTTAGCGGATAAAGTAGTCATCGACTACGGCTGCGGGTCAGGGATATTGGGTATAGCAGCGCTTTTATTAGGCGCTAAGCAAGTATACTCTGTTGATATTGACCCCCAAGCTATTTTGGCTACCACTCAAAATGCTGAGCGAAATGGCGTTAGTAATCAGCTATTGGCTTTTTTACCACAGCAGTTTAATGATTTCATTGCTCAAAATGATGTCTTGCCAGTTGATATTATCGTGGCCAATATTCTCGCCAAGCCTCTGATGGAATTGGCCCCCTATTTTGCTACTTTAATCAAGCCTAATGGTCCTATCGTTCTAGCGGGATTGATAGAAGGCCAGACAGATGACGTCAAGCAAGCTTATCAAGACTATTTTGCATTGGAGGAGCAATATGCCTTTGATACTCAAGAGGACAGACATTGGCAACGCTTGTCTGGAAAGGCGGTAAAGGCCTTATGATAAGCTAGCAACATTTGTTAACTTCTGCTACGATAAGGGGTTAATGAGCATCAACATTATTATAACAATGAATGGACTAGCAGCGAGCTGAGCTGTTTATTTTAAGGGAACATATTATCATGACGTCTCAATCTGAATCGTTGTCTTCAAAAACCCAATGCCCTGATTGTGGCACTCAGTTCGTTTTGCCGCCCAAAGCCCTTAATAATGTATCTGCCAAAGCTCGCTGCAAAAATTGTCAGCATATTTTTTTGGTTAATGACCATTTAGTGACTGACGACGTTATGACTAACCGGGAATCTACTGAGCTCAGTACCGTCAAGCCTGCTGTATCTAAAAGTCATCCAGTAAACCCTAAAGCCAGTGGTTCAGTAGCCAGCCAGTCCGTGGCGGCTGATGACTTAATCCATGATAACATGCCTTTAGACGAGGATGATGACCTAGGGTCCATTGATGAAGAGCTTGATAATTGGTTAAATAACTCCAGCATGACCACTCAACTCTCTACCCCCGCTGCCGCGCATCGATTTGATAAAGAGGTCAATAATGAAAGCTCTGTCCATGCGGACAACACTGACGCTCAAGATGATTGGCTAAACAAGCTCCTTGATGAAGAAGGCCCTGGTAAGGACCCTAATTTAAGTCGTAGTGAAACCAATGACAACAGTGAAGATCTTAGTAAGTTACTAGCAGACTTCGGGGTAGAGAGCGTAGCGCCTACTACGGTCTCGCGCGAAGAAGTATTGGCCAAAATGAACGCGCGATTACAAACCACTCAGTCACAATCAGCACGCCATAGTGGCAAATCTCCTCTATCAAATGTGGTTTGGGGCTTAGGCTGTCTGCTATTGGCATTATTATTAGCCGCCCAGTATATTATCTTTAATGTCGATGAGCTGATGAAGAACCCCAATCATGCCGCAAAGCTTCAATCGATTTGCCACGTGGCCAAGTGTGCTTTACCAGGCGCTGATCTTCAGCAAATCAGCGTGGCTCATTTGAAGCATCGCTCCAGCCAAGTTGAGGCAGGTACTTCACATAGTGACATTATGGCCGCCTTAGTTAATAATAGTAGCGATGAGCAGCTGTTTCCTAATGTCAAGGTGAGTGTATATGGCTCTACTGGCTTAATAGGAGAGTTTGCCGCCTCTCCTGCGCAGTATCTAACGCCCCCTCAACGGCTTCTAATTGGCAATCAATCCAAGCTCATTATGTTCACTGTACCCATAGCAGACAGTAATATTCAACGTATTGATGTTAATACTTTTTATTAGCCTCCCTTTTATTAGGGCGTGTTAAAAACCTATTAAAATGTATTAGCGTCTCATTAAAGCCTTTTATATTGGCTAAAAAATCCGATATATTGGTCATGGTTGTCTCCCCTCGACATTTACTCACCTGACCCCATACTTTTATGATGATTAATCCTAACTTAAACGCGCTTTGCCCTACTATTTTATCTAGAACTGAGCGCTTAGGTGGCTCCACCCATAGTAACTCTGGCAGCTATATTAAGAGCGACACCCATTACCCTGTTGGTCATGTTGCGCCTGTCCATACTGACCGTCAAAATACTGATTCTTACCTCTCCTCACCGAACTTTATCCCCACTCATCTATTTAATGTGGATTATCAGGTTAATGCTAAGTCATTCGCTTGCGAGACTTCTCCATACCAACCCCTGCCTGTGGCAAATCAGCGAGCGGTAGTTGCTGAGACCCCTATGCCACTTAGCGTTCATGTGGAAATGGCGGTTCGCCAATATCTATCAGCACTTGAGGGCGAAGATACCTCAGATTTATATGAGCTTATTTTAAGTCAGATTGAAAAACCATTATTGACAGTAGTGCTCGAATTTGTAGATGGCAATCAGTCCAAGTGTGCGCAAATATTGGGGCTAAACCGAGGCACCCTTCGCAAAAAGCTAAAAATCTACCATTTAATGAAGTAGGTATTAATTAAATAGCCTTCTAGTCAAATCGTTGGTTAATTAAGCCGTCATCAATTAGTTTGGCTCTCCCCTTTTTAATATTTTTATTTGACGGCCAAATCCGTTACCATATCTCTTTTTTTACTGATTGGGAATTATTATGTCCTATACGCCTTATGCCCTATTATCCGTCTCTGACAAATCTGGAATAACGGATTTTGCTCAAGGCTTAATCGAAGCAGGATTTAAGCTGTTGTCTACTGGCGGGACTTATCGCCTGTTAAAAGAGTATAATATTGACGTTACAGAAGTCTCTGACTATACCCATTTTGCTGAGATGATGGATGGTAGGGTCAAAACTTTACACCCAAAAATCCATGGTGGCATTTTGGGTCGACGTGGTATCGATGATGAGATTATGCAGGCTCATGGTATTGAGCGCATTGATTTGGTAGTGGTCAATCTCTATCCCTTTGCCCAAACCATCGCCAATCCTGACGTAACCATGGCCGAAGCTATCGAAAATATCGATATTGGAGGGCCTACGATGGTGCGATCGGCCGCCAAAAATCATGCCCATGTGGGCATCGTCACTGACAGCCGTGATTATGACCGAGTCTTAGCAGCGCTCAAAGAGCAAGGTCAGCTCCCAAGCTCACTGCGTTATGATCTTGCAGTTAAGGCTTTTGAGCATACTGCGCAGTATGATGGAATGATTGCTGGCTTTTTGGGCCAACGTCTTAGTGATGACCAACAGCCCGAACCATTTGCCCGAACGCTAAACTTACAGCTGACCAAGTCACAAGATTTACGCTATGGTGAAAACCCGCACCAGCAAGCAGCCTTTTATGTGCAAAACGATCATTTAGTCACGCCTCAGGCTTCAATCGCCACTGCTAAGCAGCTTCAAGGCAAGGCCTTATCCTTTAACAATATCGCAGATACAGACGCTGCGCTTGAATGCGTCAAATCTTTTGAAGCCCCAGCCTGCGTGATTGTCAAGCATGCCAATCCTTGCGGTGTGGCGATTAATGCTGATCAAGTTAAAGCTTATCAAACGGCTTTTAGCACCGATCCTGAATCTTCATTTGGGGGCATCATTGCCTTCAATACGCCATTAACCAAGGCGACTGCTCAAGCTATCGTTGACAATCAATTCGTCGAAGTCATCATTGCTCCTAGCATCGATGAGGGGGTATTGGACATTACTGGCAAAAAGAAAAACGTGCGTGTCCTTACTTGCGGCGCTCTGCCCACCCCTACCGAGCGACAAGCACAGTGGGACTTCAAACGTGTTAATGGTGGCCTCTTGGTTCAGGAGCAGGACTTGGGTCATATAACTAAAAATCAGCTCACCGTGGTCACTAAAGTCGCTCCAACCCCCGCTCAAATTGAGGACCTACTATTTACTTGGACAGTAGCGCAGTATGTCAAATCAAATGCTATCGTTTATGGCCAAGACCAGCGGACCATCGGGATTGGTGCTGGCCAAATGAGCCGAGTGAATTCTGCTCGTATTGCCGCTATTAAAGCTGAGCATGCCAACCTATCAACGCAAGGGGCCGTCATGGCTTCTGATGCTTTCTTCCCATTTAGAGATGGTATCGATAACGCTGCTGAAGTGGGTATCAGCGCAATCATTCAGCCCGGCGGCTCTATGCGTGATGAGGAGACTATTGCAGCGGCTGATGAGCATGGTATCGCTATGGTATTCACTGGCATGCGCCATTTTAGACACTAAGTCTTAGCCCTGTATAGCTTGGCCCATCAAAAAGACCGCCTTATCGTTAAGGCGGTCTTTTTTCGTTTAAGTATGTCGATAGAGTGATAGCACTTAAGAGGGCGCTGTCGCCTTAATGACCTCTAACTGATTTTAGATGCTCATCATTGACTTTGACTTCGTGGATAACGCGTAAATATTGCAGATAATCTTGCAACTGGTCTTGACCCAAGTTATCGCGAACGATGCCAGCAGTTTGCGCCTTTTGTAGCTCAGACAACTGAGATTCATTTTGAGTCACAATCTGATCAGCCACCAAGACAGTGGCCCCTTGATTTGTTTCAGTCACCACGGCAACGATACCATTTTTAGGCGCATCCGTACTAAAAGCCGCACTACGCTCTTTCTCACTGAGCTGAGGTGATTGACGATTGACCTGACCTAAAGCGCTAAATAAAGTAGATTTCGCCATCAAATCATTAGGGCTCTTCACACTACCTGCTAACGCTTTGGCTTCTTTTAGCGCCAATTTAGTGGCTTCTTGCTGTTGTAATAGCTTCTGAATAGTAGGCGTCGCTTGAGCCAGACTTAACGTTTGGATAGGTCGATAGTTGCTAGGCTGAACCCAGACTTTGCCACCTGCTACCTCGATGCCTGTTGTTACCGCTTGATCATGGATAGTAAATTCATCAAAGGCATGTTTAATGACGGCAGGCTGCGCTAGTACTGAGGTATTATTCTCTTTGGTATAGTTTTTGAGGGTTTTAATCTGAAGACCCTCCTGCTGAGCGATATCTTGTAGACTAAATCCATCAGCGGCCAAATCATTAACAGCAGTCACTTTATCGGCGTAAGCGGCTTCACGCTTATAGGCCAATGCTTTAGCGCTTAACTCCTCACGCATCTCATCAATACTAGCAATAGCTGGCCCTTCATCTTTGAGTACTGTAAAGATTTGATACCCAAAGCTGGTCTTAACCGGGGCACTACTTTGCCCGACTTTTAGGCCCGCAAGCGCTTTTTCTACCGCCGCTGCATCTTGCCCAAAGACACTAGAATTAAAACGTCCAATCGCGCCGCCTTGTTTGCCCGTAGGGTCTTCTGAGTACTGTTTGGCCAAATCAGCAAACTTAGCACCCTGATCAAGCTGAGACTTAATCTTTTGCGCTTTCTGCTGAGCATCAGCGCCCGTCAATAAAATTTGCGCCAGCTCACGCTGATCATTACCAGCGATACTTTGCTTATAGGCAGCATATTGCTGGTTGATATCTTCTTGGGTGATTGCTGGTACGGCAACGCTTTGAGGAGTAAGCTGAACATAAGCTAAATCCACCATGGCTTCACTCTTAAGATCAGCTTTATGGCTGTCATAATAAGCCTTGACCTGCTCAGGTGTAACGCTTACTTGACTGGCATAATCCTGCCAATTAAAGCGGTGCAACCACACATGGCGACTCTCTAACTGCAAATCGATAAGTTTATTAATAGCTTGCATCGGATAAATAGCTGTGGCCACTATACTGCTGTTGAGCTGATCAAGACTAAGCTGATTGCGAAACTGAGCAAAGAGCTGGTCTTTGGTCATATTACGTTGACGCAAAAACGTCGCAAACTTGTCATTAGAGAACTGGCCTGACTCATCTTGAAAAATCTCTTCTTGACGCAGCAACCGATTAATAGTGTCATCAGAGACTGTCATGCCAAGCTGTCCTGCTTGCTGCTCTAACAGCTTACGATCAACCAAGCCTTTTAATACCTGCTCATACAACACATCTTCATTGAGCAAGCTAGGGTCTGGTAGTTGGTCCAAAATCTCAGAACGACGGGCATTTACAGCATTTTGATACTCATCGATACTGACACTCGTATCACCTACTTGCGCCAACTGATTAGGATCGACATTGCCATGGAGGTAGCCCTCAATGCCTAGTAGGGCTAGAGGCGCCAAACACAGCATTAATAAAACGCGTCCTGGCCAACTTTTCAAAAAATCGCGCAATTTATCCATAGTAATTCTGCTTTGACCTTATTTCAATGATGGGGCAATATGAAGTCGCACTTGCCGCAGTTAGGGGCCACAATCAGGACCAAATAGTAGATTTATTATCATATATAAGGGGGACACTGAGTGAGCAAGATTTTAACGCTCTATAATACGTCAAATCCCCTCAAGACTCAAAGATTTCGCTCATCACTGATTAATCTTTAATCCATGTGTGAAGCTAGCTCCTTTAACCTTGCATCGCTCTTTACCCATTATAGAGCGCCATTGGCTACCAGTGGTTCATAACCCGTTGACAAAAAAAAGCACCTAATTATATCAGGTGCTTTTTACTAGATATCAGTATTTAGTTTAAGCTTAAAATTAGTGGCTAGAATGATAGGCTCACCAAATTAAGAAACCTCTAGTTTAAACGATCTTTTAGGTTTTTGCCGGCTTTAAAGCTTGGTACTTTGCTGGCTGCGATTTCAAGCGGAGCGCCAGTTTTAGGGTTACGGCCAGTACGAGCTTTACGGTCTTTTACGCTGAAAGTACCAAAACCAACCAATGAGATGCTGTCATTGCTTTCTAGTGCTTCACCAACGCTTTCAATAAAAGCATTTAGGGCATCGCCGGCTTGGGTTTTGTTTAAACCGCTTTTTTCAGCGATGTTGTCAATTAATTCTGATTTATTCATAAAATAATCCTTAAATGTTGAGGCTATGATAATTGTTTACGTCGGTATTGTATCGTCCAAATTTAATTTTAGCAACACAATCCCTATTACCAGTAAGGTTAATCAAAAGTCATGTTAACCAGCTAATAAACCGTCAATTGAGACCTATCAAGATAGACCCTTAGTTTTTATCAATCAATAATTGATTATAACGCGCAATTG
>JAUNVX010000296.1 GCA_030540615.1 Psychrobacter sp. | reverse complement strand
GAAACAATATGCTATACCATCCGCCCATACCTAAGCAGCAGCCATATTTAGATTATAAGGGCGTTCGTATCACTGACCAGCAAATCAAAAATTGGCAAAATGAAGTCAATATAGTACTGCCCATCACTTTACTTTGTTTTGTGTTGTTAATAGTCATAACCTATAAGCAAGTTATCTACTAAGGTAAGAAATTCTCAACCCCTCGGATGATGCGCCGAATGCAGCTGCTGAAGCCTTGCTGTCGCCACATGGGTATAAATCTGCGTGGTCGATAAGTCGCTATGACCTAGCAATAATTGAACGCTGCGTAAATCCGCGCCATGGTTAAGCAAATGTGTGGCAAAAGCATGACGCAAAGTATGTGGTGACAAGTCCTTATCAATACCTGCAATTTTGGCGTACTTTTTAATCATGTACCAAAAGTTTTGCCGCGTCATATAGCCGCCTTGCGTGGTCAAAAACACCGCTTGGCAATTGCCCGACTTTAGATGCGCTACCAGCTCGCCACGAGCGTGAGTCAGATAGTCTTCCAATGCCTCATTGGCATATTCCCCAAGCGGAACAAGGCGTGTCTTATTACCTTTACCAGTGATTTGTAGCCAGCCCGCATTCAAATTGACCTGTTCAAGCGATAGGTTCATCAGCTCGCTCACCCGAAGACCACACGCATAGAGCACCTCAAGCATTGCCTTATCACGCAGTCCCATAGACGTGCTGGTATCGGGCGCAGCGAGTAAATTATCCACATCAGCTTCTGACAAATCTTTAGGCAAAGAGCGGCCAATCTTTGGCGTTTTGATACGCTCGCAGGGATTGTCCTCGCGCAGCTCATTGCCCACCATCCACAGATAAAATTGACGCAGGCTTGAGAGCATACGTGCGATAGTTCGCGGCGTCTTGCCATCACGGCCAAGCTTAGCCAGACACTGCATGACATCGCTGTCAGACCACTGGGTCAAAGCTAGATTATTGGTGGTCTCGCAATGGCGCAAATCACGGACATAAGCATTTCGGGTACGAGTCGATAGCCCACGAGCAAGCATCGCCTGACGGAACTCAGTCAGATAGACTGGCTCGTCATCGACAGCAAGCGACTTGGGTTGGCGGGGCTGGACAGCACGGTCTCGACTCATGGGATAGGCTCAACTAGAATAAAATCATTACCTCTTAAAGGGAGTCGTTTTGCATAGTACTGCTTGTGTTTATCAAGAAGAATTAAGTCCTCTTTCATAAAAGGGGTTTTAACATAACTTCTTCTTCACCAAATACCGATAAACTTCATCATAGCTTATAGGCTCATCCGTCTCATCAGCTGCTAATTGAGCGTCGCTGTTTTGAGTTAGCGGCTGTGCCTCTTTATCAAGGGTTTCGCTAAGCAGCAAATCATGACCCAAATGACGACAAAAATTAGGAATGTCCCGGGTGCTGGCAGGGTCAGTGGCAAAGATTTCGATAATATCACCACCATCAGCTAGTCGGATGACTTTGTGCAGCATCATCACAGGCTCAGGGCAAATCAAGCCTTTGGTATCAAGATGATGCTGAATAGCAATAGAAGATTGCAGGTTGTTAGAGGATTTAGAAGTATTATCAGTCATGGTTTTAATTGGCACTATTGGGCGAGTGGGTAGAAGAAGAGGCGGGTGTATCAGACGAGGCTTGCTCATCCATAAACTTAAAAAAACGCTTAAAGTTGGCACTGAACAAAAACGCCGCACCCATCCAAGCGGCGATACCTAGCCAGAGCCAACCCGATAATGAAAACAGCAAACTGACCACGGTAATAATCAAGGCCAAGCCAATACTAATCGCCACCATCGATGGCTGATTGAGCTGATAGCGCAGAATAATAAAAGCGTCGTAAAGGGTAATGGGCACGGTAAGGCCAACGAGCACATACGGCAAGTAGTAAAATAGCCTATAGAGCATATCACTGTCACGATAGGCTTTTAAGCTGGCGATAGTGCCGAAGATAATAAAGGCGGCAATCGCCACATAGATGGCATAAATAGCATAACGATTCAGGATTTGGGCACCGCGAATACGCTCGACAGCTGCTAGTGGAAAGCCGCCTTTTGAGTTTGATTTGATTTGAGTCGAGGAGCTGCCTTGAAGCGATTGCTCAGTCATATTAGGTCGCCAGTGGCTAGGTAAGAATAAGTAAAAGGTTATTTAAAGTCACTTTTTAAGTTAGTTTTTGAGCCAAACTACGCATAGTTAATGGACCAAAAACTAGTGTACTGAAAACTAATGGGCTGAAAAATAAGAGTCGAGCAGAATACAAGCCGCAATATCATCAATAGGGTC
>JAUNVX010000295.1 GCA_030540615.1 Psychrobacter sp. | reverse complement strand
TGTTGGTGGTGCTAACAAACGAAGATTTACTGCCTATTTGATAGTTTCTAGTAATTATCGAAGTTTTGTAATTAACGTCATTATTAAATAAAAAATCCCACCATAGCTCACCATGATGGGATTTTTTATTTTAACTTATATCAGCTATGGCGCTTTTTTTCCAAAAATAACATATCGATGACAATCAACACTACGCCAATACTAATACCGATATCAGCAATATTAAAGATAGGATAATGCCAAGCGTCTGCATAATGTACATGAATAAAATCAATCACGTGTCCATGCAATAAACGATCAATTAAATTGCCCACTGCGCCGCCGAGTACCATTGCTAAACCGAAGGATAACAGCTTAGCTTGACGCGGTATCTTGATCAGATAACCGATTAAAAATATTGACATGACCAATGCTAAAATGGCAAAAAACCACTTTTGCCAACCACCAGCATCGGCCAAAAAGCTAAAGGCAGCGCCATAGTTATAAGCGAGTGTCCAATTTAAAATAGGCTCGATGACAGGCACAGGCTCTTGGAAGGTCAGCTTGGTTTCTGCCAGCCATTTTGTCCATTGGTCGATGATAAGGATGAGTAGTGACAGACTGTACCATCTGACGGCATAGTTACCATTGGCAATGAGCTTTGGGGTTTTATTCAAGCGACCTTTAGGCGTTAGTGAGCTGCCTGTCGTCAAGTGAGCTGGTTTCAAGACTTCATCATTGATGTCAAGGTTATTAGTTTTATGAGACGACTCAGCAGCTTTATCGTCTGATTTAACAGTGTTAAAGCCTGAGTTGTTGTCATTATCTTCATTAACACTATTGCGCTCAGGCGTATCAGGGAGCGGGTTAGGCGGCGCTTTATGCATAATGGCGCACCTCGCCATCACCGCTGACGTTGATGACGCAGCGTGCGCATAGCTCAGGATGGGTGGCGTCTACGCCAATGTCCTCACGAATATGCCAACAGCGAACACATTTGGTGCCGTCCGCTGCTTCAATCGTGACTGTTAAATCTGCTGACTCGTCGTTGTTTGCTGATTTGTCTATATGTTCAGCATCAGCCTCTTTAACAGGGGCATTACTAAGCGGTTGCAGCTCGGCACTGCTAGTAATTAATACAAAACGTAGCTCTTCACCAAGTTTTGCTAAGCTCTCATACATCGCCCCATCGGCATATAGAATGGCATCTGCCGACAAGTTGGCGTTAATGATTTTATTGCCACGAGCGGTCTCGATTTGCTTATTCACCATATCTTTAGCACGCATAATATACTGCCAATCATCGCTACTGATAGCACTTAATTCAAACGCTGGGAAGTCATACCATAATTGAGTAAAGATGTAGGGTTCGGCATTGTTCTTAGCGTCAGTAGTACCTTTATTGAGCACTTCCCACGCTTCTTGCGCGGTAAAGGTTAAAATCGGTGTGATCCAACGAATAAGCGCTTGAGCGATATGATAAATAGCAGTTTGTGCAGAACGGCGCGGCTTGCCATCGGTTTGAGTGGTGTATTGACGGTCTTTGATGATATCAAGATAAAATCCGCCCAAATCTTGTGAACAAAACGCGGTCACGTATTGCGTCACTTGATGAAAGTCCATGGCATCATAAGCACTGATGATCTGCGCTTGAACGGTTTGCGCGCGTTCCATGATAAATTTATCTAAGCTGACCAATTCGTTGATATCGACGCTATCGGTTTTAGGATTAAAGTCATCGGTGTTGGCGAGTAAAAAGCGCAAGGTATTACGAATACGGCGATACATATCAACCGCGCCTTTAAATGCCGTTTTGCCTGCGCTCATCTCATAACGATAGTCACTTGACGCAATCCACAAGCGCAGCATATCCGCGCCCGTTTTATTAATCTCGTCTTGCGGGGTGATGATGTTACCCAGCGACTTACTCATTTTGCGACCATTGGCATCCACCACAAAGCCGTGAGTTAATACTTGCTTAAACGGAGGACGCTTATACATCGCCTCAGAGGTCAATAGTGAAGTCTGAAACCAGCCACGATGTTGGTCTGAGCCTTCTAAGTACAAATCGGCAGGGTTAGTCAATTCGGTGCGCTGTTCAAGAACGGTAAAATGCGTCGTTCCTGAGTCGAACCACACGTCTAAGGTATCTGTCGCTTTATCATAACTTGCCGCTTCATCACCTAAAAAATCCTCGCAGCTGGCATCAAACCAGGCTTCAACGCCACCTTCGGCAATTTTTTGCGCGGCGACTTCCATCAATTCCAATGTATTAGGATGCAGCTCACCGGTGTCTTTATGAGTAAAGAAAGTAATTGGAACGCCCCAAGTACGCTGGCGAGAGAT
>JAUNVX010000294.1 GCA_030540615.1 Psychrobacter sp. | reverse complement strand
TTATTGAGTCATTATCCATCATAAAATTGGCCTTGTGGTCTAACAGGGCTTTATTCATTAAAACCGCATTAAACTTTTATGGGCTCTTCTTTTATGACCTTACATCACCCTATGCAGGGGGCCTTTTGGATGGTGGCAGCGGGGATTACTTTCGCTGTCATTAATACCATGCTACAGTATCTTGGGATAACATTTGAGGTCAACTCAGGGTCAGCGGTGCTCTATCAGTATGGTATCGCTTTGCTGTTGTTTGTGCCTTTAATGGGCAGTGGCGCTATACGTACCGCCGCACGCTCTGATTTTCGCTGGCTGCATGTACTGAGGGTGGGACTATCTGTCATTGGTATCCAGTTATGGACAGCGGCGCTGACCTATCCTGTTCCTATTTGGCAGGGTATCGCCTTGCTGATGACCTCGCCGCTATTTGTTACCATTGGCTCAGCGGTCTTGCTACGCGAGTCGGTCAGTACGCTCCGCTGGCTCGCTACCCTAGTGGGGTTTGCAGGAGCCATGCTGATTCTGCAGCCTTGGTCAGATGACTTTGTTTGGGCCACTTTATTGCCTTTGGGTGCGGCGCTGTTTTGGGCCAGTGCCTCGCTTTTGACCAAGTTCACCGTTAGTCAAGACTCACCCAGCACCATTGTCTTTTACCTATTGGTATTAATGTTGCCCTTTGATTTGCTGTTTGGCGTGCCCCAGCTTATTGTTCCGACGGGTTGGCAGCCTTGGGCGTTACTGATTGCCAGTGGGTGCTTGACCGCTTTTGCACAGTGGTCAGTGGCCAAAGCCTATTCGGTGGCTGACGCCTCTTTTGTGCAGCCCTTTGATCATCTTAAACTGCCCTTTAATGTGTTGGCGGGATTTTTGGTGTTTGGTTGGGTGCCACCGGGGGAGCTTTGGATTGGTTCAGCCATGATTATAGCCTCAGTGATATTCATCACCCATTACGAGCGCGTGCGCAACCCTATTGAGGTGCTATGGGAGGAGGCACATCCTGATAAGATAAAACGCGATTAAGCCAAATTTTGTTGTGATAAAGCTAGAGTGATGGGTATAGTATAAGACTAAAGAGGGCACCATCATAAAAAGGAATTGATAGCTATGGCACGACGCCTAATGAAAACTTTGTGGGTCGCTATCTTGCTCTTCAGTCTTATCATTGCCGCGTTATTAAGCTTTAATTGGCAACCTGATCGCAGTGTTGATGAGTTGACGCAGTGGCAACTGCCTGACAGTGAGTTTATAGATATCGGCGGTACTCAAACGCATGTGGTTCAATCATCGCTATGTCGTTACCGAATGGGGAAGACTGCCACCAAAGATTTGACCCGCTCTGACAAGCCATTGCCTAAAGTCGTTGTCTTATTACACGGTACTTCCTCGAGCTTGCAGACTTGGGATGGGTGGTCAGAGCAGCTAGCAGATCAGTACTGCGTCATTCGCTTGGACTTGCCAGGATTTGGCTTAACAGGACCATTTTATGATGCTTCTATTCTTTATAGCAGTGACCGTTATACTGATTTCGTCAAGCAAGTCTTAGACAAGCTTTATGTGGACAAAGCGACACTGGTCGGCAACTCGCTCGGCGGCAAGATTGCTTGGTCAATGGCTGTTAAATATCCAGACAGCGTAGACAAGCTTATACTAATAGATGCCGTTGGTTATCCTGCCACGCCCAAACACATTCCTATTGGCTTTCGCCTCGCTAAATACCCGCTGTTAGATTCGATTACCACGCATGTCCTACCACGTTCAATCATCAAAAAAAGTCTTGAGAGCGTCTACGCTGATGACAGTAAAGTCACCCAAGCATTGGTCAATCGTTACTTTGATTTGACCCTTCGAGCTGGCAATCGTCAGGCGTTGACGCGGCGCATGCGCGAGTTTGATAGCGATAATGATGCTGGTCGTATTCAAACCATATCGGCACCGACGCTTATATTATGGGGCAAGCAAGATGAGCTTATTCCCTTAGACAATGCTTACCGCTTTAAGCAAGACATTAAAGGCAGTCAGCTAGTGGTATTTAATCACTTGGGTCATGTGCCGCAAGAGGAAGACCCTTTGGCGACAGTTAAAGTGGTTAAGGCGTTTTTAAGATAAGCTGGTAAGGTAACCCGCTGTTTAGCGATATTATTAAAATACTGCTATAGTTAATATTTGCTCAAACCAATAGATTTTGCAACTTTTATGACGACATTAATAGATAAGCCGCATTCAAAATTAAATACTAGCAATACCATTGCCAGCGATACTTTAAGCCGACCCTATACCTTTGCGGCGATATCTGATATTCATAGCAATGTCTTTGCGTTGCAAGCCGTATTAG
>JAUNVX010000293.1 GCA_030540615.1 Psychrobacter sp. | reverse complement strand
AGCTGCCGTGGACGAAATCCCATAGCGAGCAGAACGATGCCATAGACGCTAGCGCCTAAGGCGCAAATAATCACTAATATACCTAAGCGCTGCCATTGATGCGCGTGAATAGGGAAATAAGGCAGCATGGCGTAAAGCGCTGCCACCATAGCGGTTGTGGCCACAAAAAATTGGGTAAACAGCTTTCTCCAATGTGCCTCAAAGCGAAAGATACCGCGCTTATGCAGGAAATAATAGAGCAGGCCAGCATTGACAAACGATGCTCCAGTGGTCGCTAACGCCAAGCCGCCATGTAGCGGCAATTTAAGTAAGTAAAATATCCCCACGAAAATCATGCTAAACACCATGTTGGCGATGACGGAGATGACACCGATTTTAACAGGCGTCTTCGTGTCTTGGCGCGCAAAGAAGGCAGGCGCAAAGATTTTAATCAGCATAAAGCCTAAGATACCACCTGACATACTTCGCAGCGCTAGGCCACTCATATTGGCGTCATTAATATTGAATTGACCCCGCAAAAATAGCGCCTGCATCAAGGTGTCAGACAATACAAATAATGCGGCGGCGGCAGGCAGACCTACCAAGATAATAAGCCTTGAGGCCCAATCAATCGTTTTACGAAAGGTAATGTCGTCCTTTTTGGCCTCAGAAGCAGATAGGCTTGGCAGGATAACCGTGCCAATTGCCACGCCTATAAGGCCCAGTGGCAGCTCACTCATACGCTCAGCGGCATAAAGCCAAGAGACTGAGCCCCCAATCATTAATGAGGCAAGTACGGTATTGAGTAGTAAATTAATCTGAGTGACGGACACACCAAATATGGCGGGTAGCATCAGCTTTAATATGCGCCGAACCCCTTCATGCTGCCAGTTAATCTTAGGCGCGACCAGCAATTTCTTTTGCCATAGCTGAGGCAACTGAATGGCAAACTGCAATAGGCCAGAGATGGCTACTGCATAGCCCAATGCCATGATAGGGGTATCCATCATCGGGGCGATAATCAGTGCCCCAGCTATCATACAAAGGTTGAGCAGCACTGGGGCAAACGCCGGAGCGGCAAAGCTACCATAGCTTTGCAGCACACTACCAGCAAAGGCAGTCATGGAGATAAATAGCAGGTAGGGGAAGGTTAGACGGAGCAGTTCACTGGCCGTATTAAACTTCTCAGGGTCGTTAGAAAATCCAGGCGCAAAGATAGTGATGACCCAAGGCGCAGCCAAAATCACCACCACGGTTAAGGCGGACAATATCATCAACAGCGCGCCGGAGGTTCGGCTGATTAGAATCTGCACCTCGGTGATGGTAAAGCGCTCTTTGTATTCAGAAAGTACGGGCACAAAAGCTTGGCTAAACGCCCCTTCGGCGAAGAGGCGGCGCAAAAAGTTAGGGATTTTAAAGGCGACCAAAAAGGCGTCCATTAGGCCACCTGCACCAAACACACTCATCAGTACCATATCTCGCACTAGCCCTAGAATGCGAGAGAGCATGGTCATGGAGCTGACCACCATGGTTGAGCGAAACAGTTTACTTTTTGCCATGTAAATTTAACGCCTATTCCCAACGAAATGTGGCGAATTATAGCATTATCTTTATCAGTAGATAGTAAAGCTTGATGAAATTAAGGTGGAATCTAGCGAGCTTCATTTCTGTTCAATCATCGTATGATAAAATGGTCTTAATCCCTTATTTTAAAGAATTTAATCCCTTAGTTCATATCTAGCTTAATGGCTTAAGGAGAGTGATGTGAATCACCTTTGGTTGCTCAGCGCAATAGCACTTACCATATCAACTTCTGCTATGTGTGGCGTTGCAAACGATGATAATAAGAGGGTAAATAGAGTGGTAGCCAATAGTGCCGTAAAATTGACTGAGCAAAAACAGGTATTAAAGCAAGCTCAAAAATATGCCTCTTCTATAGCGTGCGCTAGCAGCCTTGAGGGAGATGTGAATGATGGTAAGCTGTTGCAGCATGTACACAAGATTGATATCAATAATGGTATGCAAGCCAACTACGTCGTATTTTGGCGGGGCAACGATGGGTGTGTAGGCGGCAATGCAGCTGACACCAGCTATCTAACTTTATTTAATCGCCAATACATTAGCAAACCTTTTGTTCGAGATTATGCCACGGCAGATATCATAGAAAGCCTCAACGATCAAGGGTCTGCCATCAATGCTTGGGGGATTAACGAAGCTGAGGTAAGAAACAACAACACCATAGTGCTTCATGGTAAAGATTTTGATGACGGGGATAACCCAGGCTTCCCCTCTTTAGATGTGGAGTATCAAATCAAATATGACGATAAGTTGAAACAATGGGTTATCCTTGAGTAGAGGGTCA
>JAUNVX010000292.1 GCA_030540615.1 Psychrobacter sp. | reverse complement strand
CTCAAAAAGTATACGGTGGATGTCACCCAAGCGACCCCTGAGATGATTCAAAAAGCGGTCGATGACACTATCCCTGCGGTAACCCCCATGTTTTGGTCATTCCGTATTATGGTGGGGCTGGGTTTCTTGATGTTGTTGTTATTTGCGCTAAGCTTGTACTTTAGCGTTAGAGGCAGCTTTATGGACAAACGCTGGTTGCTCAAATTTGCCGTAGTCATGTTGCCTGCACCGTGGCTCGCGATTGAGTTTGGTTGGTTCGTCGCTGAATATGGTCGTCAGCCTTGGACCATCTATGGGGTGCTACCCACCTATGTGTCGCCCTCAAATATCAGCGTGAACAATATTTATCTGTCGCTAGCTGGGTTTGTCGGATTTTATACCATATTGCTCATCATTGAGGTGTACTTGATGATCAAATATGTCAAATTAGGGCCTGCCAGTTTGGGCACAGGACGTTATGATGGCGAAACGCCAAAAGACGTTACCCCAAAACGTGTCCCTGTCGATCAGGAGGTGACCCATGTTGTTTGATTATGCAACCTTAAAAGTGATCTGGTGGCTATTGGTCGGTGTGTTACTGATCGGCTTTGCCATCATGGATGGTCATGACATGGGGGTAGGCATGTTGCTACCTTTCACAGGCAAGACTGATGAAGAGCGGCGTATCGTCATCAACTCGATCGGCGCTCATTGGGAAGGCAACCAAGTCTGGTTCATTACTGCAGGCGGCGCTTTATTCGCTGCTTGGCCGATGGTCTATGCCACTGCCTTTAGTGGGTTTTATTGGGCGATGATGGCGGTATTATGGGCGCTGTTTTTTAGACCTGTTGGCTTTAAATACCGTAGTATGGTCAAAGACCCCCGTTGGCGCACCTCTTGGGACTGGGGCTTGTTCGTTGGCTCATTTGTGCCCTCGCTAGTATTTGGTGTTGCCTTTGGTAACTTATTCTTGGGCGTGCCATTCAACTATGACAGCTACTTGATGTCGACCTATACGGGAACTTTTTGGCAACTGCTAAACCCATTCTCGATCCTTTGTGGTCTGGTTAGTGTGACCATGCTGGTGATGCAGGGCGGCGCATATTTAGCCCATCGTACTGAAGGTGTGATTCAAGCTCGTACCATTCGCTATGCCAGTATTGCAGCGGTTTTGATGGCAGTACTGTTCATTGGTGCTGGGGTTTGGATTCAATCTATCAATGGCTATGTCATTACCTCAGTGGTCGTTCCAGGCGCGCAGCCAAACGTATTGGCCAAAGAAGTGGGTGTGGTGTCAGGGGGCTGGATGAGTAACTTTGCCAAATACCCAATGGCGTGGTCGTTCCCAGTCTTAGGGGTACTGATGGCATTAGTCACCGCAGGACTGCTTAAAGCGGGCCGCGCGCTGACAGCATTTGTGACTTCAAGTGTCGCTGTGCTGAGCGTCATTATGACCGCTGGGGTGGCATTATTCCCGTTCGTCATGCCATCATCGACTTATCCTAATGCGAGCTTGACAGTTTGGGACAGCGTCTCAAGTCATTTCACATTGATGGTCATGCTCTATGCAGTGGTTATCTTTATCCCCATTATCGTCCTTTATACCAGCTGGGCGTATCGGGTCATGCGTGGCAAGGTCACCTCAGCCTATATCCGCGAAAACGAGCATACGCTGTACTAATTTAAGGAGAGAAGCATGTGGTATTTTGCCTGGATATTGGGATTGGGATTTGCCGTATTGTTGGCCATCCTTAATGCCATTTGGCTAGAGAATGAGCAAAGTCGGTTGGATGCCTTTGGTCCAAAACCTAATCGAGATCAGCAAGGTGATGATCGCTCTCGCTAAGCCAATAGAATAGACTCGCTAAGGTGCTGATTCATTCGTCCTAATTAGGCGATTAAACGGAATTTATAAGCTTTGGCGGTCGTTAATAATCCATCGATAAAATGTAAAAGAGCGAGCTTATAATAGGCTCGCTTTTTTAATGGCATAAACTCACTAAGTTTATGCGTCATACGATTTAACTTTTTATAGGATTATATCTTTACCACGATATACAATGCTACTAGGGCTAAGGTGTGTCCTTATAAATATCAATAATCTCATATTACCTCTCACCATAAGTCTCAATGCACTATTCGTTGGCTTTATAAGTATATCAACGCCGTCATTGATATTTGACCATAGTAATGTCAGACCGATTACCAACAACACTTTGAGTTCAGTAGTGGAATCCATCAGTATTGACTCTCGTCTAAACGCAGTATTGGGCAAATTATGCGTGAAGCTCTTGGAAGTTGAATAGATCATTCGATAGCCTCGTTGTGATATCCTGCCTTATATTTAATCAACATAAATCAAA
>JAUNVX010000040.1 GCA_030540615.1 Psychrobacter sp. | reverse complement strand
AGCACAAAGCGAAGCTCGTCTTTTAGCTTGGCTAGGCTCGACAGCATCTCACCGCTAGCGTACAAGGTGACATCCGCAGATAAATTGGCATTGATGGTCTTGTTTTCACGAGCCGTCTCAATAAGCTTGTTGGTAGCGTCTTTGGCATCAAGGATACGTTGCCAGTCTTCACTTGAGATGTCCGTCAAATCGTAGCTTGGGAACTGATACCACTCTTGAGTAAAGATATATTTATCAGTCTCTGCTTGCTCGGTATCTTTGTTCAGTACCTCCCAACCTTCTTGCGCCGTAAAGGTGAGAATCGGAGCAATCCAGCGCAGTAAGGCATGGGCAATATGATGTATAGCCGTTTGCGCTGATCGGCGCGGTTTGCCATCGGTTTGACTGGTATATTGGCGATCTTTGATGATGTCTAAATAGAAGCCGCCCAAATCCTGAGAACAAAACGCAGTGACTTGCTGGGTGACTTGGTGAAAGTCCATCGCATTATAAGCTGCTATGATATCGGTCTGCACCGTCTGAGCTCGCTCTAAGATAAAGCGATCTAAACTCACTAAATCATCAATAGCAACGCTGTCAGTATTGACATTGAAGTCATCGGTGTTGGCCAATAAAAAGCGTAAGGTATTGCGGATACGGCGATACATATCAGTGGCGCCTTTGAATACCTTTTGACCTGCACTCATCTCATAACGATAGTCGCTGGAGGCGATCCACATCCGCAGCATATCAGCGCCAGTCTTATTGATCTCGTCTTGCGGGTTGATGATGTTGCCGAGAGACTTACTCATCTTACGGCCATTTTCATCGACCACAAAGCCATGAGTCAGCACTTGCTTAAACGGGGGACGCTGGTAGATGGCTTCTGAGGTCAGCAGCGAGGTTTGAAACCAACCACGGTGCTGATCTGAGCCTTCTAGATACATATCAGCAGGATTGGTCAGCTCATCACGCTGATCAAGGACAGCGAAGTGGGTTGAGCCAGAGTCAAACCAAACGTCCAAGGTATCCGTCGCCTTGTCATAGTGAGCGGCTTCGGCGCCAAGATAGTCTTCACAACTGGCGTCAAACCAAGCTTCTACGCCGCCTTTGGCAATATTTTGCGCCGCTTGCTCCATCAACTCGACCGTTTTGGGGTGTAATTCGCCTGTCTCTTTATGAGTAAAGAAAGGAATGGGTACGCCCCAAGTACGCTGACGAGAGATACACCAATCAGGACGACCACTCATCATCGCTTCGATACGGTTCTGGCCCCAAGCAGGGGTCCAAGTGACTTTAGGGATATCGGCTAAGGCACGCTCACGAAGGCCCTTGGCTTCCATGCTGATGAACCACTGCGGGGTCGCACGAAAGATAATTGGCGACTTATGACGCCAGCAATGAGGATAGCTGTGTTCAATCTTGCTGTGTTTGAGCAGATGACCCGCGTCATTTAAGGCTTCGATGATTTGCGGATTGGCCTTATAGATATGCTCACCGGCAAAGACGGCTGCCGACTCAAGATATACACCGTTGCCACCCACTGGGTTTTCAACCGGCAAATCGTATTTGAGACCAACGATATAATCGTCTAGACCATGACCAGGGGCCGTATGCACCAGACCCGTACCGCTATCTGTGGTGACATGGTCACCTAAAATGATAGGCACTTGGCGATCGGCAATTAGCGGGTGCTGAGCCGTAAGATGCTCAAGCTTATCACCTGAGACTTCTAGTAGCAGACCTTGATTGGTGAGTTCAAGAGATTTAAGCGCTGACTCTACCAATTCACTCGCTAGCAGCAGGTTGCCTTTATCAGTTTTGACAATGCTGTAGTGGTGATCAGGGTGCACTGAGATGGCTTGGTTGGCAGGCAATGTCCAAGGAGTAGTGGTCCAGATAACCGCTTGCGCCGACGTGTCATTCTCTAAGCCTTCGAGTTTATCCAAATCAATGACATCAAAGCCGACATAAATGGCATCAGAGGTTTTATTCTCGTATTCGACCTCTGCTTCAGCAAGTGCGGAGCCGCAGTCAAGGCACCAGTTGACGGGTTTCATGCCACGGGTGACATGACCGTTTTCGTAGATTTTGCCCAAAGCGCGGACGATATTGGCCTCTTGCTCAAAGTTCATAGTGAGATAAGGGTTGTCCCAATCACCAAACACGCCAAGACGCTTAAAGTCAGCCATCTGTAGCTCAATCTGACCGCGAGCATACTCACGGCAAAGGCCACGAAACTCAGTGGCAGAGACCTTTTGACCAACTTTGCCGACTTTGGCCTCGACCTTTTGCTCGATGGGCAAACCATGACAGTCCCAACCCGGCACATAAGGCGCGTCATAGCCTGAGAGGGTTTTGGATTTGACAATAATGTCTTTGAGCACTTTATTGACCGCATGGCCTAAGTGAATCTGACCATTGGCGTAGGGAGGGCCATCATGCAAGATATATTTTTCGCGGCCTATCCGAGCGGCCCGAATCTTGCCATAGACATCATCCGCTTCCCACTCTTTGAGCCAGTCAGGCTCGCGCTGGGCAAGGTTGGCTCGCATGGGGAAAGGGGTGTCGGCAAGGTTCAGCGTGTCTTTGTAATCTACAGGTTGGCTCATAGTCGGTGTCTTTTGTCTCAATGATATTTATGAAGTAAGGCTAGTAATATAGGGTCTTTGGACTAATTTAGCTCGAAGATTTAGCTCATAAATTTAGCAAATAAAGGGGACCAAATGATAATGGGGTGTCTGGTACTAATATTGCAAGTGCGGTAGTCATAGTAGTAACAATATAATTAGTGACAATCACTTAGTAATGACCATCACCATAATTATAAAAGCGTTCCATTATAAGGTAAAAAAATGACTAAAAATAGGGGCGTTGTCAAGCTTGGCTTTGCGCAGACTTATTAACCGCTGGTAAACCACTTAGTTTTCACCTTTTTCAGATATGAGCCTAAAACAGCAACCTCAAGGTTATTTGCTTAGTATGCCAAATCCACTCAAGCGATTGATACACTCAATTGTCCTATGGCATGAAATCCTTGTTACACTGGGTTATAACAATAGGTTTTGTATCAGTTAACTATTAATAGGGTGTCATTAAGGTGGCATTGATAAGGCAGTACGGTTAAGACTTTATTATTAAGAAGGCATTAGCCATTAACCAATAACGGAGCTAGAGATAAGCGAGCTAGGCAACATCTTATCAAGTAATGGACTTAACGGCTTATATAATCAAGGACGATAGGTTATGAAAATCGGCATCCCCAAAGAGATTAAAAATAATGAAAACCGCGTCAGCCTCACCCCAAGCGGCGTTCAGGCACTTATTGCCCATGGTCATGAAGTGGTGGTTGAAAAAGGAGCTGGCGCAGGCTCACATTTCTTTGATGAGGACTATCAAGCGGTCGGTGCCAAGATGGTGGATAGCGCCAAGGCCGCTTGGGACAGCGATATGGTCATTAAAGTCAAAGAACCTCAGCCGCAAGAGTTCGACTATTTTTATGAGGGTATGACTTTATTCACCTACTTGCATCTAGCGGCCGAACCAAACTTAACCCAAGCTTTATTGGACAAAAAAGTCACTGGCATTGCTTATGAGACCGTTCAATTAGAAAACCGCTCACTGCCCTTACTCACGCCGATGAGTGAAGTGGCAGGACGCATGAGTACCCAAATCGGGGCGCAGTTTTTACAGAAGTTCTATGGCGGCAAAGGCATCTTATTAGGCGGCGTTCCTGGCGTTTTAAAAGCCAAGGTCACCATCATCGGCGGTGGCGTAGCGGGCACTGAAGCGGCCAAAATCGCTGTGGGAATGGGCGCAGAAGTCACTATATTAGACTTAAGTCCTAATCGATTAAAAGAGCTGGCTGAATTATTTGGCAATAACGCCCAAACCTTGATGTCTACCCCAGTCAATATCGCCAAAAGTGTTCAAGCCAGTGATTTAGTGATTGGCGCAGTGCTGATTCCGGGCGCTTCTGCCCCTAAGCTGGTCACGACTGAGATGATTGCCTCGATGCATAGCGGAGGGGTGGTCATTGATATAGCCATTGACCAAGGCGGCTGCTTTGAGACCACCGATCATATCACCACTCACGATAATCCCACCTATACCAAGCACGGCATCATTCACTATGCGGTTGCTAATATGCCTGGCGCTGTTCCGCGAACCTCTACTATTGCTTTGTCCAATGCCACTTTATCTTATGCCAAGCGGCTTGCGGATCAAGGCTATCGGCAGGCAAGCCTAACTGATTCAGCCTTAATGAAAGGGATTAACACGCTGCAAGGCCACGTCACTCACCAAGCTGTGGCAAACGCATTGGGTCATGAGTTTGTATCGGCCGATAGTTTGCTGGCAGGTTAGGGGGCAAAGCGGATACAGCAGGCAATAGCCATAACGGGGTAATTTGGTAGAGCTTGTCAGTCGATAACGCTCGCTAGTCCAAATCCGATAACATTTCTTTAGCGGCGCTATCACCTTGTTCAGCCGCTTTAAACAGCCATTTTTTGGCTTTGCTGTCTGATTGGGAGACGCCGCGACCCTTTAAATACATAATCGCTAAATTATATTGAGCATCAACATGATTTTGCTCTGCTGACTTCATAAACCATTTCACAGCTTCTTGGTCAGATGGGACAACGCCACTACCTTTGGCATATAAGACACCCAAATTATACTGAGCAAAGGCATCTCCTTGCTCGGCCGCTTTAAGATATAACTGGGCGGCCTTAAGTGCTGATAAAGGAACACCTTGACCATTCTCATACAGGACCCCAAGGTTATATTGCGCCTTGGCATAGTTTTGTTCGGCTGCTACGGAGAAATAATGAAAGGCCCGCTCATAAGATTGAGGCACGCCTTGACCTTCAAAGTATAAAACCCCTAAGTTATATTGCGCTTCAGCCAATCCCTGCTCTGCTGCGGCAAGATACCATTTAGCGGCTTCACTTTGAGAAGCAGGAGTGCTCTGGCCTTTACCGAACATCACACCTAGATTGTACTGGGCTTCAGCATGACCTTGTAGAGCTGCTCGACGATACCATTCAAATGCTTTGTCATAGGATTGATCAGCCCCTTGACCCGAATCAAACATATTTGCAAGATGGAATTGCGCGCTCGCATTCCCTTGATTCGCTGCTTTTTGTAGCCAATAAAAAGCTTGGGTGAGATTTTGAGGGACCACATCACCCGATAAAAACATCAGACCAAGTTGTCTTTGAGCATTACTATTATTCTGTTCTGCTAAAAGAGTCAGCGCTTTGATATCTGTGATGGGACTAGTATCTAAAGCGGCACTAGTTTTAATCGGTAATATCTCTGCTTTTTTAACTGGTTGAGTTTGGCCAGCTGTGGTATCGATTGAGAGATTGGCTGACGCCTGAGTCCAAGCTGTCATTATGATAAAAGCTGATGTTGTCAATGCTTTGTAAATGGTAACGTTTTTCAAAATCTGTAGCCTCATACTGGTCCTAAACAGACCCTAATCATCAAAATTAGATTTTGAATAGCTGACTATTCAATAAGTAACCCAATCAAAAAACCGAAGCCAACCAAAGCCGTAATTTGAGCGACCACTCGGGCTGAATCCCTGTCAGTCCCTGACTCATTTTGCCATCTTTAAGAATCACAAACGAAGGGGTCACTTGACCCTGCCAATCATCGAATGTTTTGCTATCTTCATCATTGATGGTGACAAAGTCAAACTTATGCTCCCTTAAATACGCCCCAAGCTCGTGGTTATCGCCTGATTTTACAGCGATGGTCACCACCGGATAACGGCTAGATTGCGTCAAAGAGTTGACCGTCGGTGAGGTGACACTGCACACTGGGCACCATGTTCCCCAAAAGTACACCAATACGGGTTGGTCTTGACTCATAGCCGCTATATCGACTAGTTGACCTTGATAGTCCGTAAGTTGCAGCATAGGATTGGCAGGCATGACTGGCTGACGCCACCAGTTGACTAGGGTATAAATCACCAAAAATATCGCTACAGTCTTGATAGCCGTCCAGCCCAAAGACTTAAGCCTAGTGAGCAGGGTTTTAGGAGGTCTATTCAAGAGAGTTTGAGGGGCAGAATCTTTGGGCAGGTCATTGGCAATAGGGTTATCAGGTTGATTGGATGAGGTCGTCATAATATAGGCTTAACTGAATAAGTAAATGGTGAAATAGAGTAGATGGCGAGGTGATGGGCTAAAGTAACATGGCTGAGTATCTAGATAGTAACCTAAAACAAAACGCTTAGCCTCCTATTAAGGAAACCAAGCGTTTTTAGCATAACAGTTTTGGTATAACAGGTAGCACCCCGTAGACCAACTGTAGAACTGATATATAGAAGATTAATAATCTATGAAAACCAACAATCAATATTGACTAAGATTATGAGTCATAATCCTCTATAGCCATCAAAGAGCCGTTATTATTCTAACTCGTCATCATCAGTGGTCTTTTTATTCACAGAGGATTTGGCTTTTTTCTTCCATTTTAGGGTAAATAAGTCATCACGGCGGTCTTTTAGGTTATGCACAGAGCCCTCGTTACGAACATGGGTGAGCTTGTCCAAATTCACATCAGAGAAGAAAATCATCTCAGTGTTGGCCGTGGTCTCCGCCATAATAGCATCGTGCGGGAACGCAAAGTCAGAAGGGGAGAATACCGAGGACTGAGCATACTGAATGTCCAAACTCTCAACCTGTGGTAAGTTACCCACTGAGCCACAAATCATCACGTAACATTCGTTTTCAATGGCGCGGGCCTGAGCACAGTGACGCACGCGCAGATAGCCGTTTTTGGTATCGGTCCAAAAGGGCACAAACAAGATATCCATGTCTTCTAAAGCTAGCAAACGGGCAAGCTCAGGGAATTCAATATCATAGCAAATCAAGATACCAATACGCCCCGCATCCGTCTCAAACACTTGCACCTTATCGCCGCCCTCGATGACCCAAGCACTACGCTCATGAGGGGTGATATGGATTTTGCGTTGCTCTTCAACGGTCCCGTCACGGCGGCACAGATAACTGACGTTATATAAGGTCTCTTCCTCATCATCAAACAAGGGCATGGAGCCGGTAATAACGTTGACGTTATAGCTAACGGCCAAGTGCGAAATCTCATCTTTGAACCATTCGGTGTAATCAGCCAAAAAGCGAATGGCGATGTTTTGATCGGTAGACTCACAAAGCCCCATCAATGGCGCATTAAAAAACTCAGGCAAACAAGCAAAGTCAGCGTTATAGTCTGCCATCACATCAACGAAAAATTCGACTTGTTGCAACAGCTCTTCAGGCGACTCCACCTCGCGCATCTGCCACTGAATACCACCGATTCGCACTTCAGACTTTCGGGTATTGGGCTGATAATCTTGCGGCTCATAATAGATATTGGCCCACTCTAGCAAAGTTGCGAAACCCTTGGACTGATTGTCATCAGGAAGATACCCTGACAAGATACGCTTGACAATAAAACCGTTAGACAGCTGGAAGGAGAGTGCTGGGTCATGAATCTCGCGGTCTTTGACTTGCTCGATATATTCGCCTGGGGTTAGGTCTTGATGGTTGTAATAATTGGGGATACGACCACCGGCCAAAATAGCTCGGAAGTTCATCTGACGGCACAACTCTTTCCGGGCATCATAAAGTCTTCGCCCTAAGCGGTAACCACGGTAGTCAGGGTCAATAAGGGCATCGAGACCATAAATCGCGTCGCCGTCTGGATTATCTTTGATAATTTCGCGTTGGCCAATCAAATCATCATAGGTATGAGGGTTTGAGAAGCGCTGATAATCCACCCGCATTGACAGCACCATACCGATAAGCTGGTCATGATCAAATAGAGCGATTTGACCCTCTGGGAAAGCATCAATCAACGTATTAATGGTGGTCTTAGACCAAGAGCCGCCCATATCAGCATAGACTCGGTCCATTAGTGCTTTTAGCTGTGGGTAGTCTTTTTTTCTGATTTGCTGAATCTTTAAATGAAAATCATCTGGCTTACTCATCACGGGCCCCGTTGTCTATCAGTACACATTAAAATTTTGAGTATTATAGAGAGCCGATAAGACGTAAAGAATTACTAATTGTAAGTAAGCGTGTGAAGTTGTAATAAAAAAGGGCAGTAGCGAGATTAATAGGTGAAACGATGACAAGATAACCACTAAGTGCCTTAATAAAAGCTAACAACTTATTAGGCTTTTATAAGCCTGAGATATTTTGCTAAACAATAGTTCTAGTATTCCGATAATCAACGGTATATTTCAGACGAATGACGTTTTTAACTGGTGAAAAATTTAAGGTAATAATCTATAATTATTAAGTGTTTTTATGTTAATGAAGTCGTATAAATGTGTAATAATTTTACACATAAAATACAATAAAAATATTGATTCAATACAGGATGTATTTGGTTATACTGGTTGCGATTTATTATTAAAATCAAAATAAGCAATCTATAAAGTAAGTACTGTTAATAACCCCTATTAAACTGGCACTAGCCTGTTGGCAGTCGCCATAATCTTATTGGAGATAATGACAAACCGTGATTAGAGCCTTTCTTTCACTTCTTAAGCCACAAGCCACCCCTGGAGTACCTGACCTCTCGGCTAAGTCGCTTGACTCTACGATGACTTCCTACCATTTGTTTCTATTGATTCAAAGTGTCTTATTGATTGCTATTATTGTGTCATTTTGGCTACTGTTTCAAGCTTAGTCTCAATCATCTGACCATCAGTAGAGTTAATAGCAAATACTAGTCATAAAGATAGACTGATATATATTGAAAGCCGTTTATCGCTTGTGACTCTTACACTCGCGATAAACGGCTTTTTTAGTCTTAATCAACCCAGCCCAGGCCAGGTTTATAGAGGGTCACTGCTTATGCTTATCATTAATAGCGGCTACTTACCATTCAATACTGACGACTAAGAAGTGCCAGCATTAGACATCAAAAATCTTGCCACGGTTCATGATGCCGTTGGGGTCAAAGACTTTTTTGAGCTCGCGCATATAGGCGATTTCAGTGTCGCTTCGGGTGTAATTAAGATAAGGCTTTTTGGTCATTCCCACGCCATGTTCGGCCGATACTGAACCGCCGTATTGCTGAACAATAGCGAAGATAAGGTCGTTAACCGTTTGGCATTTTTCAAAGAATTCATCTTTACTCAAGCTCTCAGGCTTTAAGATATTAAGGTGCAAGTTGCCGTCCCCAATATGACCAAACCAGCAGATTTCAAAGTCAGGATAATTCTCTGAGACCACCGCTTCGATGTCATTGATAAAATCAGGCACGTAGCTGATTAACACCGACACGTCGTTTTTATACGGGGTAAAGACTGAGATGGTCTCAGAGATATACTCGCGCAGTTTCCAAAGCTCAGTGGCTTGAGCGATGCTTTGGCTCATGACGCCATCAACCACCCAGCCGTTTTCCATACACGCTTCAAATATCGCCATCGCCTTGTCCATGATTGGCTCATAAGGTGCTTCAAACTCTAATAGCGCATAGTACTTGGTTCGCGCTTCAAACGGCTCCTGAACATGTCCTGCTGCCATAAGCTTATCAACTGCCACCTCATCGAAGAACTCAAAGGCGGTCAGGTCTATCTGAGCCTGAAAGGCGGCCAAGACATTCATCACATGGTCAAACTCATCCATGCCCATTACCATCACGGTGAGGTCTTGTGGTAGTCGTTCAAGCTTAATCTGCGCATGAGTGACCAGACCTAATGTGCCTTCACTACCAATGAACAAGTGACGCAAATCATAGCCGGTGGCATTCTTAATCATGCCGCGATTGAGGTGCAAAATATCGCCTTTGCCTGTCACGACAGTCAGGCCCATTACCCATTGGCGGGTCAATCCATAGCGGATGACTTTAATACCGCCAGCATTGGTACCGATGTTGCCGCCAATTTGACTCGATCCTGCCGAAGCAAAATCAACTGGATAATATAGGCCCTTGTCTTCTGCAAACTGTTGCAGCTGCTCGGTAATGACACCTGCCTCAATCTCAACCATTCGATCAGCAGGATAGAACTTGCCGATTTTGTTCATCTTATCGAGGCTAACCACAATCTCACCATTGCTTGCCACGGCACCAGCGGATAGTCCCGTTCGGCCACCACTAGGGGTTAATACAATATTGAACTCATTGGCTAGCTTGACCAGCGCTTGAACTTGTTCAGTGGTCCTCGGAAAGACGATAGCCGACGGCGCAGGGGCAAAATGCTTGGTCCAATCTTTGCCCCAGTGTTCAAGACTTTCAGCGTCTAACTTGATTTGGCTGTCCTCAAAGTCGCCATCTGCTTTTAGGCGACTAAGCAAACTTTGGACAGCAGCATTAACAGTCAAGTTGGTAACTAGGCTATGCTCATGGCTGTTCGCTTGGTCAGCGGCGTGGGTCCGCTCATGGGCAGGGGTTTGGGCAGGGTTTTGATTGGCATTGAATTGAGTCATGATGGTCTCGAAGCTGGCAGTTAATGGGGCTAAATATCGACTAATAACAGGCTAAGTATTAACTCTATAAGCGTCTCAATGTTTTGCCTAGCGCAGCAAATAGCGATAGACTCTAGTGATGAAAGGCTAAGACAAACAAACTAAAATTAAAAATTGAGAAAGATATGAAAATTAAGCTGGCAATAAGTGCTCTTGGGCTAGTTATGGTATCAGGTTTGAGTCACGCTGAAAACAGGACTCATGATAGCTGTCAATTGGGCAATGTCTACGAAGATATTGAGTGCTATGAGCAAGACAATAAACGCTTGATTAAAGCGCTAAACGGTATTTATAAAAAGCTGCAATCACTGCCAGCACCAGCGGCCTCAGATAGGGTAAGTTATGGGGCTAGCAAAGCGGAGTATTTAAAAGCTTTTACCGAGTCGCAGACCGCTTGGAATAAGTTTACTGAGGCCAACTGCTCAATGCTGCTTTTACCGGCCTCAACTTTACAAGGTGGCGGTATCGGGCTGGTACAAAGGGCCTGTTGGAATGAGGCTTATCAGCAGCGGGTTGAACAGTTGAACGAGTGGCTTGATGAGATTCATAGTAATGAATAGGGCAGTTGCTAATCATTGATTTTAGAGCGGTATTAGCGTTAGCCTTTGCCCCTAATTAAAGTTTAGCAAAGATTTACTTATAGCCTATAGGTGCGTCATTAGCATAACAGAATGAACGGCAAAACCGCTAGGCAATCAATAGCCAACTAATAATTGGCCTATATAGTCAAAATTGGCAGGCATTTATTCAACTTACCCTCTAACATCATAAGGCGATTTTGTGTAAGATAAAAGCCCATTATTTTCTCACTATCACATTTTACCGAGTCACTTATTGACTCGATTATGCCCCCTTCTTATTGTTATTTTGATACAGGTGATTTACCCATGGCGCTCTCATTACCCAAAGACAAAATTCGTTTTTTATTGCTTGAAGGCTTGCATGACAACGCGCTCAAAGTGTTGACTGACGCAGGCTATACCAATATTGAGAATCTCTCACATGCCCTAGACCCTGATGAGCTAGCTGAAAAAATCAAAGACGCTCACTTTGTTGGTATCCGCTCACGCACCCAATTGACCCGTGATATCTTAGAAAAGGCTGAAAAGCTAATCGCCATTGGCTGCTTTTGTATCGGTACCAACCAAGTCGACCTTGATGCCGCTCGAGAGCTGGGTATCCCTGTCTTTAACGCGCCATACTCCAATACTCGCTCTGTCGCTGAGCTGGTCTTGGCCGAAGCCATCATGTTGTACCGTGGTATCCCCGAAAAGAGCACCGTCGTACATCGCGGCGGTTGGGGCAAGTCTGCCAAAAACTCTCATGAAGTCCGTGGTAAAGTCATGGGTATCGTCGGCTACGGCTCTATTGGATCGCAGTTGTCCGTACTCGCTGAAAGCCTCGGCATGAAAGTCATTTATCATGATGTGGTCACTAAATTGCCACTGGGCAATGCTGTTCAGGTAGGCAGTCTAGAAGAGCTACTCAATAAAGCCGACATCGTCACTTTACACGTGCCTGACTTGCCTAGCACTCGTTACATGATGAAAGCTGAACAGTTTAACCAGATGAAAGAGGGCAGCTACTTTATTAATGCGGCGCGCGGCACTTGTGTTGAGATTGATGACTTAGCGGCAGCACTTGAGTCTGGCAGAATCTTGGGCGCTGCTATAGATGTGTTCCCCAAAGAGCCTAAGTCTGCTGATGAAGAGTTTGAATCACCCCTTCGTAAGTTTGACAATGTTATCTTGACCCCGCATATCGGCGGCTCTACTCAAGAAGCGCAGGCCAATATTGGCCTTGAAGTCGCTGAGAAGTTCGTCCGCTATTCTGATACGGGTGACACCATCACCTCAGTCAACTTCCCAGAGGTCAGCGTGCCTGTCAAAGAGGGTTCACATCGACTGCTGCATATCCATAAAAACGTACCAGGCGTGTTGTCACAGATTAACAGCTCATTCGCTGAGGCAGGTATCAATATCTTGGCGCAGAGCTTGATGACTGAGGGTAGCGTGGGTTACTTAGTGATGGATGTCGATAATAAAGACTCTACGGAAGCTTTAGAGAAGCTCAAAGACATCTCTGAGACCATTCGCGTTCGCGTGCTGTACTAAAGCATTTGTAATGAGAGTGTTTAGCCCCTAACGTATCATAAAGTTTTGAATCGTAAAGTATCAAAAGCCCAGTCATCAGATTGGGCTTTTTTATGTTGAGTTCAATGGTGTCAGTTATTAGTTATTAGAGCTATATAATTTTGATGGGACGATATAAAGAGTCGGTTCAAGAGCTAAAAGCGCAATTAAAAGACTATAGATAATCTTATTAGAGGATTTTAATAACCGAGATTGACTGCTTATTAAGTTGGGCAAACGAATATGGATGGTGTGAGACAAATGGAAGGGCTTTGGCACAAGTTTGTCATTAAGGAGGGCTATATAATAATACTCTATAATCAAATAAATTTGAAGTTATGTCAGAGATCCAATGTCTCGTTTATAGCAGCAAGATATCGTTAAAGCTTTCCTTATCATCGTCTAACTTAGCAACGCTAGCTCAAGAGCATCAGTCTAATAACGGCATTACAGGATTTTATTGTCACGGCAATCACAGCTTGTTCCATTATGCCGAAGGCAATAAAGCTGCCATTGAGGCTTTGTTAGGCCGATTAAAAAAAGACAAACGCTATAAAAACCTTAGAATATTAAATCACCATAAGAGACAACGGCGATTATTCAGTGAGTGGTCTATATTTATCACTACTTTTAATCAATTTGTCACCGCTTATTCTCAAGCTTATACTTGTATTCCTTTTTTGCCTGAAACATGGGATAAAAGTAACGCTGATAATTTTATCGATATGTTTTCAGACTATTACCAACATTATGATTATCAAAATCATCCTAATTACCTAGCCACGCCTGCTAATATTCAGTCGCTCTCAAGCCATCAGTCTGCTTCAAACAATCCGTTATTAAAACCCAGCAGACGCTCGAACGCTAACAGAAAGTATAGGCGATTAGGGATGAATTTATTTAATTTTATCCCCCATTATGAGTTATCTGTGTTTATTAAACTTATGATAATCTTAGCTATCTCTATAGTAGGGATGCTCATTTTTAACTTAAGCTTTGCTGTCAGCGAGGCTCAAGGAGAAGCAAAAAAAGGCAACCTTAACTTGTATGAAGTCATTAGGTTGCCTTTTTGAGTCATGCTGTTTGAGTGATGCTCATTGACTAAGATAGCATTGGCACTAGATAGAATCATTGCCCTATAAAAATGACTCTATTTAGTAATGCCCCTTTCTAGAGACACTACTTTCTAGCATTGCGACTCTATATTTGAGCTTGTCTTAGTCCTCATTGGCCAATCTTCGCTCTAGCTTCATTTGCCGCCGCTGCTCCATAATCTCATTGACCTCGCTGCCGATATGGGTCTCGCCGCGCTCTTTGGCCAATTGCATCTGATGTTGGCGCTCATGAAAACGCGCCCTTTGCTCGTCAGTGACCTTGTCAATACAATGCGGACAAGACTCGCCTTTGACATAGGCAGCGCTTTGTTTATCTTCTTCGGTGATGGGCATGCGGCAGGCATAGCACTGATCATAATTGCCTTTTTCTAAGTTGTGATTGACGGCCACTCGGTTGTCAAAGACAAAACAGTCTCCTTGCCATAGCGACTCTTCAGGCGGAATCTCTTCTAAATATTTTAAGATGCCACCCTCTAAATGATAAACCTCATCAAAGCCCTGCTCACGAAGATAAGCGGTAGACTTCTCGCAGCGGATGCCCCCTGTACAGAACATGGCCACTTTTTTGTGCTGGCCTGGGTTTAATTGCTCTTTAACATACTTAGGAAATTCGCGGAAAGTTTGGGTCTTAGGGTTGACCGCATTTTTGAATGTACCAATTTGAACTTCATAGTCGTTTCGCGTGTCTATCAACAGCACTTCTGGATCACTAATCAGCTCATTCCAGTCGCTTGGCTTGACATAACGACCGACAGATTGCAGCGGATCGATGCCTTCAACTCCCATAGTGACGATTTCTTTTTTGAGCTTCACTTTGGTGCGATAAAACGGTGCTATGTCAGTATAAGACTCTTTAAACTCAAAGTCGCCGATGGCAGGGATTGAGCGCAGATAGGCCAATACATTATCAATACCAGCACGGCTGCCAGCGATTGTCCCATTAATGCCCTCAGAGGCAATAAGCAGAGTACCTTTCACCTCTTGAGACAGCATGGTATCGAGTATCGGTTGGCGATACTGCTCAAAGTCATCAAAACGGCTAAATTTATATAGTGCAGCGACGACGATATTATTGACTTCGCTGTCATACTGCGTCGGTAAATTACTAGTAGATTGGCTGTCTGGAATAGGCGCCTGACTGACTTGGGGGTTGTTGGATCTGTCATTACTTAAAGAATCAGTGATATTGGTCATAAAAAGCTCCTGCGGGCTAGGTCGCAAACCTAGTGCAATAGTTGTCTGATGATAATCCCGTCCTGATAATCCTAACTATCGCAAAATTTGCGCTATAAAAAGTTACTGCGGATAGTTCAGGACAACGGCAGGCGCTATTTTATAAGATTTACCTACTGATTGTAAGGATTAAATAATAAAGACAATCCTGCTAGAGTTTGATAGTCAACAAAAAACCCAGCAAAAAGCTGGGTTTTATTGAGTTAAAGCTTGGTCGATTAATCTGTTAATGGCTTAAATCGTAAGCCACTAAACCAACAGCTTATTTATTTTGGAACCAGCTGTCCGCCTGAACACGGGCTTTTTGCATATCAGAGCTAGATAAGTTTAAAGCCAACTGGCCGATTTTACCTTTAGCCTTGGTGCGTACTTTCTCATCCAACATGCCGTCACGAGACGCCAAGTCATACCATTTATAGGCATCAACCAGCTTTTGTTGTTTTTCATCTAGCAAGGCTAGGGTATAGCTAGCACGGTTGTCACCGCGAGCGGCGGCTTTCTCTAACCAATAGCGCGCTTGCTCAAGGTTAGGCTGAACGCCTTCACCGCGTAAATACATAATGCCTAAGTTAAGCTGGGCAGGAGCAACGCCTTGTTGGGCGGCTTTGGTGTACCACTGAACGGCTTGCTGGGTATTTTGAGTGATGCCCATGCCTTTTTGAAAACGTTTGGCCAGATAAAACTGAGCGTGATCATTGCCTTGGTTAGCGCGGGACGTCAACTCACTGACACTCATCAGCTCAAAGCGAGAGGTGTCTAAAGGGATGTTGGCAGTCAATTCTGCACTAGCAAGACCAGACATTGATAAAAAAGCGGTCAAAATAGCAGCTTTAACGAGTTTCATATGAGCTCCACTCAATATTTTTATGATAAAACGAGTTGGAATAACCAAGCGAATTAAAATTTATAGGGGTTAACGAGCCATTGAGGACCGCTAAGATTGAAATAGCTTAACACTGACGTTTACCAAACTCAAATACTAATTACTCAGTTTTACAGAGTATAGGCCGTCTAGCTTTGTAACAATTTATACCGAAAGGCTTAAGCAAGCCTATGGTTACAATCAAGTAATATTTGCTAGGCATCCCTTAACGCGCTACCGCATCTTACTTACTCGATAAATAGCCACATCTGCCAGAAGATTGGGCGCTCGCCGTACTAAACTGGTCACCAAAGGATGACGACCGTTAGCCAAGCGTTTGCCAAAGGGGCGAATAGGCGAGTCAGTGACCGCGAAGCGATTGATGATATGTATGTCGTTATCAGCGCAAAGCTTTTCGAAATCTTTGAAAGTACATAGATGGATGTTTGGGGTGTCATACCACTCGTAGGGTAGCGCCTCTGAGACAGGCATCAGCCCTTTGAGACCCAAATGCAGCCGGTTTTGCCAGTGAGCAAAGTTCGGAAAAGTGATGACGGCTTCGCGGCCGACCCGTAGCATATCGAGCAGCAGCGTGTTAGGGGATTTGACCGCTTGCAGCGCTCGCGCCATCACCACAGTATCGAAACTGCCATCATCGAATCGCGCCAGTCCATCGTTTAAGTCTTGCTCAATGATATTAAGACCCTTGGCGATGCCCTCATTAATCTTTTCTTCATCTAGCTCAAGGCCATAGCCCGTTACCCCAAGCGTCTCTTGCATATGAGCCAGTAGTGAGCCATCGCCGCAGCCTAAATCGAGGACTCTTGAATAAGGGGCAATCCAGCGCTTGGCAAGCTCCTGATCTATTCTCATAAAGCGCTCTCCGGCAGGCAGGGGTCAATAGGCAGAGGTTTTTGATCTAAAAAAGGCGCGTTAAGAAAGCCGCGGACGGCGGTCATATAGCGCGGAATGTCAAATAGAAACGAGTCGTGACCATGCGGCGCATCGACATTGACATAGCTGACGGGCTTGTCATTGGCCATTAGCGCATCAACGATTTCTTGAGAGCGCTCGGGGGCAAATCGCCAATCGGTGGTAAATGACACCACCAAAAACTGGCATTGGGTATGCGCCAAAGTGCGCTTGAGGGCTTCTAAGTCACTAATACTGTCGTCATCTACGTAACCACGGGTCGGGTCAAAGTAATCAAGCGCCTTGGTCATCAGCAAATAAGTATTGGCATCGAAGTTTTTGCTAAAGCGCTCGCCTTGGTAGCGAAGATAGCTCTCAACCTGAAACTCAACGTCGTAGCCATACATAAATTTGCCAGATTTAAGGTCACGGCCGAACTTGGACTTCATCGCCTCTTCGGTCAGATAAGTAATATGGCCGACCATGCGCGCCAATATCAAACCACGTCGAGGGTAGGTGCCCGCCTCAAGATAACGGCCGTTTTTGAAGTCGGGGTCAGACAAAATGGACTGACGCGCCACCTCATTAAAGGCGATATTTTGCGCAGAAAGTTTGGGGGTGCTGGCGATAATGACGCAGCGTTTGAGTCGCTCTGGATAGTCCACCGACCATTGCAGCGCTTGCATACCGCCCATAGAGCCGCCTACGATGGCATGCCAAACCTCGATGCCAAGACGGTCAGATAAAATGGCTTGGGTTTTGACCCAGTCCTTGATGGTGATGAGCGGAAAGTCAGGGCCATAAG
>JAUNVX010000291.1 GCA_030540615.1 Psychrobacter sp. | reverse complement strand
ATAGCTTTAGTTGGATTAAGGCCTTTTGGACATACTGACACGCAGTTCATAATACCACGACAGCGGAACAAGCTAAACGGATCATCCAAACGCGCTAAACGTGCCTGTGCATCACTATCACGGCTATCAGCAACGAAACGATAAGCGTGTAATAATGCTGATGGTCCTAGGAACTTATCAGGATTCCACCAAAACGATGGGCAAGCGGTTGAGCAGCACGCACACAGAATACATTCGTAGAGACCATTTAGTTTTTCACGTTGTTCAGGTGACTGCAAGCGCTCAGTTGGTGGCGCTGGTTGATCATTAATCAAGTAAGGATGTACTTTTTCATATTGCTCATAAAACTGATTCATATCGACAACTAAATCGCGCACTACAGGTAAACCTGGTAGCGGACGAATGGTAACTTTTTCTGGCAAGGTATTCATATTAATCAAACATGCCAGACCGTTTTTACCATTGATGTTCATGCCATCAGAACCACAAATCCCTTCACGGCATGAGCGGCGAAAAGTGATGGTTTCATCTTGCTTTTTTAAGCGTAGTAATAGATCGAGCAACATACGATCTGACTCTTGTAGCTCAATCGTATAACTCTGCATACGCGGCGCTGCGTCCTTATCAGGATCGTAGCGGTAAATTTCGATGGTGCGAGTACCTCGGCTCATAATGCTAAACTCCACACTGAGATGCTGGCTGGCCGACAAATTATGCTATGAACAACGTCAATATAATTCGACATATTGACGCTACTCTCGATTTGTCGCGGGCGAGCACCATTTAATAGATGAATAAAAATTTAAAACTAATATCAGTTCAATAGTAGCTAGTTTAAAGAGTACCTAAACTACAATTAGTAGACACGTACCTTTGGCTCAATATAATCAACAGTCAATGGAATCTTACGTACAGGCTTATAGATAACACGATTACCTTCAGAATACCATAAGGTATGCTTCATCCAATCGTGATCGTTACGACCGTTTGGTGCATAGTCATCATCCTCTGGACGATCATAATCCGCTACACTGTGCGCACCGCGACTCTCGTGACGATTCGCCGCTGACACCATCGTTGCTTTTGCCACTTCATATAAATTGGCCACTTCAAAAGCTTCAATGCGTGCGGTATTAAATACTTGTGATTTATCAGTAAGATGGATATTATCAACTTTTTCACCAAGTGCTAAGATTTTTTCAACACCTTCATCCATCATCGCTTGCGTACGGAATACGCTGGCATGCTTTTGCATAGTTGCACGAATCTCATCAGCAACTTCTTGAGCATTATAGCCTTCAGTAGACTGCTGTAATTTGTCTAAACGCTTCACCGTAAAATCAAGCACATGCGTATCGAGCGGCTTATAATCATGATCTGCATGATGGTATTCATCAACGATATGCTTACCTGCTGCACGGCCAAAGACTACTAAATCAAGTAAGGAATTAGTCCCTAAACGATTCGCACCGTGCACACTGACGCAAGCACATTCACCAATCGCATAAAGACCTTGAACCACATTACCCTTAGTATATAGTCCCTCTTCATCAGGACCCGCTTCCAAATCAGGAGTGATGACTTGACCATGAATCGTAGTCGGAATACCACCCATCATATAGTGAATGGTTGGGATAACAGGAATAGGCTCTTTAGTAATATCAACGTTTGCGAAGTTTTTGCCAATCTCAAATACTGATGGCAGACGTTTCATAATCGTCTCAACACCTAAGTGCGTCATATCCATGACGATATAATCACCATTAGGACCGCAGCCACGACCTTCTTTGATTTCTTGGTCCATCGAGCGCGATACCAAATCACGTGGCGCCAAATCTTTTACGGTTGGTGCATAACGCTCCATAAAGGCTTCGCCATCTTTATTACGCAAGATAGCACCTTCACCACGGCAACCTTCAGTCAATAATACACCAGCGCCAGCGACACCCGTTGGGTGGAACTGCCAAAACTCCATATCTTCTAATGGGATACCAGCTCGTACTGCCATACCAATACCATCACCAGTATTAATATAAGCGTTAGTTGAAGCGGTAAAGATACGACCAGCACCACCTGTAGCAAGCACAGTAATCGGTGATTGGAAGACTGCAACGGTGCCAGTTTCTTGTTCAATGGCAATAACACCATTAATATTACCAGCTTCGTCTTTAATGAGATCAAGGGCGATCCATTCAACGAAGAATTGGGTACCTTGTTCTAGATTTTTTTGATAAAGAGTATGTAGTAGTGCATGTCCTGTACGGTCAGCTGCAGCGCAAGCACGTTGAACCGCTTTTTCACCATAATTTGAAGTATGACCACCAAACGGGCGCTGATAAATTGTACCATCCTCATTACGGTCAAATGGCATGCCCATATGTT
>JAUNVX010000290.1 GCA_030540615.1 Psychrobacter sp. | reverse complement strand
TACTGGCTTTAAATGACAGTACCCTTGCCAGCAAGTTGGTAGCGTTTCGCGAGCAGCAAACTGAAACCGTACTTGCTAGCCCTGTCCCAGGTATCGTTAATTAATATATAAAAACCTAAATCAGCTATTAGGGATAGAGTGAATTATTTATAATATATTTAGGCAATGATTTAAGGTTTAAAAGGCCGAATAGAATCTAGCATATCAACATCTCGTTGATATGCTAAAACTATTTCAGACACCAACTTTGGCCTATTATTAATCAGCGGCTGGTAGATAGTCGATATCATTTAACTTGTGATGAACTGAGTCGCTATCGCATATTAACTCTGAAACTTGCTCACCATTGACCTCTACCCATACCCCACTTTGTGTATGTTGACTAATACTATCGAAGCTATTAAATATACTATATGTTGTGTTTTTATTAGGAATGTTCAGAATAGTGTTTTGATAACGGCCTACTCCGTTCCAATGAGACATGCTTGCTTTCTCATAAGGCAGTATCACTTTCATTTCTGGCTTATCTAAGCTTTTACCATATCGATATATAAGATTGCCATTGTGAGTATCGCAGACTTCAACTGCCTTGCTTTTGAGTTTACACGTAAATATTGCTTCACATTTATCAGAATTTGCATAGACGGGTGCTGCCATAAATACCATTAAAGTTGCTATCAGTGCTCTTCTCATATATCTTCCCAAATAGTGATTAAAATTATTAGTTTGGTCTTACATAAACTCAATTAATAATACACTAACTCGCTATCAAATTATCATCGTATCAAATACTTTATGCACTTTTTTGCATGTAAAATTTTTGGTGAATTTCAAACTATCTACTAGAAAACGAAAGAGTTTATTATGACAACAGCCAACGCCTACCCTACTAGCCAAACCATCCGTACCATCGGCATCCTAGGTGGGGGTCAACTTGGGATGATGCTAGCACAAGCTGCCCTGCCCTTGGGATACCGTTGTGTGTTTTTAGAAGACTCGCCCAATTGCCCTGCCTCCCTCTATGGCAAAGTCTATAGCAGTCAGCAGCTAGAGGACTTTGTGGCAGCCGCTGATGTGTTTACCTTAGAGTTTGAAAACACCCCCGTGAAGACGGTTGAATGGCTCAAAGCCTTATCAGACCAAGGCGACAAGCAGGGCATGAACCCGCCGCCGCAAGCTTTGGAAGTAGCGCAGGATAGGCTCAAAGAGAAGTCGTTGTTTAATGAGCTTGGTATTAAAACAGTGCCCTTTGTCTCGGTATCGTCCAAAGCTGAATTGCAAAGTGCCTGTGAGCAATTAGGATTGCCTTTGGTGCTCAAGACCAGCCGAGGCGGTTATGATGGCAAGGGTCAATTTGTGTTAAGAGATAAAGCTGATATCGCCAGCGCTTGGTCAGAGCTGGGTGACGCGGTCACTGGCAAAGGCAACCTTGCCCCTATCCCTGCTCCCTTAATCGCTGAGGGCTTTATCCATTTCAACCGCGAAGTCTCTATCATCGCAGCCCGCAGCCAAGACGGCAGCATTCGCACTTATGACTTGGTAGAAAATCACCATCATCAAGGCATCCTAGCCAAGACCCAAGCGCCTGCGGTTGGCACCAGTCATCTGCTCACTATGGCACAATCTGCTATTGAGACCTTGATGACTCATTTAGACTATGTGGGGGTGATAGCCCTTGAGCTATTCGTTAGCAAAGACAGTGAAGGCCGTGACACGCTGCTCGCTAATGAGATTGCCCCTCGCGTGCATAACTCAGGACATTGGAGTATTGAAGGCGCGGTCACCAGTCAGTTTGAGAACCATATCCGTGCGGTAGTTGGCCTACCCTTAGGTGATACCGACAACGTTCACCCCTCTATCATGGTCAATGTTTTAGGTCAGTATCCTAACGTGGCCGAGGTGCTAGCGATAGATGGCGCTCATTATCATACTTATCATAAAGAGGAGCGTGAAGAGCGCAAGATTGGTCACATTACTTTGATGCCCAATGACGTGGCTAACTTAGATGAGGCGCTGGAGCGCTTGGTTGCCATACTACCTAATAAGGTCGGGCTGGATAAATAGATAGGGTTTAATTAATGAAAATTTGGATAGACGCCGATGCCTGCCCTTTAGTGGTCAAAGACCTCATCGTCAAGACCGTTCTGCGCACTCAAGTGCCCGCTATCTTTGTGGCCAATCAGACTATCAAAGTGCGAAAGTCGCCCCTGATAACCATGGTCGTGGTCGGCTCAGGCTTTGATATCGCTGACGATTATATTGCTGATAATGTCGAAGCAGGCGACCTGGTCATCACCAGCGACATTCCACTGGCCAATGATGTGCTCGATAATGGTGGTCAAGTCATGACGCCGCATGGGCTGATTTATGATAAAAATAATATCA
>JAUNVX010000289.1 GCA_030540615.1 Psychrobacter sp. | reverse complement strand
ATGGATGGCGCAAAGCCCTTCGCTTAAGGCGCGAATACGGTCACACTCTTTGACCCGCAGGTTTTCAATGCCCGTGAAGCGAATGGACTTGCCACAAAATGCCGCCATCACCGCCAGCGTCGGCACGGCATCCTGAAACTGCGAGCCATTAATCATTGCTGGAAACTCAGGGAAAGAGCGAATCAACTCATAGACTCTAGCATCAGGTTGGCTCATGGTTTGTGGGTCGCAGCCGATATCAATCTGCCCCCCTGTTAGCGCCTCCATCGCCCAAATATAAGTCGCAGAAGAGGCATCTGGCTCGACATCGTAGTCAGTGGCTATATAACGCTGCGGCGCAATAGACCAACCTGCTGTGCCTGTTATCTCACTCGCCTCTACCCCAAACTTCTTCATTAGATCAAGGGTGAGATCAATATAACCACGCCCACCAATATGATCGTCTTGCATGAGCACATTAAGACCCTCACGGCCAAAAGGCGCTAGCATCAATAAGGCAGAGACATATTGGCTAGAGAGGTTGGCGTCGATACTGACCTCACTCCCATCAAAGCCGCCTGTGCCCTCAATCGTAAGCGGCGGACAGCCTGTCTCACAAGTCACTGATACCCCTAAGCGCTTGAGCGCCTCGACCAATGGCATAATGGGCCGCTGCCGCATATACTCATCACCATCGATGGTGACGCGGCCTGTCACCAAGCAGCTAATCGCAGTCAAAAACCGAGTCGCAGTGCCAGCATTGCCCAAAAATATCTTTTCACTAGGCGCTTTCAGCTGACCTGTCGCAGTTACCTCAATGGTGGTCGGGTCGCTAAATGAGACCACCACGCCCATCTGCTTGAGCGCCTCAATCATCACCTTGGTATCATCACTGAGGAGCACATGGCGCAGTACGCTATGACCATCGGCCAAGGCGGCTAGGATTAAGGCTCGATTGGTCAGTGACTTAGACCCTGGCACGCGGATACTGCCCACGATAGGCTGGTCATGTTTTAATACGGTGACGTAACTGCTCTTGGCTGCCTGCGTGGCTGATTGACCTATAGCAGCATCGTGTGACTGAGCACCAGTGGGGGTAATATCGTCCATAAAATAATCCTAAGAGCAATTTTGAATGTGGTCTAAAGCATGAGCTAGTATAGCCTGAATCGCCGCAATTTTATAACGCCGTGCTCACCCAAAGATAACCGCCAATGTCTTCTCGGCCGATACTTTTGGCGCATTGAATCGCTGACTGATTATCATGATGAATAGTCCCAAATAGCATGTCCGTGCGCTGCCAATCACTGCGCTCTGCCAAACGCTCAATCACTGATTGCTGAAGCCATTTACCTAGCCCTAAGCCGCGATAGCGATTAAAGACAATATTCTCATTAACATAATAGCCACTCATTCCCAGACTGTTGCTGCGCTCCAATGCCATAAGACCCGCTAGTTTGCCACCCACCTTGAGCAGATAGACCAGTCCATTATTGACGCCTTGCTGCATCTCATAAGCGCTCATCATCTCCGTCCACTCCTTTTGCTGTGGCAACTGCGCGACCATCGTCTTATAGCCTTGCTCATAGTCTGGATAAAACGTTAGCGAGGTCGCCGGTATCAGCTTAACTGTTTTGTCATTAGAGTTGGGCGGTGTCTCTGCTGCGGTAGCATTGACAAAATTTAAGTTTGAATCAGAGCCATTGTTTTTTATAAGGTCAACTTCTACAAGTTGATTATCTATATCCGTGTCCATTTTTAAAGCCTCTTCATTAAACCTGCCTTTGTTTAACGTTTCCTCTTTTAAAAATCCTTCGATTAATGCAGACAGCGGTGCGGCCAATATCCGGTAGTCCCAATGCGCCTTTATAGAGTACGCCTTTGCAGGGTATTCCTCTATAAAATCAGTAGGCCCGATGTGCATATGACTGGGGATATAACACTGGATATAGTGAGGGCCAAATGCCTTAAAATCTTGCCGGACATGCCGCGAAATAGCGGCAAGGGTAGCGGGATTTAAAGGCGCATCAATCAGCTCAATGTTGACAAAAGGACGGGTGATGTCCATACCGCGAAAACGAATACCGCATAGAATATGACCCACCAACTCTAGAAATACCATGCGGGTCTTATAATCTTGGGCGCTCACTCCTGTCACTGGTACCAGCTGATAAAAAAGCTCGGCTAAATCGTCTCGAGTTAAGCGCTCAATGTCTTCTGCTAACTCTTGAGTAAACTGCTGATACAGCTGCTGATCGGTATAAACTTGTCTTAAAAGTAGCGATGCTCTGGCCACTCTAGACTCAATAAGTTGCTCAATAACATAATCGGTCATAATGGGCTCTGCTGACTTATTAGGGACAAAGGGCTGATTAAAGATGAATGGCAGCGATATGACATTCACCGGCCATGATTAATCTGACTGACAATCGT
>JAUNVX010000288.1 GCA_030540615.1 Psychrobacter sp. | reverse complement strand
TATTAAAATCAATTAATTTTTATCAGATAACGGAGAGTTCTCATGGCACTATCTAAAGATGATGTGTTAAACGCAATCGCTGAAATGTCAGTAATGGATATCGTTGAATTGATCAGCGCTATGGAAGAAAAATTTGGCGTAACTGCTGCTGTTGCTGCCGCTGCACCTGCTGCTGCTGCTGCTGGTCCTGCTGCTGAAGAAAAAGACGAGTTTGACGTTGTTCTAGCTAGCTTTGGCGACAAAAAAGTTGGCGTGATCAAAGCCGTTCGTGAAGCAACTGGTCTTGGCCTAAAAGAAGCAAAAGATTTGGTTGAGAGCGCTCCAGCTCCAATTAAAGAAGGCGCATCTAAAGCTGAAGCTGAAGAGTTGAAAAAGAAACTTGAAGAAGCTGGTGCAACTGTTGAACTAAAATAAGTTCAACGCTGTGCAAAAAAAGCTGGTAATGTCTTGCATTACCAGCTTTTTTTTATTATAATTCGTAGCTTGACCTTTTGTGTCTGCCAACAGTCGTAAGCATCAGCACGGTGGATACCCATCAAAAGGACACACGATATATATGCACGTATGCACTCTAGTTTTTACGAGCAATTAAGTTAAGCTAAATGTCATTAGATGTTTGGCGATTTTTTGCGTCTGTTCTCTTTTCCATTAAACTGTCTTTTTTCTTTATTTTAAAATTGATAGTTATTGCAATAATTGTTTTTAAATATTTTAACATGATTTTACTGCCAGTAAATAATCTTATGGACAGTAATTATTATCGACGACATTCACAATTAGTTAATTATTAATCTCAAGAAGTTTATCGTTGTTAGTTATGGAATATTTGTTACAAAATTGACTTTAATAGATATTCCGTAGTTAACATGATGCCCTATTTTTTAATATCGTTTACGTTGCTATGTTTGCAAAATATTGATGCAAACTGGTTACGATTTAATTTGTTTCCACGTTTACTGTAAGGACTCTCGATGGCATATTCTTATACTGAAAAAAAGCGTATTCGCAAAAGTTTTGCTGAATTGCCTACTGTTATGGACATTCCATACCTACTGTCTATTCAAGTAGATTCTTACGAGCACTTTTTGCAAGAGCATAAAAAGCCAAAAGCTCGTGAGAATACCGGTTTGCAAGCGGCGTATTCTTCTATTTTTCCTATCGAAAGCCACTCTGGCAACGCAGAGCTGCAATTCGTTGAATACTACTTAGGGACGCCTGAGTTTGACGAGCGCGAATGTATTCTTCGTGGCTCAACTTTTGCGGCACCGATGCGCGTCAAAATCCGTTTGATTATCAAAGACAAAGATAGCAAAGATAAAGACAGTAAAGCAGCTATCAAAGATATCCGTGAGCAAAGCGTTTATATGGGCGAGATGCCATTGATGACCAATAACGGTACTTTTATAATTAATGGTACTGAACGGGTTATCGTCTCGCAATTACACCGCTCACCTGGCGTGTTCTTTGATCATGATAAAGGCAAATCGCACTCAAGTGGTAAAGTGCTATATAACGCGCGTATTATCCCTTATCGCGGTTCGTGGCTTGACTTTGAGTTTGATGCAAAAGATTTAGTCTTTGCTCGTATTGACCGTCGTCGCAAATTACTTGCTTCCATTATTTTACGCGCACTAGGTTTGACTACTGCTGAAATTTTAGATTTGTTCTTTGACAAAGTTGCTGTCTATAAAGGTGAAGAACAGTTTGAGATTGATCTGGTTGCTGATCGTCTGCGTGGCGAAATGGCACAGTTTGATATTGTCACACCTGAAGGTGATGTCGTTGTTGAGCAAGGTAAGCGCATTAACGCTCGTCGTATCCGTCAGCTTGAAGAAGCGGGTATGACGCGTATTGCGGTGCCTGATGAATATCTATATGAGCGCATTTTAGCTGAAGATATTATCGTTGATGACGAAGTACTTGCTCATGCTAATACGCCTATTGATCATGAGCTATTGGTGAAGTTAAGTGCGACTGATATCAAAGAGATCAGTATCCTATTTACTAACGATATCGATCAAGGTAGTTATATTGCGGATACCTTACGTGCGGATAGCACCTCAAGCCGTGAAGAAGCATTGATTGAAATTTATAAAGTGATGCGCCCCGGTGAGCCGCCAACGGTTGATACTGCTGAAAAACTATTTGATAGCATGTTCTTCAATGCCGATCGTTATGATTTATCAAATGTCGGTCGTATGAAGTTTAATCGCCGCTTAGGTCTAGAGTTTGAAAACACGGATGATCCTGATATTCAGCGCGAACGCAGTGTGTTGACTAATGACGATATCGTCAATGTCCTAAAAGAGCTGATTGAAATCCGTAATGGTCGCGGCGATGTCGATGATATTGACCATTTAGGTAACCGTCGTATTCGTTCGGTAGGCGAGATGGCTGAAAACCAATTCCGTGTTGGTTTGGTTCG
>JAUNVX010000287.1:559-2440 GCA_030540615.1 Psychrobacter sp. | reverse complement strand
CCACTTTTAGCTGTTCTTTGACACGGTTAAAACGTTCCGCATAGCAACTGACTTCCAGCCTTGACGTGCCATCATCTAAGGTAATGACATTTCGTGTGCCAAAATTGGCAATATCAATAATGAGACCAGCAAAATAACAGCTGCCATTATAGCCTGTGTCAGTAAGCTTGTTGAGTCTCGCGCCTGAAGTGTAGTGCTTTAGCTCATCTAAATATTCATTAATTGGATGACCCGTTAAGTACAATCCTAATGTGTTTTTTTCTGATTTTAAGCGATGTTTATCACCCCAGATCAGTTCTGGTATCATAACGAGTGGTGGTGCTGCGACCACGCCATCCATTTCGCCAAATAAGTCCATCATACCGATTTCTTTATTTTGGCGGTCTTGCTCAGCAGCTTGAACGGCACTTGGCAGCTGACTCATGAGTGCACCTCGAATCTCGTAGGCTTCATCACTTGGCAAGTCAGGTCGTAGGGTCGCGGCAAAATCATCAAAGCAGCCCGCACTGACCAACGCTTCAAGGGTACGCTTGTTGACCTTTTTAATATCAACGCGACGACAGAAATCGTATAAGTCTTTAAAATCACCATCACGGCGGCGTGCTTCAACGATAGATTCAACTGCGCCTTCGCCAACGCCTTTAATCGCGCCTAGGCCATAAATAATATTGGTTGGGGTATCAGCAACGAAATGCCACTCACTACGGTTTACCGATGGATTGACAACCGTTAAATTGAAGTTTTCTCGGCAATCGTTGATAAAAAACACCACGTTATCGGTGTTGTTCATATCCGACGTTAATACCGCTGCCATAAATTCGGCAGGGTAGTACTGTTTTAGATAAGCCGTTTGATAGGCGAGCACCCCGTAAGCAGCTGAATGCGAGCGGTTAAAACCGTAACCGGCAAACTTTTCCATCAAATCAAACACGCCACCAGAGGTGACTTCATCAATTCCTTGCGCGGTGGCACCGGTCACAAAAATATCGCGCTGTTTGGCCATTTCTTCTGGTTTTTTCTTACCCATCGCTCGGCGCAGCATATCAGCGCCGCCCAAACTATAGCCGGCCATGACCTGTGAGATTTGCATCACCTGCTCTTGATAGACGATAACGCCGTTGGTATTTTCTAAAATGGGCTCAAGATTGGGATGGTCATAGATGACTTCCTCACGACCGTGTTTACGATCAATATACATCTCAACCATACCCGCATCAAGGGGACCGGGACGATACAGGGCACACATGGCAATCACGTCTTCGATATTGGTGGGTTGCAACTTGGCAAGGTATTTTTTCATACCCATACTCTCTAGTTGAAAGACGGCAGTAGTTTTGGCTTCTTGTAAGAGTTTATAGGCTTTGCTGTCATCTAATGGCAAGTCCTCTAGTACCAACTCTGCCATGCCTTCTTTTTTTCGGCGGTGATTGATATTTTCAACAGCCGCATTAATGACGGTTAAATTACGTAGTCCTAAGAAGTCAAACTTAACCAAACCTACGGCTTCGACATCGTCTTTATCAAATTGGCTGACGCGGTGACCATCGTCATCACAATAAATAGCACTAAAGTCGGTAATTTTGTTCGGCGCAATCAATACGCCACCCGCATGTTTACCCACATTACGGCAAATACCTTCGAGCTTAACTGCCATTTCCCAAATTTCCACGGCATCTTCATAATCCATATTATCAGGATTGGCTATTAAGTCTTTAAGCTGCGGCTCTTGCTCAAGCGCTTGGTTTAGGGTAATGCCGGGCGTTTTGGGAATCAGCTTCGACATTTTGCTGGCAAGAAAGTAGGATTTGCTTTGCGCGCGCGCGACATCACGCACCACCGCTTTCGCTGCCATCGTACCAAAGGTTATAATTTGCGACACCG
>JAUNVX010000287.1:0-549 GCA_030540615.1 Psychrobacter sp. | reverse complement strand
ATCAATCACACGATCGCGACCTTCAATACAAAAGTCAATATCAAAGTCGGGCATGGATACCCGTTCAGGGTTCAAAAATCGCTCAAATAATAAATCGTAATGAATGGGGTCAAGGTCGGTGATATTAAGCGCGTAGGCAACCAAGGATCCGGCACCAGAACCACGACCAGGGCCTACGGGCACACCATTGGCTTTTGCCCAGCGGATAAAGTCCATGACGATTAAGAAGTAACCAGGAAAGCCCATCGATAAAATAACGTCTAGCTCATACGCTAGGCGCTCGTCATATTTTTGGCGAATATCACTCCAGTTATCAGTACGCGACTCTACCGGGAAAAGCTTGTCTAATCGATGCTCAAGTCCGCGTTGAGATTCTGCGCGAAAAAACGATTCAATCGTCTCGCCTTGAGGAACAGGAAACTCTGGTAACACGTTAATGCCAAGGGTCAAAACCACATTACAGCGTGTGGCAAGGTGAACCGTGTTCTCAATCACTTGAGGGATATCAGCAAATAGCTGCTGCATTTGTGCTTGGGTTTTTAGATATTG
>JAUNVX010000286.1 GCA_030540615.1 Psychrobacter sp. | reverse complement strand
GACTTCGCAGGCGGCATGCAGGAAGGACGTACGCTCAAAGCTTGGTTACCGGGTGGCGCGTCAACTGACTTTTTGACTGCGGATCACCTAGACACTGTAGTGGATTTCGATACGATTCAAGCAGCGGGTAGCCGCATGGGCACGGGATTAATTATGGTCGTTGATGAGCAGCAAGATATGGTGCCATTGCTACGTAACCTTGAGATATTCTTTCAACGTGAATCCTGTGGCTTTTGTACGCCGTGTCGTGATGGTCTACCATGGGGTGTCAAATTACTCACTGCTATTAACGATGGCGAAGGGCAATTAGGTGATGTTGAAAAGCTCGAAGAATTAACGCGTGACTTATGGATAGGTAAAACTTTTTGCGCCCATGCCCCGGGTGCAATGGAGCCGCTCATGAGTGCGATCAAATATTTCCGTCCTGAGTTCGATCAAAAAATCGCGCAGGCGGTTGGTGAAGATGTCATTGAAGCTGCGGATAGTCAGCAGCTGGTAATGAAATAAGGAGAGCGGCATGGCAGTTATACATATTGATGGAACCACTGTCGAAGTAGATAGCGCTGATAACTTGCTGCAGGCGTGCTTGTCACTTGGCATTGATGTACCGTATTTTTGTTATCATCCTGCTTTAGGCTCAGTAGGCTCGTGCCGTCAGTGTGCGGTCAAACAGTATAAAGATAAAGACGACTTAGAAGCGGGTCGCGGCAAATTAGTAATGTCATGTATGGTCGCACCAAGCGATGACATGTATATTTCAGTCACTGATGACGAAGCAAAAGCGTTTCGTAAGTCGATGGTTGAGCTATTGATGACCAACCATCCGCATGACTGTCCAACTTGTGAAGAGGGTGGCCATTGTCACCTGCAAGACATGACTTATATGTCAGGTCATAGCCGTCGTCGTTATCGCTTTACGAAACGCACCCATTATAATCAGTACCTCGGACCATTCATCGGTCATGAAATGAACCGTTGTATCGCTTGTTATCGCTGCGTACGTTTTTATAAAGACTATGCAGGTGGCGAGGATTTAGGCGTTTATAGCTCAAACAATCGGGTCTATTTTGGCCGTGATGTTGAAGGACAGTTTGAAAGCGAATTCTCTGGCAACTTAACTGAAGTATGTCCAACGGGCGTATTTACCGATAGAACTCACTCTGAGCGCTATAACCGTAAATGGGATATGCAGTATGCGCCAAGCATCTGTCATGGCTGTTCAGCGGGTTGTAATATCTCGCCTGGTGAACGCTATGGTGAATTGCGCCGTATTGAAAACCGTTATAATGGAGAAGTTAATCGCTACTTCTTATGTGACCGTGGCCGCTTTGGTTATGGTTATGTCAACCGTGCTGATCGCCCAACCCAAGCGCTTGAGCTCATCAATAACAAGCATGTCAAAATTAGTATTGACTATGCCCTTGATGAAACGATTAAGCGTATTAAAGATAAAAAGGTCATTGGTATTGGCTCGCCACACGCCAGCCTTGAGACTAACTTTGCTCTAAAAAGCCTCGTTGGTTTTAATAACTTCTCTACAGGTCTGAGTCATCAGCAGCAAGCATTGGTGAATAAATGTATTGAGGTGCTGAGTACCGAAGGTATTTATAACCCAGGAATGACTGATATTGAAACTCACGATGCGGTACTAATTCTGGGTGAAGATATTACCCAAACTTCATCGCGCGTCGCGTTATCTATTCGTCAAGCTGCAAAAAATGAAGCGATCAAAATGGCAGCAGCGGCTAAGACGCAGCCGTGGCTAGCTGAACCTGTACAACGCATTGCCCAAGGAGCGTTAAGTCCTGTTTATGTGCTTGATGTTACGCAAACTAAGCTTGATGATATCAGCAAAGTTAGCGTTGTTGCAACGCCAGAGGATATCACTAGACTCGGCTTTAAAGTCGCTGATGAAATTGCAAGTTTAGCCGATGATTTAACACAAATTAAAAACCCAGAAGCAGAGCAGAACGAAAATCAAACAGAAGAACCAGATCCGATGCAAGCGCTAGCAAAGCAAATTGCTTACGATCTTATACAAGCTGACAAACCGCTTATTGTATCAGGTACGAGTTTATCTTCTAGCGCTTTAATCGAAGCCGCTGCGCAAATTACTCAAGCATTAAGTCAAAAACGCGCTGCTATTAAAGTAACTGAACACGGTCAAGTCGAGACACATAACGCGAAAGTTCGCGCTGCTGAAGAGCGGGCTCCAACCGCTCAGCCTGCCGAGGACAAAGAGTTAGCAGCGAAACCTGATAAACCAGAAACAGGTACAGATAAAGACGTACAGGATGATATCGAACGTGAGCCTGCTGATAAGCTCGTACTCAAAGAAGAAAATATCAATTACAGTGCGCAAGCAGGTATTTACCTAACTGTTCCTAATGCCAATAGTATAGGCATCTGTCTGCTTGGTGGACAATCCGTAGAAGAATTGCTAGCAACTGATTT
>JAUNVX010000285.1 GCA_030540615.1 Psychrobacter sp. | reverse complement strand
ATATCAGGCAAGGCTGATCGTCATTTGACGACTGATCATTGCCCACGCTGTGAAACACGCTTATCTGTTGATTACAACAAAGCCATCAACACGGTTGTAGCGACTGTCAGGGAGTATAAAGCTGATGTCTAAGTTAACCAAAGAAGAAATCAAAAGACTGGAAAGCACTGTCTGCATGTTTAATGGCTTTCAGTTAATGTGCGACGGCTACAAGATAACTATCAAAGAGTATCGCAGTGAAAATAGTATTAGAGCCGCTTTATATGTCAATGGTGCTGTGAAAGGTGCTTGGTTAGCGCCAGATGCTGAGTTTGATGAAAGTAAGTTTTATAAGTTTATGCAGATACGTGTTAAGAAAAATATCTTAGAACCTAAATGTAGAAAAACAGAAACTAAAACTTTAAAAAGTCGAGACATGGACTTTAGTAGCGTTGGCCAAGCTCTGCGTCACTTAAACAAGGTCTGCGATAGCGTAGAAATCTATGAGGATAAAGCTGATGTCTAAGTTAACCAATCCCCAACGCCGTGCAACCATCGCCAAGGTTCATATCGCAAAAAAAGAGCTGGGCTTTGACGATGATACCTACCGTGATGTGCTGTGGCGTGTCACTGGCAAGCGAAGCTGCTCGAAGATGAACACTTTAGAGCTGGATGCAGTGCTCAAGGATATGGAAGCCAATGGCTTTAAACCCAAAGCCGCTCCTAAGCATGGCAAAAAACCTAATGTGGCTAAAAAGCGCAAGCTGATACTTGGCAAGATTGAAGCGATGCTGGCTGATATGGGCCTGCATTGGAACTACGCGCACGGTATGGCGAGCAATATGTTTGAGATTGAGCGCGTGGAATGGCTGAACGATGCTCAGCTGTACAAGCTCACCCAAGCGCTGGCAGTACATCAAAAGCGGCAACAAAAGCAAGACGATAAAAAAGACAGCTAATCAAGATTAGCTGTCTCTGCTGAAAATCATATACATCAAGCTCTGGCGAGCCTAAATGTTAACGATTTTTACGCAGAAATGCAAGGTGATGACGATGGTGACGATGGATATAGACAAGTTAGTGGATGAGATGACACCGGAGCAACTGCCTGACGTCATCACCGATATAGCCGCGCTGATTGGCTACTCGAATGCGTTGCTGATAGTGCAAAACCTAGGTGGTGTTGATTTCAATATCCCTAAGGGCGGCAATGAGAACAGCCGCCGCGCTCAGACGCTAGTGGATATAGTCGGCCAAGAGGCTGCTGACAAGATCATGAAAGCATTCGGCGGCGCTAAGCTCTATATCCCACGTTGTCAAGCTGCTCTTATCTTTGTACGCAATAAAGAATTTAGAACAGCCATTGAAATGGCAGTCGCGAGTGGCATGAGTCAGACCGCAGCACTTGAACAGTATGCCCCGCAATTTGGATTTAGTGAAAGATGGGCTTATGTGGTGCTGAGCCGCCGCGATGTGAGCTTTGATGATGTGAGTAGTGATGGTCAGATGTCGCTGTTCACCGATACCAATAACAACTAAGGAATCACTTATGAAAACGAATACTGAAACTGTCACTAGTGGCATCACTCAAACTAAGCCTAGCATAGCTAATGTCAGAGCTACTGCGTTGGCTGCCAAAGGTATTGATTTGATGGGCCCTGCAATGAAGTCACTATCGGTCGATGACTATCTGCGAGGTCAGCAACAGCAACAAGCAATCAGAGAACTACCACGTTGGATGCCTCAGATAGAAGCTGATATCGCTCAATTGCGTCATCGCTATGACAACTTGGTCAGTGTGATGGCAGTCTTGGTCGCTATTACTCTTAGCGCCTTGGTGCTGTTGATGGGTAGTCTAATTATTTTTTGATAAAGATAAGGAGATCGATGTGAGCGATATTAGAACAAACTGGGTGCATTTAGATAAGGAAACGCTAGTAATAAATGCAGATATATGGGCGACAGCCTGTATTGATGACTCTGACATTTTGATAAAGCTGGAACGAGCGCTTCATACGGTTTTAAGCAGTCAAGACTCCAAAGATAGTGCGATCTGCCAGAGAATTAAGCAAGTACATGAGTCGATTATTAAATCTGTTGAGCAGTATCAAGCAACTCAATCCATATCCAAGGTTAACTTAGCACAGGAGCAAGACCATGAGTAACGAAACCCAAGCAGTAGCAACCCAAGTACCAGCAGGCTATATGCAAAACGCCAAAGGCCATTTGATCCCTATCGACAAGGTCAAAGAGGTCGATAAGCTGCGAGATGAAGTCGTTATTGATATTGTTACAATCGCTAAAGCTCTAAGCGAGCATATGACTAAGACCAAAAGTCATATCTTTGCTGACTTTAACGACTTTGTGGCCGTGTCTGCCCAAGAATACGACACCAAAGTTGGCGGTGAAAAGGGAAATACAAGTTTGATGAGCTATGACGGCAAGTACAAAGTGCAAATGGCTGTCGCTGAAAATCT
>JAUNVX010000284.1 GCA_030540615.1 Psychrobacter sp. | reverse complement strand
GAAAGCGGCGACTTCTAGCCTAAAAATTGATGGTAGTACGGGTGAAGGCGGTGGTCAAATCATCCGCACTGCTCTGGCGCTATCGATGCTAACGGGCACGCCGATTGAGATTGAGCGCATTCGCGCAGGCCGAGCAAAGCCGGGACTGATGCGGCAACATTTGATGTGCGTTCAAGCCTCGCAAGCGCTGTCTAATGCCATCGTTAAAGGGGCGAAGTTGGGAAGTACGGGCTTTAGCTTTCATCCAAAGGGCCTATTGTCACAGGTGGCGGACTCGCTGCAGACGCCATCGGCCCATAAGCGTGAGGCTGACTCTGGCTCTTTTACCAACTCTAGCAGCTCTACCAGTTCCGCTAGCTCTAGCAGTTCTAGCAGTCCGCATAATGAGTCGCCTTATAGCTTTGATATTGGTTCAGCGGGTAGTACCAGCTTGGTGCTGCAAACTTTGTTGCCTGCTCTACTCTTTGCTCAGGGCCATGAGGGTCAGGGGCAATCTGTGCCGAGCGTCACCATCAAAGGCGGTACTCACTGTCCGTTTGCCCCTACCACGGACTTTTTGCAGCGAGCGTTTGTGCCTGCTCTAGCCAAGCTTGGTATGCAGGTGACGGTTGAGATGCCGCAAGCGGGCTTTGTGCCTATTGGTGGGGGTGAAGTGAGCGTCACGGCTCAGCCTTTTATGCGCCGAGCAGGAACGCCTCCTTTGCAGCTCACCAAGCGTGGTGACTTGGTCAGTATTGAGCTGGTGGCGAGTAACGTCAATCTGGACTTTGATATCTGTAAGCGCGAGCTGGCCTGTGCTAAGGCAACTTTGATTGAGGCCGGAATCGATGAGACGCTCATCCATACCAAGGGGCTGAAGCTGCGCGGCATTGGTGAGGGCAATACTTGCTTTGCGGTGGTGACTCACCATGTGGCCGATTCTAGTCAGGCTGATGGCTCTAGTCATACTGATGGCTCTAGTCAGGCCGATAAAGGTGAAAACCTGCACCATGAGGTCTTTAGTTTATTGGGTGAAAAGCGCACTTCAGCTGAGAAGATGGGCAACCGCTTGGCCGGACTGGTGAAACGCTACCTGTTCAAGACTGATGCCTTGGTCGATGAGTATTTGACCGACCAGTTGCTACTACCGCTGGCTTTGTCAGGGGGTGGCGAGTTTAGCGCTCGCATGATTAGTCAGCATACTGAGACTCAGGCTTGGCTGATTGAGCAGTTTTTGCCTGTTGAGATTAAGTTTGAACCCTTGTCTGAGCATAATACTTTGGTTCGGGTGGTTTGCTAGACGAAGAGGTGAATTAGCGGGCCATTCTTTGCTAAAATAGCGCTTTTATTGATTAAAAGTGGCTGGGTCTTATGGATAATAATGCGCTGAACGAACAAAACGCCGTGGTGCTGCTCTCGGGCGGTCTTGATTCCGTCACTTGTCTGTACTGGGCCAAGCAGCGCTTTGCGACTGTCACGGCGGTCAGCTTTAACTATGGTCAGCGCCATAATAGCGAGCTGGTGGCGGCGAAAAATATTGCTAAGCAGGCTGGCGTCAACCACCGCATTATTGATATAGACATCGCACAGTTAGGCGGCTCGTCTTTAACCGACCATAGTCTTAGTGTGCCTAAAGCTCAGACAGATGGCCCGTCTTCTGTTAGCGATAGCGCTGACAACACTGACAACGCTGCCATTCCAAACACCTATGTGCCCGCGCGTAACACCATCTTTTTATCGTACGCCTTAGCCGTGGCCGAAGTGACTGAGTCCAATCATATCGTCATTGGGGTCAGCTCAGTGGATTACTCAGGCTATCCTGACTGTCGTCCTGAGTATATCGCCGCTTTTGAGACCATGGCCAATCTAGCCACCAAAGCAGGCGTGACGGGTCACAAGCTACATATTCAAACGCCATTACAACAGTTATCCAAAGCTCAAACCATCGAGCTTGGCGTATCATTAGGGGTAGACTATGCGCAAACCATCTCTTGTTATCAGGCCGATGCAACAGGTGCGGCTTGCGGCGCTTGTGACAGCTGCATGCTGCGAAAGCAAGGCTTTAAGCAGGCGGGTCTAAGTGACCCTACTCGTTATGCAGATGCGTAGATAATTCTAGTTTTTAAGTTATTTTAATTCTCTAAACTATTTTAATTCTTTAAGCCATTTTCAGTTTTTTAAATAGGACTTACGCAAATTTGAATGGTTAGCAACTGGTAATCATTTGTCTGGCTGGCTGTATAGTAGTGCAGAGGCTGCAACAAATAATCCCCAGTCGCCTATATAAATTGAAATAGCGTTCTTATGCGTAAGTCCTATTAAATACTCTCGTCAGTATAATAGCCATTAGCCAGTTAATAGCTCTAATACCTTACCCTTTACCTTAGCCATTATCCGACCAACAGATAAGAGCCACTATGCCAGATTCCAGAACCGACCTTCATCCAGAGCCAAGCTCTAAGCAGCCCTACTTCGCCGGTGTAT
>JAUNVX010000039.1 GCA_030540615.1 Psychrobacter sp. | reverse complement strand
GATAACAATCGACATTTGCTTTTTAAATGTCAGTTCGGTGCTCAATCTCAAGAATTATTAAAGCCTTCTAATCTCAATCAGACTATCGTGTATCTTAATTAAACCCTGGTATAAAAAAAGCCAAATCAGTAAAGTCAGCTGATTTGGCCTAGAGGATAAGTCATGATTAATAGTTGCCCTTAACCTCACAGAAATGATGTTAGCGATAACTATATAGTCGCCTTAAAAAGCTGCTGGTATAGTTCCCATCCGCTCAGTAATAGATTTGGGCTGACCTAGAAGGCTACCATAAATGGTCGCATTTTCCATGACATGTTTAACGTAACCACGGGTTTCAGGGTAAGCAATAGACTCTACATACTGATCGGCTGCAAGCTGACCGAAATCAGGCTGCCAACGCTTGGCTTTGTTAGGGCCTGCATTATAGCCTGCAGTTGCCAGCACAGGCTGATAATTTAGCTTGGCCAAGATATCTCCCATATACCATGTGCCATAGCGGATATTGGTATCACCACTATTAGCGCCGCTAGCACTATAGGACTCTCCTAACTTACGAGCAATATACTTGGCCGTATCTGGCATAATCTGCATCAATCCACTAGCACCCACATTAGAGCGAGCGGAAGTCACAAAGCGGCTTTCTTGACGCATAATGCCATAAGCCCAAGCAGGATCAATACCAGCAGCTCGGCTGTATTGCACTACCGAGGATTGATGAGGCATGGGGTGCGACAAAGCCAAACTGTTCACACTGTCGGTGTTATCAATGGCATAAATGGCACGGTCAAGCCAGCCTATGTCATAGGCGCGGCGAGCAGCAGCGATAATCAGCGCATCATCTCGACTGTCGCGAGCTTTTTTGACCGCCCAATTCCACTCTCTATTGGCGTAGCTTCGGTTGCTATCCGCATTATACAAGGCAAAAGCCCGTGCAAAGTGCGGATTGCTTAACACTCGATTGCTATCATAACTGCTGATTTGTGGCAGCGCCGACCCGCCTAGACTGCGAGCATCAAAGCGCTGACCGACTTTATCTTTGGCGAGCAAGCCATAGTAGGTATTGTTTTTGGCAAGGCGCTGATATATCTGTTTGGCAAGACCACGCTTACTGGCATCACTGCCACCCTCATAAGCCCGAGCCAACCAATATTGCCAGATATCTTCTTTTTGAATATCCGGGTCCATGCTCGCCACGGCCTCGATGACGTCATTCCAACGGCTGTAGCGGATGGCAGCTTGCGCATAGTCTTCGGACTCTTCAAAGTTAAACGGCTCACCCAAGCTTTTACGGAACCAATCCACCGCCTCACTGTTAAACCCATCATCTGTATTATGATTCATGCGCTGAACGCCTAAGATACGATAAGCATATCGGCGCGTCTCATCAGAAAGAAGGTGCTGAGCTCGCTGGTCGTCTTGCTTGATATCAAAGTCAAGCTGCATGGCTGCTTCACGATAAGACTTATTCGCCAATCGGCCAATGGCATAAAGATAAAGCGATTGATTGCTCTCGCTATAAGGCTGCATACCAAAACGATTAAAGAACTGCATCGGACTCAGCTGAATCTCACTTAATGCAGAATAAGCAATAGGCGTTCCTAATTTGCCAGATAACGCCATAATATCACCCGTCTTACCCTCTCGAAGCATGCGCTTTAAGCGGTTCTTGCGGTCAGTATTGGTAATCAGAGGGTTGTCTGACATCGCTAGCGCTAACTGATTGCAAAGCTCTGGCTGTTTTAAGGTGGTCAGCCAAACATTAGACTTCTCGCTCAATGCACGCATGGTATCGCCGCCATAATTAAACCCTAAGGCTATGGCGCAGCGCTCACTGCTGTCTGGATTGGTGATGAGATTGGCCACTTGACGCACGGCTGCATAATCCCCTGAAGCAGCCTTAGCCTCAGCAAAGTCAGCCGCTAGCTTCTCAGCCATAACAGTATCGGGATATTGACGAACGAATTGGGCAACGCTAGCAGCGCTTTGGCTGTTGATATCACTGCTAAGTCGCCAATACGCCGGATACATGGCAAACAATCCACCATTCATCATCTGCTCATAATTGTATAAAGCGCTAATATCCTGGCGATCTGCTGCTTCAGCGGCTGCCTGAAAATAGCTGATACTCGTGTCATTTTGATAAGAATTTTGATAGACAGGCTCTGCACAAGCCACTTGAGCAACCCCTAGTACGCCCAAAGTAGTGGCCGCCCCAATACTCCCAAGCTTTAAAGTACGCTTGGCACGAGCTGTCAAGATAGCACTGCCTAGCCACTGCGGCATTTGCTTTAAATAAGTAGAAGACAAATGAGTTAATTTCAATTTCACAAGAGACCCTTTGATAAGTTATTGTAATTTGGCAGCCAACAGACATTTCTATCTATTTATCTAGATAATTTGGCGTTAAAGATGATTGATTGTAGCAATTTTGCAGGTTAGCAATACGATAAATATAATAAAACCTGTTAGGGCATGTCCTAATATAACCTTATCATACTATAGTGACCTGCTTTCTCTCTAGCCCCCTTACCATTTGCCTATATTTGGCAGTGTGCGAGAAACACGAGACTAAGCCTAGTATAATCAGCGCATTAATGGTCATCACCCTCACTTTAAGAGCAGCCCCAGCGTTCTGATGACTCACCTGAACATCCCTCTATTGCAAAGCAATGCTGCTCCCTCATGTAAAAAAGTGAGATTTAAGCACTTTGTCGAAGTTTTAATATAATTGATTATGGGCGACTAGCGATAAAAAATAACGCTCATAGAATGTCTAGGCTTGCCTATGGTAAAATAGCCGATTACCGACTGACGCCCAACAATGGATAGCCCATGACCGTTAGCATATTTATACCAGAACCAACTGCCAAACTTGCCAAATCTATAGTAGATTCAGCAGAGTCTGAGCACACGCTTATGTCTGACCTATCGGCTACTGATACCCGTTGTAGCAGTAGTCAACCGACAGTCAGTGACCAGCCTCGCAAAAAAAAGGTGTTTATTGAGACCCAAGGCTGTCAGATGAATGTCTATGACTCTGAGAAGATGGGCGATGTGCTCGGCGACTCTCATGGCATGGAGGTAACCTTTGACATCAATGAAGCTGATGTCTTGCTGATGAACACCTGCTCTATCCGTGAAAAAGCTCAAGAAAAAGTGTTTTCTCAGTTGGGACGTTGGCGCAAACTCAAAGAAAAGAATCCCGATCTCGTCATCGGTGTGGGCGGCTGCGTGGCCTCACAAGAAGGCGATAATATCCAAAAGCGCGCGCCTTATGTCGATATGGTATTTGGGCCACAGACTTTGCACCGGTTGCCCGAGCTTTATGATCAGTCCTCAGAACAGCGCGAGCGCGGCGTGCCTCTCAAAAACCGTATAGGCATCGTCGATGTGTCCTTCCCCAGTATCGAAAAGTTTGACTTTTTGCCTGAGCCTAAGGTTGAGGGCTACCGCGCCTTTGTCTCCATCATGGAGGGCTGCTCAAAGTACTGCTCGTTTTGTGTGGTGCCCTACACTCGCGGTGAAGAGCTGTCACGGCCGTTAGATGATGTGCTAGCAGAGATTGATAGCCTCGCCTCGCGCGGTGTTCGCGAGATTAATCTGTTAGGTCAAAACGTCAATGGCTATCGGGGCGAAAAAGACGATGGCAGTATCTGCCGCTTCGCTGAACTGCTACATTATGTCTCGCATATCGATGGCGTTGAGCGCATCCGCTTTACCACCAGCCATCCGCTAGAGTTCACCGATGATATCATCGATGCTTTTGCCAAATTGCCCAAGCTTGCCTCGCACCTGCATCTCCCTGTTCAGAGCGGCTCCAATCGTATCTTGGCAGCCATGAAGCGCAATCACACCATTGATGTCTATATCAACCAGATTGAAAAACTCAAAGCTGTGCGCCCTGATATCCACCTCTCAAGCGACTTTATTATTGGCTTCCCAGGCGAGAGCGATGAGGACTTTAATGATACCTTGCAGCTGGCCATTAATCTGAACTTTGACCACTCCTATAGCTTTATCTACTCTAAGCGCCCCGGCACGCCAGCTGCTGACTTGCCTGATGATGTCAGTCTTAGAACCAAAAAACAGCGCTTGGCAACGTTTCAAAAAGTCATCATTGAATCGACCCATCAAAAGACTCGTGATATGATTGGCAAGGTAGAGCGCGTGCTGGTAGAGGAAGTGGCCAGCCGCTATCCCAATCATCTTATAGGCACGGCGGACAATACCCGCTCGGTAATATTCCCCTATCCTACTGATCAGATGGCAAATTTGATGGGCAAGATGGTCAGCGTTCGTATCACGGACTATATCAGCCCGCACATGGTTCAGGGCGAGCTGGTTGAAGTGCTCTAGCGTAGTCAAGCTTACTAGAGACTAGTAAAGTTTGTTAAGAGCTTAAAGGTTATAAGACAATCAAACCTGCTCATTTGATGGGCAGGTTTTTATTTATTTAAGATAATCAGAGGCCACTTCTCCAATAAGTGCTGCGGCAATTAAAATAAAGATTACCCCACAAAGTCTATTGAGCCAAAGCAATCTTGAGCCTTTGCCCAGCCAATTGGCAAGCTTAGTGCCCCCTACCGTGTACGCTAACTGCCAAGTGGTCTCACTAATAAAAAACCCAATGACCAGCCAAGTGTATTGCGGCAACAAAGGGGCGTTAAAATCGATAAACTTAGGAAAAAACGCCGCAAAGAATAAAATAGCCTTTGGGTTGGACAAAGAGACCCAAACGCCTTGGCGAAATCGTTGCCAAGGCGTTTTTATAGAATGAGTCTTCCTCGATTTAGACCAGGTACTGGCAATAGGGTCAAGGTTAGAAATAGGATTAGGACTAGAATAAGCGTCTGACTGATTATCAAGTTGCGGCGCTATAAGACCCTCACTGTCCTGAGCTTGTCGCCAAGACTGCAGGCCCAGATAAGCCAAATACAGCCCACCTATCACCTTAACTATCGTCAACAGCCAAGGCATCTGCCGACTAACAATATCAATACCCAATAAAGTAGAAAACAGTAGGATAAATAGGCCAACCGTCAGCCCTACTAACGTCCAAAGCGTCCCTCTAACCCCATAATTAAGCCCTTGTTGAAAGGCTAGTAACATATTGGGGCCTGGGGTAGCCGATATCATAAACATACTAACGAAAAAAATTAAAAAACTCGATAAGGTCACAAAGCACAGCCTAAATAGTCAATATGATGTTAATTACGTAAAAGCGTTCAGTAAAGTCAAGATTTACCCAGCCCACTCTCATCGCTTAAACTTAGTAGCAGCTTGCTTAAGAACTCATCACACTGCGCCAACTGCGCCAGCTCAACGAACTCATCGGCCTTATGAGCTTGCTCAATACTGCCGGGGCCACAGATAATGGTCGGAATACCCGCATTGGTGAATTGACCGCCCTCAGTGGCATAAGCCACTTTGTGAACTTGTTTGTCCGCCATTAATCCTGCAACCAGCTCCTGAAGGACGGCGCTATCACTATCCGTCATCGCAGGGACATCTTCTTCTTGCAGCAGCTCTATCCCTGTGTTGGGGTCAATGCTTTGCATTTGTGTCTCTAACGTTTTAATTCGCTCTTGAATAGGCACTAAAATATCAGAATGAGTCATGTGCGGCAGATTACGATAGTCAAAAGTGAACTCGCACAAGTTGGGCACAATATTGGTCGCTGTACCTCCTTGAATCGTACCTACCGATAAAGTAGAAAATGGAATATCAAATAACGCATCATTGTCATTACGCTGGGTTAGCTGCTCCGCAAGCTCATCAACGAAACCGATTAACCGACTGGCATAACTGATGGCATTGACCCCTTGCGGCGTCAAGGAAGAGTGAACGGATTTGCCATGAACGCGGCAGCGATAAACTGAGATACCTTTATGAGCACTGACCATGCTCATCAAAGTAGGCTCACCAACGATGCAATAGTCAGGATGGATACCACGATTGGTAATATCGGCAAGCAACAATGGCGCGCCTAGGCAGCCTACTTCTTCATCAAATGATAGCGCCAAATGCAGTGGCCGTTTGAGCTTACCCAAGCGTGATAATCGTACTGCCTCAGGCAGCAAGTTTAACGCGCAAGCGATAAAGCCCTTCATGTCACAAGCGCCTCGACCAAACAGCTTATCCCCTCGAATCTGGGCCTTAAAAGGATCAGATGACCACTCTTGACCCTCCACAGGCACCACATCGGTGTGACCTGATAACATAATACCACCAGACTCAATATCTGCATTGATGCCCGCGCCAACTGTGACGAATAGATTGGCTTTACTATTGTCTTCGTTAAAGGTTAAAACGGGCGTCAAGCCCAACTGCTTACAGTAGTCAGTGACTTGTTGAATCAAGGCCATATTGGAGTGACGACTCACCGTATCAAAGGCGATAAGTTGGGTTAACCAATCAATACTTTTATAGGGATACTCAGTAAGCAATGTATCCGTATCAATCGCCTGATCAACACTTTGCCGCGCTGCTCCATTGGTCCGCTGATTAGCGTTGATGTCCATTTCAGTCGCCTCTTTTGTTTGATTGATTGATGCTTAAACTAACACCTAGATTGCTACTTAGATTGGTGCTTAGATTACTTATATCGGTATGATTACTACTAAGAATGGAATCATTGGTACTCATAGAATTGAGCCACTATTACTGAGAGGTTTTTAGCCCTGTGTATTGGACAGTTTTTGCAATTGTTTAATCTCATCCACTAGCTCAGGCACGGGTCCCTCAACCTCAATATTAGGCGCAATGGCGCCAATAGGCAAAGCATTAATAGGAGACTGATTGGCGACGCCCCACTCCTCCAGCCACTCGCCTAACTGCTGAGATGAGCTAACATAGACAATCCGGCCAAGCCCTGCCCAAGCGTGGGCCGCTGAGCACATTGCGCAGTGCTCCCCTGAGGTATAGACCGTGGTTGACTGACGCGCCTCTTTAGCTAGATTTTCAGCCGCCCAGCGTGCTACAGCAATCTCAGGATGATAGGTAGCTTCTTGAGTGTTGACGCGATTGCGGTCTTCATAGAGCACTGTCCCTGACGCGTCCACTAGCACACTACCAAAAGGCTCATCTCCTGCGCCCAAAGCCTCAGCCGCTAGTGCTATCGCACGCTGTAGGTACGGCATATCTTTATCTGTGACCATCTCAAGACTCCTTATCAAGTTAACTTTTCTTTTACAAAACCAGCCAATACAAAACGATATTGGCTTTTAACGCCCAATCAATCATCATGGATTATTGCTTTGGGTGCCTTTAAGCTATCTGTTTGTCATTTCCTATGCCTAAACCGCCTACTGCTAACTTATGGCTTGCTAATTTGCACATCCTTAAGAAGGATTTTCTTAAGAAGGGTTATTTTGATTCATCGCATCAATGATAGGCGGCAGAGTCTTTGCAACTTGCGCTTCTGCTTCAAGCTCTTTGGCGGTCTTAGCATCTACGGGCAACCCTGAAATAAGAGCAAGCTCACTAACGGGTTTGCGTTTACGAACCCCTAAACTCACCGGTACCATCCGCGCAAACTCATAAAGATGCAAATAAGACTCTTCTCCGCCCTCAAACTCATCATCAGGCTCAATGCGAATACCTCCAATCTTAGACAAAGTCGCGAGTAAATCATTCTCCTCAGCGCTGATTCGGCAGTCTGTAATACCAAATCCCGTCATAAAGCCATTGGCCCAATGCTTTAACGCGATGACACGCTCATATAAGTCATGATCATCATCGGGCACTAAAGGCATATAAGCATACGCATCGTCTTGGTCTTTTAACTGAAATACCGTATCTTCGGCCTCTTCAGTTAGCAAGGTCAGCGCTGCGCCTTCTAAGGGCGCAAAACTAAGCTCCTCTAACACTTGATTCCACCCCGCTTCAGCAGGTGGCTCGCAAGCAGTCATGATGCCCGTCATAAGACCATGAAGCTCACTGATACTGATATCGCTCCAGTCTTCAAACGCCACTGTCCAATCGTTCCAACCTGAAATATTATCATTCATGGTGCTGTCCTAGTTTTAGAGTAAGGGCTTTAATAAAAGGGGGTTAATAAATGGGGTTTGGCAAAATAATAAGGGTATTATGATAAAGTACGGCAGTGTCATTGCATCAATGCGTCACAAGCCAGTATGGCTAGAATCATTGTCTTACGATGTAAGTATAGATATTATGCGGACGGTTGTGGCATTATTAAAGTCCAAAAGACCGATTACCTAGCCTTTTTCGTTTAATGAGATAACGACGTTTCACTAAAGCTTATAATAAGCTTAAGATTAGACAGAGGGTAAGTAATTTTGGTCACTGATTCTACTTATCGCCACTGCCTCTTAGCGGTCATGATAAAATAGACTTGCCGCTATTATTTATCGCCCCATTGATCAAAACTTTGTAAGGGTTTTAACTGACTATGATTGAACAATTAAAAAAACTTGAAAATACTATCTTACAAATTCGTAAGCAATATCAACTGGCCCACCAAGAGCTCACGACGCTCAAACAGAAGCCTTCGGTCGATGCGGCTGACTATAGTGGGTTAAAAGCTCAGCTTGAGCAGTGTCAAAAGGAGCGAGATACGCTCAAAAGCAATCTTACTGAGCTTGATCGCCGCTATCAATCATTAGCTGAAGCCCATCATTTAATCGGTGAAGAGCAAGACAAACTGCAAAAGCAAATAGAGATACTCACGCAAAAAAACAATGAGCTTAATCGCTTAAAAGATAAATTGGTTGAAAAAAACCGCATTGCCGCTGAGCGTACCCAACTAGTAATGAAAAGGCTCACCGAGATAGATAAAGCGGAAGAGTAGGCCATCTCCTACTTTAAGCGCTTCACCCGAACCAGTTGAGATGACACTACTCAACTCCGCTCTTAACTTCCCTTATTCATTGTAGGATTTTTATGACTGATACCAACCTCTCTGCGCAACCATCATCTCATCAAGAGCCTTCTCAGCAAGCTAATATTGATCATGAGAGCGCTGCAACTGACATCAAGAAAGTTACCATTCATATCGCCGGTAAAAGCTACTCAATCAACTGCCCTGCTAATGAAGAGGCAGAGCTACGAGCGGCGGTTTTTTATATTAATAATTTCGTCCTCGATATCAAACAAGATGCCCCCCAGCTTAATCAAGAAAACCTATTGGTGCTATGCTGCTTAAACTTATACGAAAAAATTCACGAGCAGCAGCAATCTGATAGCAGCCAACGTCAGCTAAGTAAAGAGGCCGACCTGCTACTTGATAAAATATTAAAAGATGCTGAGTCTATGGTTAAATAGCCATTAATTGGCTTGGCCGTATCTTCGCTAGAATAATCACGCCATAAAAAAAGGCAGTGGGCTTAAGTTCGATTTAAGCGCATTGCCTTTTTTTAGTTGGCTCTTGTTTTGAGCTGACTTACCTTTTTCAAATTTTCATAACCCCAATCAAAGCTGATTATACGGCTGATAAGTTTTGCCGGCATGAAAGTCTGCCTGATGCTCATAATTACAAAAGAACCACTCGCTCTTTTGATTTGGCTCTTCATGATCATGAGCATTAGGCTTTGGCTCTAATACACCGCGATACTCTGCAAGCTCATGACCACAAAAATCGCAAGTTCGCGGGGTCACGACATCGCCTTCTTGCGGCATAAAGCGAGCGGGCGGCTTGGGGTACATAAACTTATAAAACAGCCACATGACGAACCAAATGACGATGAGCGTGGCAATAAAAGCAAACAAAGCTGGCTCCTTAAAGAGTGTCCTGACAATTAATACGAAGTTTTCAATGGCCGAGTCGCAGTACTAACTTCGCAATGATGAATTTATTTTATTCAGTCGTGAATATAAATTCGCATTACTAAAGCTGTAGTACTAGTATCACAATGCTAATAAATTTGATAGCTTAAGCGCCATCAAACTTATAAGCTATCGGACTGAGAATAGATGCTTTAAATCTGTAAAGCACCAACATCAGCCACAGTAAAGAACAGCTCACGAACTTGCTTAAGCAGGGCCAATCGGTTGGCTTTAAGCTGGGTATCTTCACTATTTACCATAACATAATCAAAGAAATTAGTCAGGGGCAACTCTAGATGAGTGAGCGTTTGCAAGATTTGAGCATAGTCCGCTGAGGCCTGTAGTGGCGCTACTGTCGCACTGGCCTCAGTGACCGCTTGATACAAAGCCTTTTCAGCGTCCTCTTGCAATAAGTCCGCTTGAACACTCTCGGCCACCTCCCCCTCTGACTTGGCTAAGATATTAGCCACTCGCTTATTAATCTCTGCCAAAGTCGCTGCTTGTGGTAGCGCTCGGAACTGCGACACCGCTCTGATACGCTGATCAAAATCTAATGGCATGTGCGGGTTAATCGCTAGCACCGCTTGGATAGCATCGACACTCACGCCCTGCTCTGTGTACATCGCTCGATAGCGTGAATTGATAAACTCGATGACATGGGTAAAGGTCTCACCCATTTTCTCAATCTTATTGCCATAGCCACGGATGGCCTGCTCAACGAGGCTGATAAGGTTGATTGGCAGCTGTTTTTCAATCAAAATACGCAGCACACCAATGGCCGAGCGGCGTAAGCTAAACGGGTCTTTTGAGCCAGTAGGCGCTTGGTCAATACCGAATATCCCTACTAAGGTATCGATGCGATCGGCCAGTGCTAGGCAAATACCAATGGGCGAGTTAGGCAAATTATCGCCACTAAATTTAGGCAGATACTGCTCCTCTATTGAAGCTGCTACCGCTTCAGGCTCACCGTTTAACCGTGCGTAATAAGTCCCTGCGATGCCTTGAAGCTCAGGGAACTCGCCAACCAAGGTGCTGGCCAAATCGGCCTTGGACAAGATGGCAGCCCGCGTCGCTTGATCGATATCCAAATCTTTAAAGGCATTAAGACTCGCCAATCCGCTCTCGTTCGCTTGGTTTTTGAGCAAAGTGGCGATAAATGCGGTTAACTTGGCAACACGTTCAGTCTTATCCCAAATTGTCCCTAATTGATCTTGGAACACACGGGTTTTGAGGTTTTCTGTGAGGGTAAATAGCGGCTGCTTTTGATCTTGTAAGAAGAAAAACTCAGCATCAGCCAGTCTGGGCCTTACCACCTTTTCGTTACCACTGATAACTTGGCTTGGATCTTTGGACTCAATATTACTGATAAAAATAAAATACGGTTGCAGCTTGGCCGAGCTATCTGTCAAACAAAAATACTTTTGATCGGCCTGCATGGTTGAGATCAGCGCCTCTTGCGGCACTTGCAAAAAGCGCTCTTCAAAGCTGGCTCTAAGGGCTACGGGCCAATCGACTAATGCGGTCACTTCATCCAGCAAATCTTGCGGCACAATGGCAACTGAACCCACTTCATCCGCAAGCTTTTGTACTTGCTCTTTAATACTCACTTGGCGACGGTCAAAATCTGCGATGACTTTAGCGGACTCAAGGACGCTCTCATAGTCTTTGGCATGCGGTATCTTGACATCCGCTGCATGAAACCGGTGACCTAAAGTCACATTACCCGTTTGCCACCCTTGATCAGTCATCTGGCCTGAGCTTAGCCCCTGAACAGTCGCCGGTATAATCTGATCGTCCTGCATAAACACCAGCCATTTGACCGGACGTACGAACTCATCTCGCGAGCTGCCTGAGCGCATACGCTTGGCAATGGGCAGATTGTCCAAGGCTTGTTGAAACATAGCGGGCAACAGCTCAGTAACCGGCTGACCGACCACCGTCTGCTCATAGCCGATATAGTCGCCTTTGTCCGTATGAATGGTGACCAGCTGACTGACATCAATCCCCAATCCTTTAGCAAAGCCTTCGGCAGCTCGAGTAGGCTTGCCCTCAGCATCAAAGGCCGCTTTTATCGCTGGGCCCTTTTTTTGCTCAACACGGTCAGGCTGCTTGTCCGCAATCCCTTCTATCCGAATCGCTAAGCGGCGCGGCGCGGCAAAGGCTTTGATATTATCATAAGCGATATCAGCCTCTTGCAATTGACTCTCAATGCTAGACTTTAACGAATCACGGAGGGGTTTTAGGCTCTTAGGGGGCAACTCTTCGCAGCCTAGTTCAAACAAGATAGTGGTCATGGAGGTCTCTGTTTCTATAAAATTTTAAAAGTAAAGTTGATTGGGATTATAACAAAATCATCTGCTAACAAGGTTTGCTTTTATCATTGGATGTAGAAGGTGATGTGATAAGGTCTTTATCATGTCAACCAGCTAGCACAGCGCTACTAAAACCTAATATGGTTCTCAGAGCTAGTTTAATCAGATTAATATACCTCGCCACACCATTGAGGTCATCGTTATCACTACAAGCACGGCTTACTCGCTGAGTCATGAACTTCTCAATCATGATAAGAGCTTACTTGGCAGTTAGTTTTTAATCCGCGCCATATAATAAGCATTGATATAGGCCCCATTACGAAAGGCAAAATCTCTCGCCTCACCTTCGATTTCAAAGCCAAACTTCTTATATAGTGCAATAGCAGGCGCATTGTCAGTGAATACCGTCAGCTCAAGCCGATGTAGGTTGAGCCAATTATCGGACAAATCAATGGCTGCTGCTAGCAAGGCCGTCCCTATCCCCATGCCATGAAAACCAACTTTTACCGCCATCCCAAAGCTTGCCACATGACGTAAGCGCTCACGAGGGGACACTGTTAGTCCTAGATTACCCACAATGTCATCATCCATTAACGCCACGTACGAGTAGACATTATCTGGAATATTAGCCAATCGTTGCTGCCACATCTCAACGCTGGGATTTGGCAATTGTAGGGTGCTGCCATAAACTGACTCTTGCAAAAACATATCTCTGATGGCAGAGGCATCACTGGGTTCTGTTCGTCGGATTTGAATACTCATGGATTGTCCTAGTTAGCTTTTATTCTATAAGATAACTGTGTTTAACTTACATCAAGATTTGCCTTAAGCAATCTGCACCAAGCGCGACTTTTGACACAGCGGGTGTCTGCTGAGCACAGGCTCAATACGCTTGACCATTTCACTATAGCTATCACCATACATATATAGCGCTGTTTGTGCATAGCCCTGCCAGTAGCTATTGACCATTCCCACGCCTTTGAGCAAAGCATCACACTTGTCAAAGACTTGCCGCACATGATATTTTTGATAAATCTTTTGCGGTAAGTCCGTGCCATTGAGGTACAGTGCCAAACCTTCTTGATGACCAAAATAAATGGTGCGACCTAGCGGCTCCTCTGCTAGCTCTGACACTGCCATTTCATCTTCAGTATCTGGCGAGTGATTGGATTGTAGATTCGTTTCTGCGCTTAGCTCAATTGCCTCACTCTCAATTGTGTTTGGCTCACTAGCCTCAATTTCTTCTAAATTAATCTCAGCAGACTCATAAACCGTCAACCTTGACCCTTTAGGCGCGAGCGTGGCCTCAAAAAAGCCAATGATATGGTCAATCAGATAATCGATACCATGGGCGAATCTATCTACCTCAGTTAGAGACATTTCAATGACACTTTCAATACTTTCGCCCTGGTCATCTACCAAACTGCCGCCGCCTATTATCTCAATAGGCAGGTCTGACTCCTGACAATACTCCAAAAACGCGTCTTCAAGCTCGCCCTGATCGTCAGGCCGCAGCTTGGCATTGAGCGTAACCACCACAAGGACGCCTTCATTAATATCAGTGACATCAGTCAGTGCTTGGCTGTCTATCCCTAACTCTTCGTTGGCAATCCCTTCGCCATCAAACGCTTCACTAGTCACCACCTCATTATCAATCACTGAGTTAGCATCAGGCATACTGCCGTTATTGGTCATTTCAACTCTCATCTTGATTGGCTTAGAATGAATCTTATTTAGGCGCTTTAGTGGTTTGGTTTTTATCTATAGCTTTTTCTGCGTCGTCTTTATCCTCTGCTTGCTCTTTGGGCAGATATTTCTTTAAGGCTGCCTCACGGTGAGCTTCTTCAGCCAGCGGGAACCCAAGCTTAGCGCGGGCTTCTACATAGCCTTGGGCTACTTTTCGGGCCAAAGTGCGAACGCGTAGAATGAATCTTTGACGCTCAGTCACCGAGATTGCGCCGCGAGCATCTAATAAGTTAAAGGTGTGCGAGGCTTTAAGTACCATCTCATAAGCGGGCAATGGCAATCCCGCCGCCACTAGCTTGTCTGCTTGCTGCTCATAAAAATCAAACAGCTCAAACATCTTGGGCACATCCGCATGCTCAAAGTTGTAGGTGGACTGCTCGACTTCGTTTTGATGAAAGACATCGCCATATGTGACCACCCCAAACTGCCCATCGGTCCAGACCAAATCATAGACGCTATCAACACCTTGGATATACATCGCTAGACGCTCAAGACCATAGGTAATCTCGCCGGTGACAGGGAAACACTCAAGCCCGCCCACTTGCTGAAAGTAGGTAAACTGCGTGACTTCCATGCCGTTTAACCATACTTCCCAGCCCAGACCCCAAGCCCCTAATGTGGGGGATTCCCAGTTGTCCTCAACAAAGCGAATATCATGGGTCAAGGTGTCAATGCCAATGGCCTTTAATGAGCCTAGATACAGCTCTTGAATATTAGGAGGATTGGGCTTTAGTACCACCTGAAACTGATAATAATGCTGCAAGCGGTTGGGGTTATCACCATAGCGGCCATCTGTTGGCCTGCGAGAGGGCTGAACATAAGCGGCGTTCCAAATCTCTGGCCCTAAAGAGCGCAAAAATGTGGCGGTATGAAAGGTCCCTGCCCCCATCTCCATATCATAGGGCTGCAATACCACGCAGCCTTGTTCCGCCCAATAAGATTGCAAAGTCAAGATTAGTTGTTGAAAAGTCATAGCATCGCCACTGTCGAGTTGAATGTTGGGAATAATAATAAAGCATAAAGTACTGGTTTTGAGACTGAATCGTGGCAAATGTGCCCGATGCCCCTATTCCTATGCTCACCTTACTAAAAAACCACTATTATAGCCATAGCAAACATGAGGACGGCAGTTTTCAAACAAAAAAATACCTAGATGGATAGCCATCTAGGCAGGAGGAAACTGATACTCTTTAGTATTCGCCACTTAAAATATTAACTGGCCATTTATTTTTAAACTTATTATTTTAAAACTTAGCCTTGCCTAACTCATTAATGACTTACTCAAGGATTAGCAGATTGTAAATCATTAACGCCTTTCATAAGTAAAATCAAAACTTAACGATAAGAGTCTGACGAAGCATTAGGCATTACGAACCATAAGATAATATAAATCAATATCCCTGGTACAGCCGCGCTAGCCGTAGAGATTATGAAAAATAACAATCGGGTCAAAAATGGCGACCAGCCTAAGTATTCAGCGATACCGCCCATCACGCCCGCTATCATTCGATTGTTACGTGAGCGATGTAGTTTGACTAATTTAGCCAATTTTATCTCCCTGATTCAGTAGTTAAGGATACTTATATAATGGGGATAAAACCGTCATTTTCAAGTCGCTTGGCTATCATCTTAGGCTATCTTAAGATTATGCTGTCTTAAGATTAATAGCTATAAAATCGTAACGTTAAATAAATGATTGGATAAATGATAGTCTAACCCGAATTTAATAATGGCTTATATGGTTTAGTCTATAAACAAGCCATCTAACTAACTTACAGTCATAATAAACATAGGCTCATTATAAAGAGCAGGTCACACAATAACTGTAGAGACTCCTCATTAACTTTGTTAGAGTTTGCTAAATTAGCTTACGACAATCTATCAGAAGTAGTTTTAACTGCTTGATTTTATATAAATATTTCAAAATATTTCATAAAATAGCAGAGCTTTAGTTATCCCAAACAACCTTGCTAAATTGTTGAGCATTATTATTGAACCTTCAGTATTCAAAGACATTGAGGAGCGTTATGTCCCCATCCGGCGTTATGATTGGCCATTTTGAGCCGCTACACTTAGGTCAAATGCGCAGTATTTTGCATGCTTCTGGCCAAGTAAAGACCCTCCATATTATTATCACAGTGCATCCTTGTCCCCATCCTAATTATCCAGTGAGCTTGCAAGACAAAGCACGCTGGTTGCAGATGGCTTGTCGTGACCTGCCCTTTATTCAGATCCATACCAGTGACGAAATCAGCTTACCTGTCCATGATAACTTTGAGTCAGTATTGGTGGATGTCCATGAGACCAATACCAAGTTGCATTTACTGCTTCAGCGCTTAAATATCATTGATGTTGCGGTTACGATTGAGAGTCTAACGCCGCACGCGCAAGACACTCATGATGCCAACCTACCTATCTTGTTTGTGGCGTCCAATCATCCGTTGGCGCAGCCTGCGCTAGCAGAGCAGTTTATCCTGCCCTTAAAGAGTACCCCTGAACAGATAGGGTTTAACTCTGCTGATATTGCTCGCGACCCTATCGCCCATTGGCCCGCCATTCATCCAGAAGCGCGTGGCAGCTACACCAAGACCGTGGCCATCGTCGGCGGTGAAAGCTCAGGCAAGACGACCTTAATCCATAAGCTGGCCAACTACTACGGCGCAAGCTTTGTTTTGGAGATGGGCCGATTGTATGTCAGTACAGACCTTGGCGGCTCAGAAGTCGGGCTACAATATAGCGACTATGCTCCCATCGTTCTTGACCATGCTGAGGCCATTCGCCAAGCCAAATATCGAGCCCCTGCTCCTGTCACTTTTGTGGACACTGACTTTGTGACCACCCAAGCTTTTTGTGAAGAGTACGAAGGTCGAACCCATCCTTTTGTGGCGGCCTGCATTGATGAGTTTCGCTTAGACCATACGTTATTTTTGGCCAACAATACGCCTTGGGTGGATGATGGTCTACGATCTTTGGGCGATGCCACCGCTAGAGAGCGCTTTGAGCAGCGATTAACCGAGATATTTGCTCGCCATCAAATCACCCCTTACCGCATTAGCAGTCCTGACTATGATGAACGCTACCGGCTTGCTATTGAGTACATTAATCAGCACCTGTATCAATCATCAAGAGAGACCATTACCGATTTCTGAGCCGTACTATTCACTATTAAAACTATCTATTAAAACGCCTGAGGACAATTATGCGCATTCAACTTTTAGACAATCTCACTGGAAAATGGTCCCTGCAGTGGATTGTCACTTGGTTCACTCTAGGGGCCATTGCTTTAATCACTGGATTTTGGACCACCACGGATCATACGACCCTTGATTGGTTTTACTTGGCCGTGGCCTTGGTAGGTTTGGTTTGTGTGGTGTCTTTGTCCTTTCGCAAAAACGTGCTGGGCAATGGCTTTGGTATCTTAGCGACTGCCGGTGAAGTCGGTGTGCAGGCTACCTCAGGAGCTGTTGGCCTAATGATGGCGCCTTTATTTAACTTTTTTACCCATGTTTATGGGCTGTTTTATTGGTCAAAGAACACTGACCCTGACGGCAATATGGTGCCCAAATCAGCGACTAAATGGGTTTGGATTGGCACACTAGCTTTTATCGCCATCGGTCTAGCATTATTCCCTACCGTGAACAATCTATTGGCCGAACATGGCTACGCTATTATCGAAAATGACAATAAGAAGTTTTTGAATGTCATTGATTTTTATTGGATTAACGTGTTGGTGTTTGTGTTATTTATCACCGCTCAGGCCACGATGATATTGCGCTACTCTTTTAATTGGTGGATTTGGTTGGCGGCGAATTTTGTCGGATTAGTGGTCAATCTCATGTCTGGCAACTATATCTTTGCTATTCAGACCATGGTCTATCAGATTAATGCCATTATCGGCCTTTATGAGTGGCATCGTAGCGAGCAGAAGCACCACCAATGAGGATAGCGGCGCATGGCTCCCCTAACTTAAGCTTTACAAGATAACGATTACCTGCTAAAACTATAAGCACTGGTGTTAATTACTGTTATTAATAGCTACCGTTATACCTCGCTATATCACGCTCCATCCCAATACTGACAAGGAGGTTAGTATGTCTCGCCATAGTGCTTCAAGCAAACGCTCACTTGAGCAGTGGCTGGCAGAATATGCCGTTAGCCACCAAAACCCCATCAACAAAAAAATCCACTGGCTATGTGTGCCCACTATCTTTGTCAGCATCCTTGGCATGGGTATGTCACTTTCGGTTTGGTTTACTTTGGTCGCCACGGCCTTAGTCGGTATCTTTTATTTAGGGCTATCGAGGCCGTTATTCATCGCCATGGGTATGTTCACCTTAATCTGCCTGTCTGTGATGGCGCTGATGCCGCTTGGCTTTAAGTTTTGGGCATTGATATTCGTGGTGGCTTGGATTGGTCAGTTCGTCGGTCACAAGATTGAGGGCAAAAAACCTTCTTTTTTTGAAGACTTGCAGTTCTTATTAATTGGCCCAGCTTGGGTGGTTAATAGCCTTACAGGACGAAAGACTAAACCTGCTAATGCCTAATCAGCTTTTAACTGCTGTCTGTTAAGGTGTTAATTTTATCCAGTTAGCTTTTGATTTTAAAGGCGCAAAAAACCCCTTATTCACCAATTAACGTTTTGATACGCTAACGGATAAATAAGGGACTGATTGCTTGCCTAATGACGGGATAACTTAGAGCTATTCTTA
>JAUNVX010000283.1 GCA_030540615.1 Psychrobacter sp. | reverse complement strand
AGATCTAATAAATTGGTACCACCAGCGATAAATTTAGCGTTTTGCGGCTCGGCCAATTTAGCAGCTTGCTGAGTATCTTCAGCGCGGTTATAGGCAAATGGTTTCATAGAGCTACTCCCATATTACGGGTTGCCGATGGTTGGGCTTGCGCGGAATCTATCAAATCAGCAGCAGTTTGATGAGCGTCAGGATGATGAATGTTGCTCGGCGGTGGTGACCAAATCTGCGGTGGCTCAATTGCCTGACCTGATTTGGCAGCAATCTGATCGCCTTGTGATGCTGACTCATGACCCAGACCACGGCTATCGATGACTTGCTGAATAGCTTTAATAATATTAGGGTAGGCTGAGCAGCGGCAAATATTACCACTCATACGCTCAGCAATCTCTTGCACATCAATCAGCTCAGGGTCAGTCAAACTGGTACTCACATGACTTGGCCAGCGTTGCTCGATTTCATCGAAGAGGGCAGTGGCCGAGCAGATTTGACCGGGAGTACAGTAGCCGCACTGAAAGGCATCATTATCGACAAAGGCTTGCTGGATATCAGACAGGGCGGCCGGCTCACCAAGACCTTCAATGGTCGTGATGTCATCGCCTTCATGCATGATGGCTAGGGCTAAGCAAGAGTTAATACGACGGCCGTTAACTATCATCGTACAGGCACCACATTGGCCGTGGTCGCAGCCTTTTTTGGACCCCGTCAGATTAAGGTGATGTCGGCAGACGTCAAGGAGGGTAGTGCGTGGATCAAGATCAGTCAAAGTATATGACTGCTTGTTAATTGTTAAGGTGACATTTGGCATGCTGGCGGCTCGCTGGCAAGTGAAGTTTCAGATGGTTGAGGGTTAGGTTGTAAGATTTTAAGAGCTATATTTTAAGAGTAATGTTTTAAGTAAAAAGGCTAGGCGGCTAGAAAGTGATTAATTAAATAAGAGGTTGCTATCAAGGGTCACAGGAGCATGAAACAGAGTCGTGCTTTGATATTAATCAGGTCAACTGAGATATAAATCAATGCGATTGAGATAGAATAGTAAAGGATACAGCTTAGCTAAACGGTGGTAAAACGATGATGAAATTGCAGTAAATTGGTAACAGAACAAAAATGCAGATTGAAATACTGTTTATGTTAAATTTTATCAAATACTCTTCAACCACCGTCGTACATCGCTTTAAGACTTAGCAAAGTAATATCTCATTGATTGATTAAAAAATGCTTGCATTACTGCTAAAACTTGCTAAAATACGTGACCTCAATAGGCGTATAGCTCAGTTGGTTAGAGCGCCACCTTGACATGGTGGAGGTCGCTAGTTCGAATCTAGTTACGCCTACCAAAATTCTAAAAGCCCCAATCTTTATGATTGGGGCTTTTTTTGTCTAAATTTCAATGCTTTGTATTGTCGGTTAGCTTGTTTCTCCACTTATCGTTTGAATCTTAAGGAGTAACTAAAAAAAGGCTTGTGCCCAAAATGTGCTTTGCTTTAATTCTATGGCGCATTCAAATTTGTATTCTTACCTCTACTCTAGTCTTTAATGTTCTGAGAATTTGGCTCAGCAATATATTCAAAAATATCTTCTACATCCACCTCGTTCTATTAAAGTGCATCTCAACTGTAGTACTACTTTCAGCCCATTTATACAATGATTCTAAAATAGCGCAGACGAAGCGACTCTTTAAAACGAATGGTGATTCAAACGTGTATTTATGCCATGGCGTGATATAGAATAAATATACCGTTAGAGTCGTCCGACCCATTTAATACAGTTAGTGCTGACTGATAATGCTCAAGAAGCTCTTAACTCGTGTGACTACTATAGTATATAGGTTGAGCGTGCGATGCAGATATTCGACAGATTAAATTGGCGATGTGAGCGTTGCAGTTAGGCGTATAACGATGAAAGATAGTGTGAAGCGTCGACTCAACACTATCTACTTTTAGTTTTTCAGCATCAAATACCAAAGCCTTAAGTAATCTTTGATAGCCGACTAATGATAGTAAGCGAGTATTGGAGTTAAGCGCCAGTTCTCATTGAGCAATATAATTTTATTCAAGTGTTAAATCTATATGTTGTAAAGGCGTTACCTGATTGATAAGCGGATTAAGGGATTTCTCATAGCTGATGTAAGTTTGGTTAAAGTTATCTAAGCTTTCTTCAAAAGTCAAATCCAAACCTTCAAATTCAGACCTAATAAAGTCAAGATGATTAGGGCTGTCTGTATACTCAATATCATCATTTGGCGTGTCCCAAAGATAGGGGATAGGCTCAACTGAATTTAAAAGATAGATTTCATAAAAGGCAGCGTCTCTGAGTGAACCATTAAACCTGGTTTAGAGAACTGCAAAAATGTGGTTGTTTTCATTCATCACCCTTCTTTGAACTTATAAAACTCATAACTATTACTTAATATACTTTAACGCATTTTAAGGCAAGGTCGATTAGGGCTGGTAATAAAACGACAGTTTATATTGTTTGATACTTAG
>JAUNVX010000038.1:1654-18882 GCA_030540615.1 Psychrobacter sp. | reverse complement strand
CCAACCGCTATGACATGAAGTGGCAATTGCATGACAATACCGTCAAATATAAGGTTGGCATCTTAGTTTCCAAATTTGATCATGCCTTACTTGACCTATTGTGGCGCCATCAGCGCGGCTTACTCGCTTGCGATATTACCTGCGTCGTGAGTAATCATAATGACTTACGCCAAGCGGTTGAGAACTTTGGTATAGATTTTCATCATGTTGAGGTAAATCAAGACAACAAAGCTGAAGCTGAGTCGCAGATTAATGAGATTATGCAAGGCAACGATTTATTGGTATTGGCTCGATATATGCAAATACTATCACCGCAATTTGTTGAACAATGGCCCATGCAGATTATTAATATTCATCACTCATTCTTGCCTGCCTTTGTTGGTGCGGACCCTTATCGGCAAGCGTTTGAAAAAGGCGTTAAGCTTATTGGTGCCACCGCGCATTACGTCACTGCTGACCTTGACCAAGGCCCCATCATTGAGCAAGACGTCCACCGTGTCACTCATCGTCAAGGGGTAGCCGCTTTACGAGCGATTGGCCGTGATATCGAGCGCAACGTCTTGGCAAGGGCGGTCAATTGGCATGTGCAAAATCGCGTTATTGTCACGGGCAACAAGACCGTCGTCTTTAGCGAGCATTAATCGCAGTTATGACTTCAAAACCAACTAAAATCCTTAAGATTAAAAAAAAGTTAAAACCTTTAGATACTCAAGATGGTCTTAAAAGCCCTGACTTAGAGCGTCCTGACTTAGGGCCTGCTAAATCATCACCAACAGAAACACTATTAGCAAGCCAGCAGACGCCCCCTTATCGGTTATTAGCAGTCCTACTGACCCTATATTTCGCTCAAGGTCTGCCCTCAGGCTTTATCACCCAAGCCTTGCCCGCCATACTGCGAAGCTACGACGTCTCGCTTGAGATGATAGGCTGGTCAGGGTTATTGCTAGCCCCTTGGGCGCTTAAGTTTCTGTGGGCACCTATTGTCGATAGATATTTCTCACCCAAATTAGGCCGCGCCCGCAGTTGGATATTACCGCTTCAGCTGCTATCTGCCCTCATTGTTATGGCGGTAGGATTTTTTGACCCTACCAATCTAAGTGACCCCATCACACTTTGGTCGCTCTATGCGCTGCTACTGCTGTTAAGCCTAGTGGGCGCTACCCACGATGTCGCAGCTGACGGCTTAGCCACACGCTCTTTGACCACTTCCCACATTGTTGCCCGAAAAAGCCATTCCATCACCACAGGTATCGATGACGACATTATTCTTATCAATGCCCCAGCACCGCCCCTAACCCAAGTCTCGGACTCAGCCCAAGTTCCTCAAAACCCCCACCAAGGCATGGGCAACGCCGTGCAAGTCATTGGCTACCGTCTTGGCCTGATACTAGGGGGCGGCGTCTTTTTAATGGTTATCGGTATCTGGTCTTGGCAAGCAAGCTTTTTTGCCATGGCCGTGCTGATTGTCTTAAATACTTTACCGATTTGGTGTTATCCTGAAGCGTCTGTCACTGAAATTACTGCCACTGAAACTACTGGCATCAGTGAACGTCAAGCGGCAGAGAAACCACCAGTTGAGTCGACCTCTACCAATGCAGTCCCAACCAGCGCCACTGCTCAAAAAAACCAAGCATCTGAAAAAGCTATTCTCCTCACATCCACTACAGAACCTGCACCCAACCTACAAGACTCAAGCCCTGTAAATCTCGCAACATCCTCAGCTTCTCTAAATCCCTTATCCACCAAAAAAGTAGTCCCCTATTTAAAAGACCAATACGGCTATTTTTGGCACAATCCCCACATGCGCGCTTGGCTTGGCGTGCTGCTCACCTACAAAATCGTCGATGGCATCTCAAGCGGCATGGTCAAACCGATGATGGTCGATATGGGTATTCCTACCGCCAGCATTGGGCTTTGGGCGAGTATCTTGGGGTCAGTGGCGTCACTGGTGGGGGCAGGCATCGCTGCTTGGGTACTAAAACGCGTCGCGCACTTCAAGGCGCTCGTCTGGTTTAACGCGCTGCAAGTATCGGCCACGGCGCTGTATGCTATCGTCGCGTTAGCCTTTGAGCACGGCTGGTTGGTAGGCGGCCATAAAACCCCATTTTGGTGGGCCTTTGCTGCCAATGCCATCGAGCATCTGGTCGCCGCCATGGCACTGGTCGCCATGCTCACCATGGTCATGCACTACGCGCGGCGCGACAAGGCGGGCAGCGACTTTACCACGCAAGTTTGCCTACTGACCGTGTTTAGCGGCAGCACGCATTTGATTAGTGGCTATTTGGCCGAATGGCTCGGCTATTCAGGACATTTTATATTGAGTGTGGGGGTAGGGGTGCTGTGCTTGCTGCCACTGTTATATTGGCGTCAAGTCTTCATCAAAAGCTCAGGACAGTCAAAGCCTGTTTAAAACCAGTCTTAGCGCCTAATCTTAGTGCCTAAGCAATTAGAAATTACTAAAAAAAGACCAAAAGATTGGCCTTAATATCGCCACTTTTAGACAGCTAGAAATATGCCTAACACCGTCCTGCTATTTTTTATGACTATGGCCGCGCCTCGTCCCTCGGCAAAAGCCAAATCAGCCTGCAGCTAATTGGTTTTTAGCACCAATTCCAAAACAAACTTACTACCCACAAAGCCGATAGCCAGCAAAATAAAGGCATAAATGGTAATGTTGGCCGCCCGTTTGCCTCGCCAACCCGCACGCCAATGCCCGACAAGTAGCGCCCCAAACATCAGCCAAGACAACACACTAAAGACAGTCTTATGAGCAATATGCTGCGCCATGAGGTCATGAACATAAACGAATCCCATGCCAAGGGCTAGACTGAGCAAAATAAAGCCCACCAATATCATATCAAAAAGCAGAGATTCCATACTCTCAAGCGGGGGTAGCTTCTCAACCCAAAGACGGTGAATAGTGCGGTGTTTAAGCTCACGGATTTGCAGCCTTAAAAACACCGCCTGTAGCGCTGCCATAAACAGCACGCAATAAGCCGCGATAGACAGCAAAATATGGGTCTCAAGACCAATACCTAAATCAATCAACGGCTTATAGGGCGCACGGCCAAAGTAGCCTGCGCTCAAGCCAATAAAGGCCGTAGGCGCTGCTAAAATGCCCAAGCTAAGTATCGGACGATACAGAGAGAATAAAGTATAAAACAATAAAAAGAACAAGCTGGTTAAGCTAATAATGTTAAAGATATTAAAGTTAAGCCCATAAATGGTCATAACCTGTGGATAGATGATACTGGCATGCATCAATATGCCCAATCCTAACATACCAAGGCTAAAGCCTTTGGCAATAGGACGATGGCGAACCAGTGCCCAGCACAAATGAATGCTGACAAGCACATAAGCAATACTGGCAATCACATATGCAAGTAGCACGAGCACCTCATTAATGATTAATTTGACATAAAGCGCGATAAATAGAAGTACATCTTAAAAACTAAACTGAAAGTTGCCGTGGTGAATTGATTTCCCCACTGGCTATTAATAGCTTACTATCAATGACGAGCTATGAACAATCGCCTATAAACAACCCTTTAGCTAGGCAGCACCGCTTAAGATACAATAGAGCTATCATAGAATTGGTATAATCAGCCAATTTATCATAAAATGAAGGGTAATTGAGAACCATTTTCTACCCGATTATAAAATACAGGGGATGGTAGCCGCGTTCATCATGACTTACGAGAAAATCATGACTGAACCCTAACCAAGCTAACATCGCCGATGGCTAACTAAAGAGAGAACTATGTTTGATACCTTAACCGAACGCTTGTCATTGAGTCTGCGTAGCATTGCAGGCTCTGCCCAACTCACCGAAGACAATATCAAAGACACCTTGCGTGAAGTGCGTATGGCGCTACTTGAGGCTGACGTGGCTTTGCCAGTAACACGCGACTTCGTCAAACGGGTCAAAGAAAAAGCGCTAGGTGAAGAGGTGTTAAAAGAGCTGGCACCTGGTCAAGCCTTTGTCAAAATCGTCCATGACGAATTAACCGAGATGATGGGCAGCGCCAATCAGCAGCTTGAGATGACGGGCAAGCCGCCAGTGGTCTATCTGCTCGCAGGACTACAAGGGGCGGGTAAAACCACCACAGCTGGTAAACTTGCCAAATACTTGCAAGAGCGTCAAAAGAAAAAAGTCATGTTGGTCTCAGCTGACGTTTACCGCCCTGCTGCTATCAAGCAGCTAGAGCAGGTTGCTGCACAAGTAAATGCTAAGTTTGTGCAGTCCAGTAGTGACGAGAACCCTATCGATATTGCCAAACGCGCTATCGAAGAGGCCAAGCTGCAATATCAAGATATTTTGATTATCGATACAGCAGGTCGACTGCATATCGATGAAGCTATGATGGATGAGATTAAAGCCTTAACGGCAGCGGTCAATCCTTCAGAGACGCTGTTTGTCGTCGATTCTATGACTGGTCAAGATGCGGCAAATACTGCTAAAGCGTTCAATGATGCGCTGCCATTAACGGGCGTTATCTTGACCAAGACTGATGGTGACGCTCGCGGCGGCGCAGCCTTATCCGTTCGCGCAATCACGGGTAAGCCCATCAAGTTTTTGGGACGTGGTGAGAAACTTGACGCTTTAGAGGCCTTCCATCCTGAGCGGATTGCCCAACGTATCTTAGGCATGGGTGACGTTCTAAGCCTTGTAGAAGAAGTTGAGCAAAAAATTGACCGCGAAAAAGCCGAAAAAATGGCGCAAAAGATTCAAAAAGGCGGCGAGTTTGATTTAGAGGATTTGCTGACTCAGTTTCAACAAATGAAAAACATGGGCGGCATGGCAGGATTTTTGGATAAAATGCCAGGCATGAGTGGAACGGGTATCCAAAAGGCCGTCGAAGAGGCCAAGCCTGAAGAAAAAGTCAAAGAGATGGAAGCGCTGATTAACTCTATGACCCCCTTTGAGCGCCAAAATCCTGATAAGATTAACCCAAGTCGTAAACGCCGCATTGCTGCAGGGTCTGGCAAACAGATTCCAGATGTTAACCGTTTGCTAAAGCAGCATAAGCAGATGGCTAAGATGATGAAAATGATGTCAAAGCCTGAAGGTATCTCTAAAATGATGAAAGCAGTTCAAGGCTTAACGGGTGGTATGGGCGGTGGCGGCGGTGGCGGTCCATTGTTTGGCGGTAGCAATAAAGCAGGCGCTGCCAATACGGGACCCGTTGGTAACCCTATGGAATTGGCTCAGCAGATGGGATTAGACCCAGAGAGTTTGCCTAGCGCTGAGGAGATGCAAAAGAAAATGCAAGAGCTAGAAGGTACTTTGCCAAAGCAGTTTAAGCCTAGGTTTTAAGCTTATGCTAAGAGCATGACTATTTAGCCCATTGGTTTTCTTGTTGAGCAGTCATTAGCGGGTCATCAGTTAGCCGATAAGTTTAGTTAATGAGAGCCAAAAAAAACCAGCGACTGAATAACAGCCGCTGGTTTTTTGGGTTTTAGACCAGCTAAGACAATGGTTTAGCTCAGAACGTCTACTCAGGAAGGAGATGCTTAAACTGATAATTTTGCGCTTCCATTAAGTCAACTCCGCAAGGTAAGTTACTAATCCAATCTAGAAACTCATGGAAGATCTCATTATTATCGAACCGCCGACCATGCTGAGGTACCATTTGCGCCACGTCTAAATCGCGAACAGCCTCTGCCCAAAGTCGTGTGACCTTTTGACTGTTCATATAGCGGCGATGAAAGCCATCCATATTGGCAATGTGGGCTTTAAAATTGCTGACTGCCTCGCCAGAGTAACCGACTAATGAAGCCCCCATATCCCCTGAGAACAGGATTTTACTAATGGGGTCATAAAACTGAAAATTGCCCACTGAGTGCAAAAAGTGAGCTGGAATCGCAACAATACCTGAATTGCCTAAAGGATAATACCCCCCAGCATCAGGAATGGTAATTAGACGCTCAGATAGGCTCAGTTTTAGCCTACCTTTGGTAAAAGCAGAGTTATAATGCGGCAAAAATCGTTCCCAAAGCTTTGGAATGATTAAGTTGGCATGCTCAACGTGGATAAGCCATCGTGGCATCGATGCAATAATGTCAGGGTCTTGATGAGAGCCGATGACATAGCGAACGTTGTCCATTTTGGTGTATTTCAGAATACCCATGGTAAGCGGGGTAAAAGTAAGGTCGCCGCCTGGGTCGATAATCGCGGCATCGTTGCCATCAATAATCATAAATTGATTAGAGGGAACACTCTCATCATCATGGTCCATCGAAAAGGCAACACATTTATGATGGCCGTCATCGTACAACACATAGTGTTTCATAGGGATATCCTATTTAGATAATCGGAGGCTATAGATGTCTTATTGAGTAGGCCTAAAGAATATGAAAAGGCAAATAATCTGTCTCAGATAAGATGCTATAGATATAAGATGAGTGGACAAAAGCTGACATATTTTTGACTGTCAGAATTACTAGACGATTATATCATCATAAATTGTATGGTTTTAATCTTTTACCGACTTATCAGTAATTGACCTAACCAAATAAAGATGTTTTCTAGAACGTAAGCCAGTCGCTGTCATTAAAATGTATGCCCACTACTTTTTTAGAATAAGTCAGGGGTAGCATTTATGCCACTAACGCTTTACTAATGCTATGATAGGCGCATTTTTTATCCGATAATGATAGATTACCCCATCGAGGTTTTTATGTTTTTGGCATTAGATACGGTCTTTGGTCAATGCTCAGTGGCTATTGTCACCGCTAGTGGTGAGGTGGTGACCAGTGCAGTCCAGACGGGCAATCGAGAGCAGACCCAGCAGATACTGCCGATGGTTGATGCGGCATTGACTCAGTCGCAACTGAGTCTCGATAAGCTAAGCGCTTTGGTATTCAACCGTGGCCCTGGCGCTTTTAGTGGCATTCGTATCAATACCGCTGTGATTCAAGCCCTTTCTGTGGCTCATGATTTGCCCTGTGTGGGTATTTCAAGTTTGCAGATACTGGCACAAGCCGCTTATGAGCAATTTGCAGTTGAGACATGCTATGCGGCGCACGATGCTCGGATGAAGCAAGTCTATATCGGAGAGTTTGCCCTAGTAGCTGAACTGATGCAGCCGCAAAAAACAGTGATTGAAGGAGAGGGTGAACATCAGGGGTTAGACCATGAAGGATTAGGCTATGAGTGGCTATTAGACTATGAGCGTCAGACGCCACTCAATCTCCCCATCGTTGGGGATGGCGGCCCCCTATTATCTCAGCACCAAAATCAGTTAATATTGGACAGTCTGTCATTAGACGCCTCTATATTAGGACGCTTGGGTGTTGCCCAGTTTGCTAGTGCCGGCGGCGTCCCCGCTGATCAGGCTTTGCCTATCTATTTACGCAACCATGCCTGGAAGACGCTAAAAGAGCAAGGCAAGGCGTAAGATAGAATAGATTAGACCAGATAATGCTTGTTATTGGCTAAATGTGCCGTTTTAATCTCAAGGCTAAAAGAGCACTAATCAACTGCTAAGACAATTGGCTATTAGATTAGCTTAAGGCTTTACGCCCCTTTGGGTATCTTTGACTATTAGGATGACTATCTTGGATTTCTTACTACTTCTAAAAGCCGTTATCATGGGTATCGTTGAGGGTATCACGGAGTTTTTACCAATCTCTAGTACCGGTTACCTGATTCTCACAGGCGATTTAATCCATTTTTGGACCAAAGAAAAAGCAGATTTATTTATTGTGGTGATTCAGCTAGGGGCTATTTTGGCAGTGATTTATGACTATTGGGGCAGACTCTGGAATGCCTTTTTGGGTCTGGTTACTGGTAAAGCTGAAGGGTTAGCCAACCCGCGTCAGCTTGGACTGAGTCTTATTGTTGCTACCATTCCAGTGATGCTGCTTGGGTTTACTTTCGCTGACCAGATTAAGATGTATTTATTCAACCCTTACACGGTTGCCATCATGCTCATCATCGGTGGTTTGCTGATTTTCTATGTTGAAAAAAGACCCAAACCCATCATTGCTCATGAGGCTGAAGAGGTCACGCTTAAAACCGCATTATTAATTGGGCTGTTTCAATGCTTCGCGCTAATCCCAGGGACATCGCGATCAGGCTCAACCATTATTGGTGCACTTTGGTTAGGGGTGTCACGAAAGGCTGCCGCAGAGTTTTCTTTCTTTTTAGGTATTCCAGTTATCATTGGCGCAGGGTTATTAGATTTAATCAAACATAGAAGTGCTTTAACGAGTAGCAATGATTGGCTCATATTAGGTGTGGGCACTGCCGTATCATTTATCGTGGCTTTATTATGTATTCGATGGATGGTCGCTTGGGTCAGTCGCCGCGACTTTACCATATTTGCTTGGTTACGCATCGTCACGGGTGTCCTTGTGCTAGTGGCCGCTTTGGTATTTGGTTATGATATTCAAGGCTAAGACTGATACTGAGGCTCAAATTAACCCTGAACTGCGGCCAGAAGCGCTGTCAGCAGCGTCATTAGTTAACGCCGTGCTAATTCACTCTCAAACGCCGCAAGCCTTAGAGGCTATCTACACCTTAAAGCGCCTCATTGACCAACATCAGCTTCGAATTAAATTGTCATGTGTGCCAAGCCTGCAAAAGCTAACGCAAAAATATCGGCAGCAGTTAAGTGCTGAGTATCAATGTCCGCTACTGATAATAGATGATAAAGAGGACTTGGCCCTACTGATTAATGGCATCAGCGTGGCCCCTGAATGGGCTAAGTTGCAGCGCCGAATCGTCAGTGCAGGGCGCAAGTCTGAGCTTTTACTGCAAGCGGCCAAATTAAACGCTGATAGAAGGGCATTAGATGCTACCGCAGGCTTTGGTCATGACAGTCTGATTTTGGCCAGTACAGGGGCACAAGTGACCTTGGTAGAACGAGAACCGTTATTGGCATTGCTGTTACTCGCTGAGCAGCAAAAAATGGCACAACAGAAAAATTGGCAAAAGCTGATGTCACGCTTGACCATCATTAATAATAGCGCTGAGGACTGCCTAGCTCACATCAAGCTGCAAAGTCTTTGCTATGATACTATTTATCTTGACCCGATGTTCCCTGACGACAGCTATGAAAATAGCCATACGGGCAAAGGCGCGCAAGTCGGCAAGCACATGCAAGCTCTACATAGTTTGGTCGCCGCGCCAACGTTAGCCTCTGAGATGGTCCTGTTTGAATCGGCATCTCAGGCATTAAGAGTGCCTCAAGATTATAATCATGTGCTAGAGACTGAGAATCAACCAGTAAGGTGTAAAGGACGGTTAATCGTTAAGCGCCCTATTAGTGCGCCAAGTTTAGCCAATAAAACCCCAGATGAAGTCTGGCAAAACGATGTGGTTCGCTTTGATGGTTATTTGGTGTAACCAGTAGGGTTTGCAACAGTTCTTAGCTATAGGAGAGTAAGCCATGACTGAAGAGATGTTTTGGATGATTGGGTTAAGCTTAGCTGTTATAGGTTTATTGGTTATTGTATTTTTACAATATCAACAGATTGAGCAGCTTAAATCTCGATTGAATCAAGGCCATAACTATGAAGAGCCATTAGCCTATCTGCGAAATCAATTGGCAGGCCTACCCAAAGTTAAGGCAGTGAAAGCCTTACGAACTCAGTATCCGCAATTGTCATTGGTTGACGCGGCGCAGTTATGGGAGCGGAAATAGAGACATAATATGATAATCTCAAACAGCTCACCTATGACCTTTAAACAAAAGCTCCACGCTTACCTACAGCTCACTCGGTTTGATAAGCCCGTTGGTATTGAGCTGTTGCTTTGGCCGACGCTTTGGGGGGTGTTTTTGGCCAGTTTTGGGACAGGAGATGCTCAATCAGGGGCTTTGCCTGGCCTTAAAATAGTGGTTATATTTGCTCTCGGGGCGATACTGATGCGAGCGGCAGGCTGCGCCATTAATGATTTTGCCGACCGTAAGGTAGATGGTCATGTCAGCCGCACCAAAGGCAGGCCCTTAGCAGATGGTCGTCTTAGCGGTAAAGAAGCGGTTGGGGCATTTTTGGGATTGTCATTAATCAGCGCCAGTTTGCTGTTGTTTTTACCGCTGCAAGTATTTTATTGGTCGCTTGGTGCGGTAGCGCTTGCCTTTATTTATCCCTTTATGAAGCGATATACGCATTTGCCGCAAGCCTTTTTGGCTGCTGCATTTGGTTGGGCGATTCCGATGGCTTATGTCGCGGTGCAAGGAGCGCCAGATATCTGGTGTTGGCTGCTATTTATCGCGTATATGTGTTGGACCATGGCTTATGATACCCAGTATGCTATGGCAGATCGTGAGGATGACCTAAAGATTGGCGTAAAATCGACAGCCATTTTATTTGGCCGATACGATGTGTTGATTATCTCTTTATTTCAAGTGGCTTTCTTATTATTAATGGGCGTCATCCTTTGGCATTATTTTGCTCAAAGCGTTCTGGGATTAATTCCTGTATTTGGTTTGGGATTGGTTGCTATGATGTTTGCCAAGCAGAATAGCGCTTGCGCCACTCGTGAGCCCATAGCCTGTTTTCAAGCATTTTTGGCCAACATTTGGGTCGGTCGTTATGTGTTTGCGTTGGTGGCGATTAGCTGTGCTTGGGTGAGCTTACAAGGCTAAAGTCATTATCCATGACAATTAGCATAATATAAGCGAGATGAAGGCAAACGCTACGTTTTTAGCTAGGCCAATCAAAAACACGACGAAATACAAAACACTATTAGGATAAGCCGCGATTGAAAAATATAATAAAGCCAATCAATGAGAGTCATCAAGAGCAAAAGGATAGTTTTGCTAATAATCTTGCCAAGCAAGGCCTTACCCGTGCTGAGGTGATAGCGACCGAGCGTAAACTGGCCAAGTTTGCCAATATGATGGACTCAGTGGTGCGCGTTCCATTTACTCAGCAAGGCATCGGCGCGGATGCAGCGTTATCCACCGTGCCCATTGCCGGTGATATTGCAGGGCTGATTCTTACGGCTTATGCTTTTGTATTAGGTCGGCAGCTTGGCGTCCCTGCCCATAAAATGACCCCTGCAGTGAAGTTGGCCTTGGTGGATATGGTAGTAGGGGTCGTGCCAGGGATTGGTACGTTGCTCGATATATTCATCCGGCCCAGTCGCAAGACATTGACTATCGTACACCAACATTTGCATGATGAATATGGCATTGATGAGACCATCCATCTTGAGCGGCCTTTTTTGCATGAGTCTTTAGAGCAAAAGCAGCAGCAATCAGCGATTTGGCGCAATCCTATACTGGCTTGGCTTTATCTACATATTCCTGATATTTTGGGGCTGATTGTCTTGCTACTGTTGGGCTGGTTATGTTGGACACTTTTCAGTGGTTTGGCTGGTTGGCTGGCCGAGGTCTTTAGCCGAACGACTGGGTTTTAGCCTTAATACTTTTAAGCGGTAGTAATAAAAAAGCGTTTATCTCAAGGATAAGCGCTTTTTTATGGTGCCTGTCGATATAATATTAATGACAATAACGACAATCCTCTACAGCCAATCAATCTTCTATTAACAACGTCTCTCTCATGTCGATATACGCTAATCAAATGGCTTTTAGCCTTATTGAGGAATCACTTCTGCCTCAGCGCTCACAGCATCGAAACCCATAGGCTTGCCACCTTGCACTAGATTAATCGAGCCGCCACCACCGTGACTGACGATTTCGACACTACCGTCTGCTGAACGGTAGGTCGGGTTATTACCCTGACCTGCCGGTGCATTTAATGTCACTTTCTTGCCTGAAGGAAGAGTAGCCGTGGCTTTAAGCTCGCCACTAACTGAGGTTTCATAAGTGACTTTAAGACGCTCGCCACCTGGTCCTTTGTAATCAAGATTAGAGATTTGAGTACCCACAATAGCGACCTCAGGATCAGGCTGGGGCGGCGAAATGCTAGGCTGTGCTGCGCCTGCGCTCTTATCAGCCACTTCGATAACTTCAACTTCCGGTTTAGGATTGTCTACTTCGACGACTTCGACTTCAGGAGCCGGCTCAGTAGTGACAGCAACAGGTTCAGCGGCTTGCGTATCGGCTGCGCTATTGGTAGTCTGAGTCGCCGCAGTGTTAGACGCGTTTTGCTCATCAGATTTGCTGCAAGCGCTGAGCGATAGAGCACCAATAATAGCAACCAACAATAATTGGTTAAAGGGCTGGCTCTCTAAAGAGGTAGGACGCAATGATAAATAATTAAAATGACGCTTCATAAGGGTGATATCGCTGGTTAGTCTATAAAAAGGTTAAGGTTGGTTTATTTAAGCACAAACTCTCTAAAGGGACAAATAATCTATTAGCAGATTATTGTTATCAGTTATAAGTTGCCAGTCACTAACGGTCCTTAACAACTGACCGTCATGATAATAGTTCGGTTACCGCCATGATGCCGATGCTCGCATAAATATATCCCCTGCCAAGTGCCCAATCCTAGTGTCCCATTAATCAGTGGGAGCGTTAAGCTCACGCCCAACATCATACTCTTAAAATGGGCGGGCAAGTCATCAGAGCCTTCAAGCGTATGACGATACTCTGGCTGATCAGCAGGAGCTATCTTATTGAGCCAATCTTCGGTATCGAGTCTAACATCAGGGTCAGCATTTTCATTAATCGCCAGACTTGCTGAGGTATGCTGCAAAAATAAATGCACAAGGCCTATATTTGCCGATTTAGGCAGCAAGGATTTTAGAGCGGCAGATATGTCTGGGGTAATGACATGAATACCACGAGGATGCGGTGCTAAGCTTAAGGTGGTTTGATAATAGGTCATAATAAGACTCTATATTAATTGGGTGTCAAGATATTAATATATATTAATAAAAAGTAATGGTATGGTAAGGAGTCACTAAAACGTTCTAATGATTATGTTTGACAAGGATAGAGAAGCTTAAAACAACAACAACTAAAAAGGAAATGAAATGGACCACCAATCACAGGGTAATAATACAATAAAATCATATCGACCCACCGCAGCTTATATTGGGGCCTCTTGGGCCGTCATGTTAGTGGGGGTATTGGCCTATTTAATTGGCTTATGGAATGCTACCACTTTACAGCTTAGCGAGAAAGGCTATTACTTTGCAGTATTGGCTTTGGGCTTATATGCTGCTATTAGTCTGCAAAAAACTTTGCGAGATAAGTCAGAAGGCATTCCTACCACCGATATATATTACATGATTAGCTGGGCGGCGTTTGCAGTAGCTGTTATCTTAATGATGGTAGGGCTATATAATGCTGAAACATTAACTTTAAGCGAGCGAGGCTTTTATGTTATGTCTTTTACGCTCAGCCTATTTGCGGCCGTGACAGTGCAGAAAAATACGCGTGATCTGGTAGGGGTCGATAAAGCGTTTCCTAAAACCATGGCCTCTAGTGATGTGTCCTCTCAAAAAGAGCGGGGCATGTCTTCATTATTTGGCAGTAAAACCAAGCCAGTTGAGCTTGGCGAAGAATAATAGCTGTCTTAATCAGCAGACGTCTAACGGGTTAAGAGCTTAGTCAGTCGAGGTCGCTGAGGGGCTAATTGTGCCAACATCTTGATAGACAAGGGGGCAAAGCTGCCCGTCATCATATCGGCCAAAGCTTCAGCACAAATGGGTGCAAAAGCAAATCCTTTGGATCCCATGCCGCTTAATGTCCAAATACTAGCACTTTGTCCATGAGTCGAAGTGTTCACAGCATCATAATCGGTGTTGCTGACCTCATTATTAGTCTGGGTTTGATTAACTAAGTTTTGATTGGCTGAATTTTGATTAAGAATAGTTGAATCGTTCGCTATTGCTAGATGGGTCAAAGCTCCTACCAACGGATGATAGTCGGGCGTTTGCGCGCGAATGCCCACTCTTCCTTGCCAAGTAGCTGTATCGGCTGGAACCACACCAGCCAGCTCAGGCAAGGCGGCTAATAATTTATCGCGGTTAATCTCGTGCTCAGCTTGCCTAACCGTAGTGTCCGTGTCATTTCTGACAAAGCTTGCCCCCATTAAAAACTGAACCACATTATCTGTGCTTGAACAGGGTAGATTACTCTTTGAGTCTATGCCAGCGCTTATCATAGAGAGGTCGGTTAAGTGGGTCGTGAAAGGTGAGCAATAACCATTATATTTCAAAGGTAGCCTAGGCAGACCAGCCAGTTGAGCAGCGGTAGAGGTAAACCAAGACAACTGACCACGTATCTTGCGGAAATCAAAAATCCGGTCGTCTAACAAGTGGCTATGGTAAGCGGTAGCTATGATAATGGTGTCAGCTGTCAATAGACTGCCATCTTGGCAATGCAAGGTTATCTTATGTTTATTAGTGGGTGTTGAACTACAGGCCGAACTAGGTATTGCACTGCTTAGCAGGGGAGAGTCGTCAGCATCAGTGAATGGCTCTTGAGTATTATTGGCCACTATTTTGACGACATCTCGCTGTTCAAAGTGAATTAGCGGATGCGCCAACACCTTATTTGCGAGAGCATAGGGATTAATCAGTCCTGATTGGGGCAGATATAGATTGTCACTCAAATCAGCCTTTGATAAATTAGTTAACAGTTTGGCCTTATCGTTAGGCAATGTGGTGGCCATCTCATCAGGATAATCTTTGATTTGTGCTAAATCGATATTGGCCTTAGTTAACAAGTCCAAGGTGGCAGTCGGCTCAAAGATAGCAGCAGTACTCAAGAGTGCCGTTTGATTTAAGTCAGGATAAAATCGGCTGCTATAGAGATAGCCAATGCTATGCAAATGCTCGTCAACATGATGAATCGGCGTCATCTTCGGGGCTAGTAATGCTCTTGGATTTCCTGAAGCGCCAGCCAGTGGCGCGGTTTTATCCAGCAAGCGCACCTCAATACCCCTATTGGCCAGTGACCAAGCACTCATTAGCCCTGCTATCCCTGAGCCTATCACGACCACCTGTAGGCTATCTACGCTGGCCTGAGTTATCTCAAATGAGTCGTTAGACTCCCTCATCACTGCTGTAAGCATCTGCCGCTTGCGACCAAACCCTTTGACTTTTTGGATATCAAACCCAGCTGTCATTAAACCGCGTTTGACCACCCCAGCGCAGCTAAAAGTAGCTACGGTAGTATTAAGGCATGACAACCTACGCATCTGAGTAAAAACTTGCTCGGCCCAAAGGGACTCGTTACAAGAGGGCGCAAAACCATCCAAAAACCAAGCATCGACATGAGCGCCATGGCTATTATCAAGCTTGGCCAGGCTCTGGGCGGCATCGCCTAACCATAAGTCTAAGGTGACATCATTATCCAAATGCAGACGGTGACAACCTGAGATGAGCACAGGATAGAGGGCCAATAACCGCTTAATCATCGAGGTCAACTTAGGGTCTGCTTGCTGCCAGCTGGCGAGACTCTTTGCCAAATCTGCCCGAGTTAACGGGTATTTTTCAGTGCTGATAAAGTGCAGTCGAGGTCTACGATATAAAACGGCAGAATCGCCATCTGACGCCTCGCTATCGGCGCAATATTGCGCTTTGATATCACGCCATAGCTGCCAAGTCGCCAATAAATTTAGTCCAGTGCCAAAGCCTAATTCTGCGATAGTAAAGGTGGACGCTAAAGCCTTGAGGTTATCAGGCTTATCCCTATGGCGAGTGATAGCGGCAAACAGCTCGCTAAAGCGCTGCGGTAAATGATTTTGCTCGGCGAATACATAACGCGATTCTGCTAGACCATCAACTACGGAGTAATACACATCACCAAAAGTACTTGAGAAGGGCACTGTATGCCCTTGATCATCGGTTTGCCAATGGATTAAAGCGGGGGTAATAATATTATCGTGATTGGGTAAGCGATTAGACATACATCGCTACCAACGTTGACGACGAACAAACACCAACCATGAGATAAAAATACCTACCAATAAGCTAATCAGTACTGTAAATGCGCCGTATAAAAACAGTTGACCTTTACTCTCATAAACCAAGACATTGACCCTAGTCTCTAAGTCATTGACCTCGCGTTGCAGCTTGGCATTGCGGCTAAGCAGCTCTTGATTGGCGGCTGACAGGGCGCTTTCAGTAGGCTGCAGTTGAGCGGCCAGACTATTTGGGTTAATGACAGCAGGAGTACCGATAGGATTGGCAGCATTACCGTTAGCAGGGTTAGCCGCATTAACATTAGCAGGTGCATTATTCGCCGAGGGGGCAGGCGCGACAGGTTGGCCCGTCGTAGGATCCGTGACAGTCACCGTCGGAGCAGCTTGAGCGGTAAGTGAGAACAAGCCAAATAAACTGGCTACTAATGTTAACCGAAAACCGTCTTTAAAGGATAAAGGCTCATTCATGATTCATTGACCTGCGGTAAAACTTGAACAAAAGGCTTGATATCGACGTGACTGTAGACACCTTGAAGAAAGTAAGGGTCACTATTTGCCCAGTTCTGCGCCGCTATTAAGGAGGCAAAGTCAGCGATAATAATGCTACCACTCATAGCTGGAATATCGGCTATAGGCGATCCAGATTCTGCCACCTGAACATTAGCATGCGCTATAGGGGTGGGGCCTGCAATGACGAGACGACCCTCGGCTGCTAAGGCCTTGAGTCGTTTCGAGTGAGCAGAGCGAGCAGTTTTGCGGCTCTCGCTACTATCAGCAACATCATGACCAATAATGGCAAATAATGGCATTCATGATTCTCTTTTTAAAAGTCGATAATAAGCGGTTAATAAGGCGCAGACTTTACTTTTTGGGTGCTTTGTCTGTTAGCTCAGGGTTGATATGGTTTTTTAGCATTACAAACTGCGCAATGATGAACACTAGCATAATAGGCATCCAGCCGTAGGTCTTAAAATTAATCCAAGCCTCATCTGACATGGTGAAGGCGGTTAAATAATGCAAAAATCCCATCAAAGCAAAAAACAATCCCCAAGCGATGGTCAGCTTTTTCCAACCCGAATCGCTTAGGGTGAACACATCTTTCATCGCCAAGCGCATAAGTGGCTTATTAATAATAGCACTAACAATTAACGTTAAAGCAAAAACGCCATTAATAATGGGCGACTTCCAACGTAAGTAAACATCGTCATGCAATAGTAAAGAGCCACCACAAAATAAGATGGTCAATACTAAGACGACCCATTGCTGTTTATCAAGCTTGCCCTTTTGGCGCACCAAATGGATGGCATAGACTATTAAAGTGGCAATTAAAAGCGCGCCCGCTGCCGCTAAAATACCACTATGACGAGCCGCAATAAAGAAGGCAATTAAGGGGATGAAGTCTAATAAGGCTTTCATAGAATAAGGGTAGGCTC
>JAUNVX010000038.1:0-1554 GCA_030540615.1 Psychrobacter sp. | reverse complement strand
AAGGCAATTAAGGGGATGAAGTCTAATAAGGCTTTCATAGAATAAGGGTAGGCTCAAGAAAATAGTAGGCGTAGTTTACACCGCAGCGCTGCTAAAAAAAAGCAATCAAACTCTCAGTTAAGCATTAATGGCATTATTAATCAGTAATTCACGCTACAATAGGCCGATAGATTGAGTCTACATCAAACCAAACCTTGACTGGGTTAACCAAGAGAACATCGTTATCAGGCCCATAGGTTAGCGTATTGATGCCCCCTTTTTATTAACTAGCAGAGCAAAGCATGAAGATAGATTTACACTGTCACAGCACCCGATCTGATGGTAGCGATGCCCCAGCCGATTTAGTCAAGCGTGCCCAGCAAGTCGGCATTAATATGCTAGCATTGACGGATCATGACACTATTGATGGCTTAGACGAGGCGCGACTGATCGCTAATGATTGCGGCATTGCTTTAGTCAATGGCGTAGAGATTAGCTGCGAGCATACTTTGACAGGAGGCTATGGCAAAAATAAAGCCAAAGACAAAATCATTCATGTGCTGGGGTTAGGGTTCGATGATACCCATACCATGCAGTTAGCACTAGAGACCTTGCAACAAAGCCGAGCGACTCGAGGACAAAAAATCGTTGAGCGACTCTCAGAGATTTTGTCGTTGGATGAGGGGCAAGCCAATCAGCTGTGGCAAGCTGTTTTAGATAAAGCAGGGAATAATCCACAAGCGGTAGGTCGAGCCCATATCGGACAGGTTTTGTTTGAGCGTGGGGTAGTCAAAAGCGTTCAGCAGGCCTTTGATAAGTATTTGGCGGATAATAAACCAGCTTATGTTGCCATAGAGGCCCTTACAATGGCAGACGCTATTGCGCTTATTCACCAATGTGGCGGCAAAGCAGCGCTTGCTCATCCTACCCATTATCGATTGTCAGCGACAAGGGTCCGAAAGCTGATTGCTGAATTTGCTGCATTGGGCGGTGATGCCACTGAAGTGCCCACTGACGCTGAGCCAAAGAGCACTCGGCAGATGGTAGACCGCAGTGTGACCGAGCATGGGCTGAGTGTCGCGTTAGGTAGCGACTATCATGGTAGTAGTATGCCATGGAGACGACTAGGCGATACCCCGTTATTGGGTGATCGTCAGCAGGGCATATGGGAGCAATGGTCTTAGCTTATTAAGCGTTTAGGCTTAGCAGTCAAGTATACAATTGAGCCGGAGATATGAGCTAATAATGACTGGTATTAACCATTATTGAGTCGATTAGGGCATAAAATATTACTTTTTAGTCGAGCTCTATATACTACTATTAGTTGAATACTATAGCATTAGTAATGCTATAGTATAAGTTCAAGTTGGGAGAGTGACAAAAATCGCTATTAAAACCACCTATACAAATATGCCAATTTAACGCTTTATATTTATTAATATATGAATACTCATTAAGAGTCACAAATTGATTAATGAAAGCTAATGGATAAGGTACTAAATAGCGTTTGATAAGCAATAAGCCGCTTTACTCGCCGTTATAAACCTTTAAGTCGTAGAGCAATTAAATCTCACT
>JAUNVX010000282.1 GCA_030540615.1 Psychrobacter sp. | reverse complement strand
AAGGCATCAATGAGCTGCTAATCAATGCAGCCCAATCGGGCAAGCGTGCGGTAAGACTCAAAGGTGGCGATCCTTTCGTTTATGGCCGCGGCGGTGAAGAGATTGAAGCCCTTCAAGCAGCGGGTATCCCTTACCAAGTCGTGCCAGGGGTCACTGCTGCCAATGCGGCCGCTTGCTACTCTGGCATCCCCTTGACCCACCGTGACCTTGCACAGTCTATTAAGTTCGTGACTGGCTTCATCAAAGACGGCGCGCAAAACAACGATTTTGAGCAGCTGCTCAATGCTGATGAGACCATTGTCTTTTATATGGGACTGCATGCCTTAGAGCGCCTGACCACAGGTATGATGGAAGCTGGTCGTGATCCTGAAACGCCTATCGCTATCGTTGCTCATGCTAGCCTACCTAGCCAGCAAGTGCTCCGTGGGACGCTTGCCAATATAGTGGCGCTACAGAACGAGGCTCAGCTAACCAGTCCTGCCTTGATGATTGTAGGCCGCGTCGCTAGTCTGCATGATACATTGGCTTGGTTTGGTAAGGATGGCCGCGCAGTAGATATGGAGTCCGACCAACAAGCTCATGCGCTTAATATGGTTTAAGAGTGTTATCAATGACCTTCTTTGTTTAATTTATTGTCCTTTTGACAGTGGCTATATTTTATAAGGCAATAGTTAATACGGCTACATTTATAAGACGATACGTGGTCCACCCCACTAGTGGTTACCGTTTATCGGGTCATTATTATTTGCCCTAGTAATGAGCTATCCTATTGCTTATCAATCATTAAGACACAGCGATTGGTTATAGGCATTATTCATTTTATGTGAGTGGTCATATAGTTACAGATGTTAATGAGACAGATGATTTGACCTATGAAGTGCTGCCAAAATGCAGCCTTTAACTCACCTAGCCATCGCCAACATCCTATATAATTGACCCATCTTTTAATCTTTTATAAATTGCATCTACTCTTATGACCAACTCTTTTGCTTCCCCTACTCCGCTGACTGTCCTACACACTTCTGACTGGCATCTGGGCCGTAGACTCTATGGACGAATGCGTTATGAGGAATTTGAGGCCTTTTTGGCTTGGCTGACCGAGACCATCGTCACTCACCAAGTCGATGTGCTTATCGTTGCAGGCGACATCTTTGACACCATGACCCCAAGCAATAAGGCACAGGCGCTGTATTATGAGTTTTTGGGAAAAGTGTCTGCGATCAAGGTTGACGGCAAACCCTGCTGTCAGCATATCGTCATTGTGGCAGGCAATCATGACTCGCCCACTTTTTTGGATGCCCCCAGTGGCGTGCTCAAGTTCTTAAACGTTCACGTTATCGGAACGGCTTGTGAAGACGTGGCCGAAGAGGTTTTAACCTTAACCAATCAGGATAATGAGCCGCTTTGCATCATTACCGCCGTGCCTTATCTTCGCGATAAAGACGTTCGGGGTAGCTTAGCAGGCGAGTCGGGGCAAGATAAAGACGCCAATGTTATCAAAGGTATTCGCACCCATTATGATGGCGTGGCTACTGTCGCTAAGGTCAAGCAAGACGCCCTAATCAAGACGCATGGTCGTCCTATCCCTATCATCGCTACGGGCCATCTGTTTGCCGCTGGTAGCAAAACCACAGAAGATGATGGCGTGCGTGACCTCTATGTTGGCTCATTGGGTAAAGTCTCTGCCGATATGTTTGACGAGTGCTTTGACTATGTGGCATTAGGACATTTGCATGTGCCGCAGCGTGTGGGCGGTAGTGAGACTATCCGTTATTCTGGCTCGCCCATTCCCATGGGATTTGGTGAAGCGCGCCAACAAAAGCAGGTGCTGTTGGTACGATTTGGCGATGTACAATTTGATGAGGCACAATTTGGTGAGGGGCAATCTAGCTTTGAAGATGGCTCTAATAACACAAATCTTGCGGCGACTTCTCAATCAGACTCACAGCCTGCCATACCCGCTCAGTCCCACTTTGTCGATGACTTATTTGGCTTTGAGACTGAGGAATCTACTGCTACAGAAGAGCCTGCCACCGAAACCATTTCACCATTAACGCCCAAAGTGCTCCATGTTGATAGTGATAAAAATATGCAAGTGGTGTCCTTGCCTATTCCTTGCTTTCAAAAGCTGGCGCAAATATCAGGCGATCTAGATGAGATAGCGGCAGCTATTAATGCCTTGGTCAGTCATAAGACGGCAGAGTCTGTTTGGTTAGAAGTCATTTATACCGGTGATGAGATAGTCAGTGACTTACGTGAGCATGTTCAGGCGCTAAGCGAAGGCTTACCTTGTGAGATATTAAAAATTAAAAACACCAAGACGTATGACAGAGTGCTGAATCAAGAGATGGCCAACGAGACCTTGCAAGACTTGGATGAATTAGAAGTGTTCAATCGCTGCTTAGATATCAATAATATCGCTGAGTCTCAGCGTGATGAGTTAAAACGGGCCTACGAGCAGATACTTTATGATATTCGTCATGAGGACACTCGAGCGGAGTAA
>JAUNVX010000281.1 GCA_030540615.1 Psychrobacter sp. | reverse complement strand
CCGACGGGCTATGTGGCCGAATGGATCACGAGTGATGCGGATCGCCCTTGGCCGCCCAATCAGTAGCCAGTAGCGTAAACCAAAGAACTCACAGCGGTTTACTACAGAGGATGCCTTTATGGGTGTCCTTTTTTTTAAAGCCGTGTCTGAGCTTTTATTATTCACTAGCTCAAACATTATTCCATAGCTCAATCATTATTCAATAGCCCAACTATCTGCCAATAATCCAACGAACAATACTTACAGCTCTAATAAAGACGAGTATTGTCTTATCGACTATGATAGGTGTTTAATTTAATTCAATTCAACCCGCTACTATTTGACTAGCGACTATCAACGACATCAAAGGTAAAACATTGAGTAACACAATTGCTAAAGGCAAAGGCAAAGCACGTGATCTAACCCAAGGCTCGATTGCCAAAACTATGCTGCTGTTTGCCTTACCGACTCTAGGCTCATCGATACTACAGTCCTTAAATGGCTCCATTAATGCCATCTGGGTAGGGCGGTTTTTGGGTGAAGAAGCCCTTGCGGCGACAGCGAATGGTAACATCTTGATGTTCATTCTGATCTCTTTCGTTTTTGGATTTGGCATGGCGTCTACCATCTTAATCGGTCAAGCCATAGGACGACGTGACACGGTCATGGTCAAACGAACCATGGGGACAGCACTGGGCAGTGTTATTCCGGTAACGGTGGTGATAGCAGCGCTAGGTTGGCTGTTTGCACCGATGCTGCTCAATCTGCTAGGGACACCCACCATTGCATTCGATCTGGCGTTGACTTATCTGCGGATGATTTTCCTCGCCATGCCAGTCACCCTGACCTTTACCATGCTGATGATGGCGCTGCGCGGAACTGGCGACTCCACTACCCCGCTTTGGTTCATCATATTATCAGTCGCAATCGATTTGGTGCTAACGCCGACCCTGATTGTGGGACTAGGCCCCTTCCCTCAATGGGGAATCTATGGTGCTGCCTTTGCTACCGCTACTGCCAATGCCGTGGCGCTGATTGGTCTGTTCATCGTCTTATACAAGCGCGGCTCGGTGCTGGCTTTTAGTCGATCAGAGCTTCGCTATTTATTGCCCAATCGCAAAATCTTGGCGTCGATGTTCTCTAAAGGCATGCCGATGGGACTGCAAATGGTGGTCATCTCCTCAGCTGCCTTGACCATGCTGGCATTAATCAACCGTGAAGGCGTTCAGACGACTGCGGCGTATAGTGCAACCCAGCAGCTTTGGACGTATGTGCAGATGCCAGCGATGGCGCTCAGCGCGGCCGCCAGTGCGATGGTGGCACAGAATATTGGTGCCAATCAATGGAGCCGAGTGTCAGCCATTACCCGTTGGGGGCTTATTTTTAACGTGCTATTAACCGGATTATTGATTGGCGTATTGACCTTCTTTGATGAAGCCGTGTTGGCGCTATTTTTGGGTGAAGGCAGTACGGCAATCCCCATTGGGCGTCATATTCAGCTATTGGCAACGTGGGGATTTTTGTTCTTTGGCGTGGCGCAGGTGCTATTTGGCAGTATGCGGGCCAACGGCTATGTAATCTGGCCATTGATCGTGATGATCATCGCTATGTATCCCGTGCGCTTAGGCTTTGCTTTTGGGTTTTATCCATGGCTAGGTGCCGACGCGCTTTGGCTATCGTTCCCAGCAGGCATGGTGGCGACCGCCCTTATGGGAGCGGGCTTATATCTACATGGTAAATGGCGTAAAGGTAAGGTGTTGCCTTTCAAAGAGGCGGCGCAAATCACTGAAGGTTACCGCGCTCAAGGTAGCTGTAGTCCTACGGCGCGGGATATTGCCCCGACCACGGCTTGGGAGGCTGTGGATAAGGAGGAAGTTACTGCTCGTTAGTTTTGATTTTGGGTTTGTTTGTATCTCATTTTAATGCTAAAAAACGAACTATTGGGATTTTCCGATAGTTCGTTTTTGGTTTCACTCAAGATAACAACCTACCACATTATAAATATTGCTTGATGATTTTTTGCTTTTTATCGTGAGCATTATCAATGACTGATTGAGCCTGAGCTATTTGCTCTTCTAGAACCACTATAGAGTCAACTACTTCATTTTGTATAGCTATGTCTGGCAACTGTAAATTTAAATTTTTCACTCGTTCTGTAGATGCACGATGATGCCTCGAAAAACGTTCAGTTTCTCCTGCTTTATTAAGTATCCAAGTAAGATATTTTGGATTTACGTTATCCGTTAGGACACGGATGTACCCACAATGATCAGTCGGGTAAAAGTGCTCATTAGCAGGTATATAATTAGTCATCCAATCACCATCAATCCCCCACAAAACTGATGGCAATTCAAAATCATCTAGTAACCTATCATTAATATATCCAAAAGTATCTTTCACATTGGCACTATACACAGGTAAATAATTAGGCTGTAATTCTTCTCTAATTTGACTAATTAGCACTCTTCTTCCAATGCCTATCTCAAATAAATCACTATCATTTAGCTTTATACTGTAAGTTCTACTTTTTAAACTCGAATT
>JAUNVX010000280.1 GCA_030540615.1 Psychrobacter sp. | reverse complement strand
AGCGCCCCTGAAGCAAAACCCAATGGCAAAAAGTCAGCCACTCGCAGCAAATTACGAATCATAGAGGCTTGTAAGGAGATAGGCGTCCCATCATCGTGACAGACATAAATGCCTTGGTTGTTTTTACCTGGGGTTTTGCCATCTTTATACACCTCAAAATATACCGGATATAGCCAAGTAATCAAAAAGTAGCCAATCGCTAATATCCCAGCCCCCGCCTCTCCAAAAAAAGCACTAACAATACCTACAATGACCATCGCAATCATACGAATAAGAAAGTCAATTAACCAAGCAGACAGCCTAGGCATTAGCCCCGCTGGCATGAGCGTCAGCAGCAAGCCTTCTGGAGTTGGGTGTAGCGCTATATTGTCAATTAGTGCCGTCTCTGAGCTACTAGACTTTGCCCCTAGCAACTCTAACTTGGCTAGATTGGCCGCAGTTGGCAGACGATGGGTCAAACTTTGGGCAGGCATCATATATTACGCATCATAATAGGGACGTTAAAGCGGATATAGGTTTGGCCCAAAGCTGGCCTTTGAGAGCCAATAGGGTAAGCCATAGCGGATATTATTAAACTGTACATCATATTACTGAGTCTCGTCCCACTGCTGCACCTCACTCTCGCTAGCGACCATCGATTGCTCTATATAATTTTGGTAAGCGGGAATGGCAATGGCGGCTAGTATACCAATAATGGCAGCCCCAACGAACGGTACGATAAGCCCGCCAATATAATGAATTTTTCTATTGGGCCGCGGCGGTGCACCAAATTGATTGGGACCCACTGTCCCTGGGGCAAAGAACAAATAGAGCGAAAAGGCAATATTGACCAGGGGAACAAACATTAGCAGCAGCCACCAACCGCTTTTATCCAAGTCATTCAGCCGTCTCTTTGGGTAAATGATGGCAGTATAGAACATAAAGGGCAATAAGGGCAGATACGCAGCCATTAGCAGCCCTAGTATATTGCCATCGTTTAATAAATCCGAACTGCTCACGAGCATAGCCATGAATATCATTAACACCACATAAGCCAAACCACTTAGGAGCATGACATAGGCTGCATAGCGTAAGCGCCCAATTCGGCCACTCAGTTGATACCATTTGCTGTCATTGGTGACAGCGCTGCTGCCTTCATTCAACTGAGGATGGCTGAGCGGCGCTGTGGGAGAGCTATAGGGATTGACAACGTTTGGTGGGTTATCATTGATGATACCAACACCATGATTGATGTTACTTTCGAAATTTTCAATATTTTCAATATTTCCCGATTTGGTTAAATTAGGACGATTCGGGTTAAGGGATGATTGATCTGTCATAGGGTATCCATTATTAATTGTCGTGGTTATCAGATATGGCTTATTAACTTAAAATTTATGAACGCATGATAATCAGTTAATGATTAGAGCAACCATCGGCTGAATCCCTTTAATCCTATATCAGCAAAGTGAGCTGCTTCGCTCACTTTGGGAATTAGGAAATTTGAAGGCTAGAAAGTTGTTTTAAGACAAACGATACCGACTATTTGGTTGGCTCTCGATATATTGTGGATTCAGCTTCTTGCATAAATTCTTCATAGCTAATATCTGAAGTACTACCAGTACTGGGCTTAGTATCTGTGCCGGCCATTGCTGCCGCCACCTGCTCCTCATTTTGACTTTGAGCATTGCCAGCTTGGTCAGTAGCCGGAGAGCTGGCTTGACTAGTAGGATTGTCAGAGATTTTATTAGTGGCTTGACCACCAGAGTCAGTCGGGCTGGTTGAAAGGGTCGCCCCGCCATTATTTTGAGCCTCTTTCTCGGCTCTTAAGATATCTGCCATGGCCTCTTGTTGTATCTCTTCAAAGTAGCTTGGCGTCATTAAGACTGCGATAATGCCTAGCACAGAGAATATAGGAACTAACATAGCCAACCAAAACTCAACCTTAGTATAAGGCGCTGGCGGTAGTCCATAGTCATTAAACCCTTCTTGGCCTCGGCCAAAATAGAGATAAAGTAACATTATCAGGTTAGCGATAGGCACTAACAGTAGCAGTAGCCACCAACCCGACTTGCCTAAATCATGCAAGCGGCGTCGGGGCAAAAAGATATACATGTAAATCAAAAATGGCAGCATCAATATGAAGACCAGCATCAAAATCATACCGCTCAAGCTAGGCCCCGTCATTGAGCCTAACAATACTACTACAGCATAAATGAAACTGAGTAACAGCCCCCAAATGATGCCATAAGCCAAATATTGAATTCGGCCAATTCGGCCATTAAGCGAGTACCAATTACTGGTGTTGTAACTGGTATGATCAAAGCTTTGGTCTAAGGCGAGCGTGGTTGGCGGAGAGTAGTAATCAGGTGTAGGAGCGCTTATCGCATCATTTAAAGGGTCATAAGCATCAGAAGTACTGGCAGATTGAGCGTTGGTTCTCATGCTAGTTTTTTTGAATTTGTTCAAAAATCGTTGATGGCTGCTGCCCAGCTGAGGACTAGCTGGCTCATCGCCACTTATTTGAGGAGCTATCGATATTGA
>JAUNVX010000279.1 GCA_030540615.1 Psychrobacter sp. | reverse complement strand
CGCGAGGGCGCTGGTTTTATTGCTTGAATTTTAGCTGTAAGCGTCCATAATAAAGCTTTCTGACTATAATAAAGCGGTTAATATTTAGTTGACGACTGCCAGTCATCATCACACCCCTTATAATTAACCTTTAATAATTCATACTTTTAATCATTCACGTTATCGTTATTAACCTTTATCTATTTTAACCCCCGTTACTTGACTATTTATTTACTAAGCTCTAAAAACCATACCTTGTAATTCATCTCATCATTTGAAAAGGATAACCACTTGACTGACGCCATTACCCGTAAAGTAAGTTTAGACTTTTTGACCTCGCCTCAGCTGAAAGTACTGTTGGGCGAATATAACAATCACATTAAATATATCCAAGACCGTCTCGATATCACCATCAATCAGCGACAAAACGAGTTCACCTTATCTGGTGACTTGACCGCCATTGAACGTGCTGAGAGTATCTTGAATAAACTGGCTGACGAGGCGCAAACTGCCAAGCATATCAGCCCAGAAGAGCTGCATCTCATCATCCAATCGAGTGTCTCTCGCGCCTCAGAAGCTGAGGAAGAAGCCAATCGTAATGAGACAAATGGTGAGGACGATACTTTAGCAGAAGCCTTTACCCCTATTAGCCTTCGTACCCGTAAAGGTAAAATCATCCCTCGCGGCGGCAATCAGCAGGAGTACGTTAAACGTATCCTGACCTCCGATGTATCGTTTGGGGTGGGTCCTGCCGGAACGGGTAAGACCTATCTGGCCGTTGCTTGCGCAGTAGACATGCTAGAGCGCAATGAGATTGAGCGTATCTTGCTGGTGCGTCCTGCGGTGGAAGCTGGCGAAAAGTTGGGCTTTTTGCCGGGTGATTTATCCCAAAAGATTGACCCCTACTTACGCCCGTTGTATGACGCTCTGTATGAGATGTTAGGCTTTGATAAGGTCGGCAAGATGATTGAAAAGCAAATCATCGAAGTGGCCCCACTGGCTTATATGCGTGGGCGGACGCTGAATAACTCTTTTGTTATTTTAGACGAAGCGCAAAACACTACCCCTGAGCAAATGAAGATGTTTTTGACTCGACTGGGCTTTGGCTCACGTGCGGTCATCACTGGCGATATTACTCAGGTCGATTTGCCTCGTGGTCATAAGTCGGGCTTGGCTCAGGCCCTTCAAATCTTAAGCAAAATTGAAGAGATTCACATCACTAAGTTTGACTCAAAAGACGTGGTTCGCCATCAGTTGGTACAAAAAATCGTTGAGGCTTATGACTATTTTGATGAAGAGCAAGAGTCATTAAAAGAAACTCGAAGGCTGGCCCGCATTGCTGAGCAGGACCGCCGAATGGTTGAGGCAGCAGTAGCAGCGGCCGCTCCTAAAGAGTAAGCCAACTGATTTGGTTGAATACCACTGGCTGCTCTGAATGATATGAGCTGAACGAGATAGGTTGAGCTGACCGACAATAAGCTAAAAGCTGGAGTTAATCTCTGGCTTTTTTGTACTCTAAGACTTGTTATTGCATCTATTTTTAGCCTAATTTGCAACCGTTTTGCGATTGAAGACTAGATTTTAAAAGAGGCTATGCAAACCAGCCATCAAGACTCAAGGTTAAAGCGAGCCATTACGCACTGGGAGCTAAGATTAATGACCGATAATACCCCTGCTACTGTAGAGCTAAATAGCCAAGACACTGACATTCAGATTAGCTTTGCCGATAGTATTGGACTGAGTACTATTGAGCAATATTATGATTTACGAGCGCTAGAGCATATCCTCGCCACTACTCTTCGTTATATGGATGAGCAAACCCAAACCGGTCTAAGCTATCCTTATTTTGCAGGGATGGAGCCGACACTCTGGCAACAAAAAAGCAAAGAGCTAGCGCTGTACATCACTGATATGGAAGAAGGTCGTGAGCTTAATGTAGAAGCACGCGGCAAAGATTATGCCACTAATATTCTGTCGTATCCTAGTGAGCTTCCTGAGTTTTTGCTTGAGCAAATGCCCACACTACCACTTGGTGAGTTGATTGTCTGTCAAGCAGTGCTTGAAACTGAGGCCCTTGACCAAGGCAAGTCCGTGAGCGACCATCTCACTCACCTATTGGTGCATGGTATCTTGCATTTATTAGGTTTTGACCACGAGCTTGGTCAGGCAGAACAAGATGAGATGGAAGGTTTTGAGATTGCGATATTGGCCAAGCTTGGGGTGGAAAACCCTTATTAAACATCGTCGGTATCAAAAGCTAGGTACAGTGAGTCACTTTTTAATAACGTCTTTTAATACGGGGCTTTTAATCAGTCACTTTTAATAAATGACTGTTAATAAGTCACTTCTACCTTATCGCTGTAGCGGTAGGTGCGAATGAGGCGCAGCTCAACGATGTCCTTCATATCGGCGCTAAACTTGCCAAAGGGTGCAGCTTGACGAACAGACTGCTTGGCGGCTTCATCTAAGATGTTGGAGCCTGATGACTCGAGCAAGCGGATGGCTTTGACATTGCCATCTGGCTTGATGATGACCATAAGGCGCA
>JAUNVX010000278.1 GCA_030540615.1 Psychrobacter sp. | reverse complement strand
GTTTTGGCAAAGTTCTCAACGATGATTAACACCTTGGCATCAGAGTCATCAAGTTGATGCTCAAGCTCTTTGGCGGTGTATAAAGGGTTGACATTGACCAATACCAAGCCTGCTCTTAGAACGGCAGCGACCGCAACGGGCATCTGTAATATATTGGGCATCATCACAGCGACTTTATCGCCTTTTTTCAACCCTAAAGATTGAAGATAGGCAGCGAGCTGTCTACTGTAGCGGTCTAGTTCCTGAAATGACATACTGGCGCCCATACAGATATAGGCGGTCTTATCGCTATATTTTTTGAAGCTTTGCTCAAAAATATCAATCAGCGAGGTATTCTCAGCAGGAAGCTCAATATCATACGTCAAGCCAAGCTCTTTATACGTCTTTAACCAGACTTTGTCGTTATGGCGAATGAGATTGTCTTGATTGTCCATAATCTTACTGCTCCTAGTAGATAAAAATGTCAACTGCGCAAAAACTTAAACAGATTTATAATAGGGTCTGTTTAAGGTTACACTTAAAATTGTGGGTGTTTTAAGGCATGACTCTTTAAAACACGTTAATGACTCTCTAAAATACACTATTACTACTTAAAATACACTATTACCCACCCTAGACTCAATACAAAATATCAATACAACCGTACACTTATTGGAAATTTTGATTAAATTCAAAGTTATTAACTGCTTATACCGACCATTGTAACCTTAGTGATTGAGCCCATCATGACTGCTTTTATTTTAAGGAAGCTAAGACGCTAAAAACAATAATGGCAATACAGCTGCCTCACTAGCTTCACCTTAGTTGCTTTCATTTTGTTTGCTTTTGACTTATTTGCTGCCAAACGTCATAAGTTGTCGTCTATTGTGGCTGCCTACTTTTTTATTAGGACAATATCCTTTACGATAGCGCTAACCAATCCATTGTCTATGTAGCAGCTTTGATTCTCAGTCAATAACCACAAAACCATTGCCATGCTCATAACTATTGATACCCTTTTATCCTGCCACCCTGATTTTGGCAGTCAAGATTGAATTTTAAGATTTTCAAGTAACTTTAGACTACCCATAATTATAGCGAACCTTTCTTTATGTCTGATGTCATCACCCCAAGTATAACCGAGTTACCCGTTAGTGAACCCATGGATACCCGATCTGTCGCAGAGTTCACTGAGCAAGCCTACCTAAATTATGCCATGTACGTGATTATGGATCGCGCGCTGCCGCACATCTCTGATGGGCTCAAACCTGTTCAGCGCCGAATCATCTATGCCATGAGCGAGCTTGGGCTTAAATCGACCGCCAAACCCAAAAAATCAGCGCGTACTGTCGGTGATGTGCTGGGTAAATATCATCCCCATGGTGACAGTGCTTGTTACGAGGCCATGGTACTCATGGCGCAGCCCTTTAGTTATCGATATCCGCTGATTACCGGCCAAGGCAACTGGGGCAGCCCGGATGACCCCAAGTCTTTTGCAGCGATGCGCTACACCGAAGCCAAAATGTCTGCTTATGCCAATACCTTGCTCAACGAGTTAGGTCAAGGGACTGTCGATTGGCAGGATAACTTTGATGGCTCGATGCAAGAGCCAGTGACGCTACCAGCACGTTTGCCCAATATCTTATTAAACGGCACGACGGGTATCGCCGTTGGTATGGCCACCGATATCCCACCGCATAACTTGACTGAAGTGGTCCGAGGAGCGATTCGCCTGCTCAAAAACCCCGAACTGTCCGTTAAGCAGCTTACCCAATCTATCCCAGCACCAGACTTGCCTACCAAAGCTGAAATCATCACTAGCAAAAAAGACTTGCAGGCCATCTACGAGACAGGCCGTGGCAGCTATAAGATGCGCGCGGTCTACCACGTTGATAAAAAAGAGAAGAATCTAGTCATTATTGATGCCTTACCGCATCAGGTCTCTGGCAACAAAATCCAAGAGCAAATCGCCAAGCTAATGACAGACAAAAAGCTGCCTTGGATCGTCGATATCCATGATGAGTCTGATCACGAAAACGCTTGCCGAATCGTGTTGGAGCTTAAGTCTAGCCGAGTCGATGTTGACCGAGTAATGAGCCATTTGTTTGCTAGTACTGAGCTTGAGAGCAACTACCGTGTCAACATGAATATGATTGGCCTCGATGGCAAACCTAAGGTCAAAAACCTCAAGGATATCTTAGAGGAGTGGCTAATCAGTCGCCGCATCGTCGTCACTCGCCGCACTGAATATCGTCTCGATAAGATTGACAAACGTCTGCATATCTTGGCAGGTCTGCTCATTGCCTATCTGCATATCGATGAGGTCATCCGCATCATTCGTGAAGAGGACGACCCCAAGGTGGAGCTGATGACCCGCTATGATTTAAGCGAGATTCAAGCCAACGCTATCTTAGACATTCGCCTTCGCCAATTGGCAAGATTAGAAGAGTTTGAGCTCAAACGTGAACAGGATGAATTAGGTCTTGAGCGCGCCAAACTTCAAGAGCTATTAGACAATCCTGAAAGCCTAACCAATCTGATGATTGAGGAGCTGAGCGC